>NZ_CAJQZB010000022.1:0-106665 GCF_907164545.1 Paraburkholderia gardini | reverse complement strand
AGCCGCGGGGGGGGGCCGCCCGGCCGGCGGGGGCCACGATCGTCCCGCGCGAGGAAATCGCCGAACGTATCCGCCAGGAAGTGACGATTTACGGCATCCGCATCGACATCGCGGAAGAGCTCACGCGCCTCACCGCGCATCTGAACGAAACGCGTCATGTGATCGAGAAGGGCGGCAAGGTCGGCAAGCGCCTCGACTTCATGATGCAGGAACTGAATCGCGAGGCGAACACATTGGGATCGAAGGCGGCCGCGAAGGAACTGGCCGATTCGTCGATGACGCTGAAGCTCCTCATCGAGCAGATGCGCGAACAAGTACAAAACCTGGAGTGACACGCCCATGACTGGCCAGACACGCGAAGGCAGCGCGCAGCACAACCCGTACGCCGGCGCTTATCCGGGCAACCTGTTCATGGTCGTGGCGCCGTCCGGCGCGGGCAAGTCGACGCTCGTGAACGCGCTGCTCGCGAAAGATCCGCAGATCCGTCTGTCGATTTCGTACACGACGCGCTCGCCGCGTCCGAAGGAACAGGGCGGTCAGCACTATCACTTCACGACGGTCGACGATTTTCTGTTGCGTCACACGCAGGGTGAGTTTCTCGAAAGCGCGGAAGTGCACGGCAACTACTATGCGACCTCGCGCGTGTGGATCGAGGAACAGATGAAAAGCGGCCACGACGTGCTGCTCGAAATCGACTGGCAAGGCGCGCAGCAGGTGAAAAAGCAGTTCCACAATGCCGTCGAAATTTTCATTCTGCCGCCTTCGCTCGATGCGCTCGAAGAGCGTCTGAAGAAGCGTGGCCAGGACGAGCCGAACGTGATTACGCGCCGTCTGCTTGCCGCGGGTAGCGAGATGGCGCACGCCGCCGAAGCCGAATACGTGGTGATCAACGAGAACTTCGATCGCGCGCTCGCCGAGCTGCAATGCCTCGTCGCGGCGACGCGTTCACGCTTCGCTTCGCAGTACGCACGCCACACGCAGCTTTTTGTGCAACTCGGCATCCATCTGCCGCACGGCGGCTAACGGCGGGGTTTCCGGCACATAAGGTAGAATAAGCAACATACTGAGAAGGAATTTCCAACATGGCCCGCATTACCGTCGAAGACTGTCTGAAACAGATTCCGAACCGTTTCGAACTGGCGCTTGCCGCAACCTATCGCGCGCGTCAGCTCGCACAAGGCCACACGCCGAAGATCGAAAGCCGCGACAAGCCTACCGTCGTCGCACTGCGCGAAATCGCGGCTGGTCAGGTCGGCGTCGAAATGCTGAAGAAAGTGCCGGTTTAAGGCGCGCTTCGTCCGCATTCGACTGCTGAGTTATTGAACAACGCGTGCAGACCGGCTTGTCGCCAGCACGTATTCCGGCACGGAGGCGAACATGAGCACGACCCCATCGCCTGCCACTTCGGAAGCGGAGCACGATTCACACGACAACGTCCCCGAAGGCGATTCGCCTTCGACTGCACGCCGCTACATCGACGCGGTCCTCGAACAGTCGTTTCGTCATCTGTTCGGGCCGACCGCCACGCCGGAGCAGCCGCGCCGGCATGACGTCGTTTCGATCTCGAAGCTGACGTCGGCACTTGCCGAATACATCACGCCGGAAGAGATCAAGGACGTCAAGGCGGCCTTCCATTTCAGCGATGAGGCCCATCTCGGCCAGTATCGTCAAAGCGGTGAACCCTACATCACGCATCCTGTCGCCGTCGCGGAAATCTGCGCCGGCTGGAAGCTCGACGCCCAGTCGATCATGGCGGCGCTGCTACATGACGTGATGGAAGATCAGGGCGTGACCAAGGCGGAACTTGCCGAGCGCTTCGGCGCGAAGGTCGCGGAACTGGTCGACGGGCTGTCGAAGCTCGACAAGATGGAGTTTCGCAATCGCGAGGAAGCGCAGGCGGAAAACTTCCGCAAGATGCTGCTCGCGATGGCGCGCGACGTGCGCGTGATTCTCGTCAAGCTTGCGGACCGCCTGCACAACATGCGCACGCTGGGCGCGGTACCGCATGAGAAGCGCCGTCGCGTGGCGCGTGAAACGCTCGATATTTACGCCCCGATCGCGCACCGGCTGGGTCTGAACAATACGTATCGCGAGTTGCAGGACCTGAGCTTCGCGAACTTCAACCCGCATCGGTACGCCACGCTCGAAAAGGCCGTCAAGGCGGCGCGCGGCAACCGTCGCGAAGTGGTCGGCAAGATCATGGAATCGGTGCAGCGCGCGATCGCCGACGCGAAGCTCGATGCCGAAGTCACCGGCCGCGAAAAGACCATCTTCAGCATCTACAAGAAGATGCGCGACAAGCAACTGTCGTTCTCGCAGGTGCTCGACGTGTACGGGTTCCGCGTGGTCGTCGAAAGCGCGCTGGAGTGCTACACCTGCATCGGCGCGCTGCATGCGCTCTATAAACCGGTGCCGGGCAAGTTCAAGGATTACATCGCGATTCCGAAGGTCAACGGCTATCAGTCGCTGCACACCACACTCGTTGGCCCGTTTGGCGCGCCGATCGAGTTCCAGGTGCGCACGCGCAAGATGCACGAGATCGCGGAAGCGGGCGTCGCCGCCCACTGGCTGTACAAGAACGGCAGCGCCGATCTCAACGACGTGCAGAAGCGCGCGCATCAGTGGATGAAATCGCTGCTGGATATCCAGAGCGAAGCGGGCGATTCGAGCGAATTCCTCGAACACGTGAAGATCGACCTGTTCCCGGATGCGGTCTATGTGTTCACGCCGAAGTCGAAAATCATGGCGTTGCCGCGCGGCGCCACGGCACTCGATTTCGCGTATTCGATCCACAGTGACCTGGGCAACCAGTGCGTCGCGGTGAAGATCAACAACGAACTGCTGCCGCTGCGCACGGAGCTGAAGAGCGGCGATATCGTCGAAGTCATTACCGCGCCGTATTCGAAGCCGAATCCGGCGTGGCTTGGCTTTGTGCGCACGGGCAAGGCGCGTTCGGCGATCCGCCACTACCTGAAGACGATGCGGCTGAACGAGTCGGTGCAGCTCGGCGAACGTCTGGTCGATCAGGCGCTGAAGGGCTACGGCTTTGCACTGTCGGACGTGACGCCGGAAGTCTGGGAAAAGCTGGTGCAGTGGACCGGCAACAAGAACCGCCAGGAAATTTTCGCGGACATCGGCCTTGGCCGGCGCGTCGCAGCCGTGATGGCAAAGCGCATCGAGGTGCTGATGAGCGGCCGCGACGCCGACGACGACAGTCCGCGCCAGGAGTCCGCCGGCTCGCATGCGCCGCCGCCGGTCGTGATTACGGGCACCGAAGGCATGTCGGTGCAGCTCTCGGCCTGCTGCCGTCCGATTCCGGGCGACGACATCATGGGCTACATCGGCATTGGCCTCGGCATGGCGATTCACACCACCGATTGCCGCGTCGCACAGCGCATTCACCGCCGCGATCCGGGCCGCTGGATCGACGTCGCGTGGGCGCCGCAGCCCGGGCGTCTCTTCGACGTCGCGATCAAGGTGCTGGTGAAGAACACGAAGGGCGTGTTCGCCCGGGTCGCCGCCGACATCACGTCAGCCGACGCGAATATCGTTCATATCGCAATGGACGAAGACCTGTCGCAGGAATCCACCGTCCTGCGCTTCGTGATTCAGGTGAGCGACCGCGTGCACCTCGCCAATGTCATGCGCCGCGTGCGTACGAACCCGGATGTGATGCGCATCGCGCGCGAGCGTCCGAGCGAGGAAGGCCATCATCGCCACGACGGCGGCATGCGCATCGACCGCGAACGCGCCGATTACTGACGGTTTCAGGCGCGTCTGAATCGAACGCGCGCACCTGCGGCTGTTCGAAAGGGAAATCCGATGAACGTTGCTGATCTGACCGATGTCGCGCTCGATTACTGGGTGGCGCGAAGCCTCCACGATTTTGTCCGCGAAATCCACTTCACCGACAGCGGCCGCACGGTTGCGATCCGCGGCACCGACCGCGGCCGCCCCTGGGATGGACGGTTTACGCCGTCGGCCTCATGGGAAGCGGCTGCGCTCGTGCTCGACCGCGCAAGGCAGCTGGAGCTCGCGGCGGGCGGGCACGGCACCGACGCGCATTGTGTCGCTGATTTCGAGGGTGGATTGCATACGGTGGAAGGGCGCGGGGAATCGACGCGAACCGCACTGCTGCGGGCATTCGTCGCGAGCCGTTTCGGCGATACGGTCGCTGACGACATGCTGCGCCAGTCGCAGGCACTGGCGGGCGTGTGTGCGGAAGTAATCAGCGAGGCGTTGACGCCGCCCTCCGCCGAAGACATGCCGACGCCGAACGGCCGCATCGGCGATATCCAGTCGGCGCCGCGTTGATTGAGGCAACATAAAAGACAAAGGGCCTTCCATCTGGAAAGCCCTTTATAGGTGGTGCGGCTGGCAGGATTCGAACCCACGACCCCTTGGTTCGTAGCCAAGTACTCTATCCAACTGAGCTACAGCCGCACGCGAAACAGGTAGTGCCTGAACGCCGGCGCTTCGTACAAAAAACCGACGAAAGGCCGGTGAAACAAAAGGGCCTTCCCGGAGGAAGGCCCTCGAATAAGTGGTGCGGCTGGCAGGATTCGAACCCACGACCCCTTGGTTCGTAGCCAAGTACTCTATCCAACTGAGCTACAGCCGCACGCAGAAACGGGATTATAGCAAAGCCGCGAAAAAAGGGAAGCCACAAACGCCAATTTGTCCCATTATCCTTGTTATGTATCCTTGATGGACGGGGCCTGGCCCTTTCGAAGCACCATGAACAAAGCCTTTGTCAAAGAGTCGACCGACGATCTGGACGACGACGCCGATGTCGCCCAGCCCGAGATTCCCGCGGGTGCGAAGAACTACATCACGCCTGCGGGTTACCGGCGTCTGCGTGACGAACTGTTGCATCTGATCGACGAGGAGCGTCCGGAGGTCGTGAGGCTGGTGTCGTGGGCGGCGTCGAACGGCGACCGCTCCGAAAACGGCGATTACATCTACGGCAAGCGGCGCCTGCGCGAAATCGACCGGCGTATCCGCTTTCTGACGAAACGCCTCGATCTGGCGGAAGTCGTCGACAGCAGCCGGCAGGAGAGCGTCGACCAGGTGTTTTTCGGGGCGAGCGTCGACTACGGGACCGAAGACGGCGAAATGCACACGGTGACGATCGTCGGCGTAGATGAGGTCAATCTGGACATCGGACATGTGAGCTGGGTTTCGCCGATTGCGCGCGCGCTGCTGAAGGCGCGAACCGGCGACCAGGTCACGCTGCACACGCCTGCGGGGCCGGAACCCATCGACGTGCTCGACGTCCGTTATCCACGGCCGGACGCAGGCGGGTAAGCCGTTACGACGTCGATGTCGATACCGGAGAATGCCCGCGGCCAGTAAAAAAGGCGCCGCAAGCGGCGCCTTTCAATACTGCGGATACTACCTGACAGCTTAGAAGCGGTGACGCAGACCAGCCGTCACAGCGACTTGCTTGTTGTTGCCCGAAGCGTTCAGGCCGTTGATGTCTGCATTGACACCAGCGCCTTCGTTGACTTCCTGGTATTCGCCTTGCAGGTACACGTCCGTACGCTTCGACAGCGCATAAGCGGTTTGCAGGTTGAACTGGTTCCAGTGCGGGCTCGTGCCTTCCAGGTTGCCACGCGTGTACGTGTACGAACCGGCGATGCTGATAGCCGGCGTCAGAGCGTAACGTGCGTTTGCTTCGAAGTTCTGGAAGCGTGCGCTGTCGCCGTTCGTGGCGATGCCACCCGACACGCCCGACGCACCTTGGCCGATGCCGGCGAGACCGTTCAGGTTCGTTTGCGAGTACACGAGGCCAGCCGTTGCCGGGCCGAACGAGTAGCTTGCACCTGCGCCCCACGTTTGCTGACGTGACGCGAAGAACGTGTTGTCGCTCGACACCGCGCCGCTCGTGTTGAACGCTGAGCCCGGTGCAGCCGTTGCGCCGTTGCTGTTCAGTTGCAGGTAGGCCGCGCCGATGTTCAGGCCGCCGTAGTTATACGATGCACCCGCGCTGTATGCGCGGTTGTTCGCGAAGCCGTCTGCCTGGTTCGAGAAGCCATACAACGCGCCGAACTTGAAGCCGCCGTAAGCCGCGCTCTGGTACTTGACCGAGTTGTTCACGCGGAACGAGTTGTTCAGGTTGTCGTTGTCGAACGGGTGGGCAAACTGCGTGCCGCCGTATTGCGTGCCGGTCAGCGACAGCGGGCCGACGTAGTCAACCATGCTGTCGTATTGACGGCCCAGCGTCACGGTACCGAACTGGTTGCTCGACAGACCGACGAAAGCCTGGCGGCCGAATTCACGACCACCTTGCTTCAGCGTGCCGTCGTTGATGCCGAAGCCATTTTCCAACGTGAAGATGGCCTTCAGACCGCCGCCCAGATCTTCCGCACCGCGCAGGCCCCAACGGCTGCCGTTCACCGCGCCGCTCGTTTCCTGCCAGTTGCTATGACCGCCCTGGTTGTTCGTGTAGGTGATGCCTGCGTCGATCAAGCCGTACAGCGTGACGCTGCTTTGTGCATGAGCGGCAGTAGCGAAAACGCCCGACAGGGCCGCGACCATGAGTGTCTTTTTCATCTTTGTAACTCCGAGAACAGGATGGGCTTTGGAAACCCAGGCTTCAAGGAAACGATCACGCAACGCTGCGAGAGGCGGAATGCACGTGAAAACGCGCCATACGACAGGCACGTTCGTTTCCGGGACAGCCAAAGTGTATGTACGTGAGTTGCGATGCGCCCATTCCGAAATCCGCAATAAAGTATTACTGGATTGGAAATGATATTTAGCCTCGGCTAAAGCCTTGCTGGTAAAGGCTTTGGGGGCTTCTTCCCGATACGGGAGATTGATGTCAACCTTAGGGCGTTGTGCAATTGCGACAGCAAAAGTGGCCCAAAAACTACAACGTTTGTCTCAAACTGTAACTGTTGCAGTTTTCGAAATAGACGATTGTTGTTATTGCCGCTAATCGCATTTCAAGGCAGCGCTATACTGAACTTTCTGCTTTTCGGAGCAGACTTTTTCGTTGACGAAAAAGATCTCCAAACCTTTGTCGGCGCGGCCTTCCAGCCGCGCTCTTTTTTTTCAGCCGTTCTGCACGTTCCTTCCTAGCCAGCTCCGGTTGCCACCGGATTCGCTTCGTCGAACCCGAAGCTGCCATGCACGCTCCAATCTTCCATCACGTAGCGGCGCGCGTCCATAGGGGAAGACAGCAGGTTCTGCCAGTGATCGCCGTGCCACACCGGGTCGAATGCGAACGCAGAAGAATCCGCCGCTTCCGTGGTTCCTTCCGACTGTACGGATGACGGTTGAGAATGAAAAAGCCAGTTGGCCAGCCATCCGGGTTGCTTGAAAAACATGGCGATCTCCCTTTTGCGTGATACATAACTTCGATCGTGATGTGAATGTATTACATGAACAACCCGGATAAACACTTACCAAAAACACTATTTGTTACATAGTGGAAATTTTGCCCGAATTTCCGTTCTGAGACTTTTAAAAAAAGTAATAATGACCGATAGTTTTAAAATGCGTTTTGAATTAGGTGACTGCTTCATTCAGGCCTTCAAATCCAGTTGCCTGGATTTCTCTTGACGGCTTCTCATCGTTCCCCGTATAACGGCAAGGCTGAATTCCAGAGCTGGATGTGTAGTTGGCAGGCCCATGGAGTTGGCATAAAGGGCATCACCCGTTTTACTTTAAATTTCGAGGGAACTGGAATATGGAAACCGGTATCGTCAAATGGTTTAACGATGCTAAGGGCTTTGGATTCATCACGGCTGATTCGGGTGGCGAAGATCTGTTCGCTCATTTCTCGGAAATCCGCTCGGAAGGATTCAAGTCGCTGAAAGAAAATCAGCGCGTGTCCTTTGAGGTGAAGGCCGGGCCGAAGGGCAAGCAGGCTGCGAACATCCAGCCGCTATAAGCCTCTGCGCGCCACGCGCAGAGGTTGCCGTGACCTCAAAAGCCCTCGCCACGCCGAGGGCTTTTTTTATTGGCGGAAATTGTGGAATTTTAATCGAAATTAAAAAGCGGATTTCGCAGGGCTGGTTTATAAATTCTGAATGCCGGTGGCGATTTTTTAAAGGTCATGAGCGCGCGGGTTTTTTATTCGCCGGGCAACCAGACAGAAATTTCCCGCCGCAATCCTGCTGATCTGCCAACTGGTGCATACTTGCGCAAAGTCCACGCCTAGAACGCATTCTCATGTCTGAACAGTATCTGGCGGTTCCCGCCATCGATGTACCTATTGTCTTTGTCGACCTCGAAACCACTGGCGGATCTGTCGGCGAGCATCGAATTACCGAAGTCGGCGTAGTCGAAGTGGGGCCGCAAGGCGTTTCGCGCTGGAGCACGCTGGTCGATCCGCAACAACCCATCCCGCCCTTCATCCAGCAACTCACCGGCATCACTGACGCGATGGTGCGTGGCGCGCCGACGTTCGAGTCAATTGCGCCCGCGCTGTTCGAGCGCCTGAAGGGCAGGCTCTTCGTCGCGCATAACGCCAGTTTCGACCGCGGTTTCCTGCGCGGCGAATTCGCGCGCGTGGGGCTGACGTTCAATCCGGATGTGCTGTGCACGGTGCGGCTGTCGCGCGCGCTGTTTCCGGCCGAAAAGCGCCATGGTCTCGATGCGCTGGTTCAGCGGCATGCGCTCGTGCCGTCCGACAGGCATCGTGCGCTGGCGGACGCCGATCTGCTCTGGCAATTCTGGCAGCGTCTGCACAGCCTCGTGCCGGTGGACGCGCTGCGCACGCAGATCGAGCGCACCACGCGCTATTTCCAGCTTGCCGGCGACATCACCGAGGACCTGCTTGACACCGCGCCGGCCGGCTGCGGCGTCTATGCGTTCTATGGAGAGGACGACCTGCCACTCTACGTCGGGCGCAGTGTGCGTGTCCGTCAGCGGGTACGGGCGCATCTCACGGCCGAGCGGCGTTCAGCGAAGGACATCCGTCTCGCGCAGCTGGTTCGGCGCGTCGAATGGCGCGCGACGGGCGGCGAGCTTGGCGCGTTGCTCGCCGAAGCGCAGTGGATTGCGACATTGCGCCCGCGGCATAACCGGGCGCCACGAGTGGGCCGGCACGATCCCGTCGACGCCCCCTGGCCGTTCAGCGGTCCAGTCGTCTTCGAGGAGCGCGATGCGCAATCGCAGGCCACGGCGTTTCATGTGATCGATCGCTGGCGCTATCTCGGCGGTGCGGCGACACAGAAAGAGGCAGCTTCGCTGGTCGTGCCAGGTATTGCCGGCGCGTTCGAACTGTCGACGTACCGCATTCTCCAGACGCATCTCGAGCGCGGCCTCGCAGTGTCGCTGCTGGGCGCGCCAGCGCCGCTCGCTTCGAGCGACGCCGCTACCGTCTAACCCGTCGCGCCGACGCCGCCCGACTCACACACGTGCGAGAGTGCATGCGTCAGCGCGCTCGAATGCGCGGCGTCGTAGCGCGTCAACGACTTCCAGTTTGCAATGCCCCGTGCGACCCGCGACGGACAGTCCGCTGCACCGCGCAGCGGCTGCACGCGCGCGAGGCCAGCCAGCATCGACTGCGTCAGTCGATCCAGTTGCGGGCGCGTGCTGGTGGCGAGGTCCGGTGCGGCGCCAGCCGGCGGCTGGCCGTTGCGCCACGCATCGAACAGTGCATTCTGCACATCCTTGCTGGCATCGATCTGATCCCGGAAGAACGCTTGCGCGAACGCCGGATCGACATTCGCGACTACCGCGCGCTTCGCGACATCAGCGAGTAGCGTGTTTTCGCGCGGCGTGTCGGTGATCGGCTGATGCGTTGCCCACTTGTAGCGCGCGACCGGCTCGGCGAGCGCAAGACGTTGCGAGGCAAGCGCGATGAGATTGGTGAGCGCTGTGTCGTCGCCATCGGCGGAGGCGGGAAGCGGTGCGACGGCGAGCGTGGCCGCGACCAGCGTCGCGCAGAGCGCGCCAGTGCGTGTCAGAAGTGTCAGAAGTGTCATGAGTGAATAGCGGCCGGCAGGCCAGAACGGAAACAGCAGTAGAGTAGACGATCACCGCACTGGCGCGGTCAAATCGACGCGCGCAACCGTGCGCGCCAGGTGCCGCCACCCGGCGCGCAGGCAACAATCAGGCGGCAGTCGTTCGCGCGAGTGCACGCGGTACGCAGCGCGCAACGGCGCCTGCGCACGATAGCCATCCCCGCGCGAATCGGGCGTCACCCGGCGCGTCACCCGTATTGCCGTGTCTGACCACGCTTACTTCTGGTCGCACGACTTGCGTTGTTCGTCGAAGAATGCGCGAACGTGTTCTGGAAGTTCGGCCCCGAGGAACTCAACGCCTGCCGGTTCCGGATCCGGACTCAACACCTTGTCTGGGGTCGGAATTCTTGGCGGTCTGGTATCCATGATCTTTCTCCTTTACAAACCGATTATCTGCTCCGGTCTCCGTTTTGCACCAGTGCTGCGAAGCGGCAACTCCGGTTTCGCTGTTTCATTGTTGCTTTAACGGCACAGCCCTTCCGGAATTGAAGTCGAGTGAATAAAATTTATCGGTTGTCTGCTAATCCCTTGCTGTCAGCTCTTCCTTACAGCCAGTCTCCCGCTCCTCTCCGCCCTGGTCCGTGCGTCGCCATACATGCGGACGCACGAAAGCGGTGTCGTTGTTATTGTGCATCGCAGCGAAAAGATGCGCGATTCCGGATTCGTATGAAATGTGATCTTGCCTGATCTTTTATTAACGGATGATTAAGGCGCTCCGTTGACGAACAGAAACAGGTTTCGTTGTCGTCAACGTGAATGAGGACGCATTCGGTTTTTAAACGATCATTCGTTCGGAAATCGACTTTCGAAAATATCGCTAATATTTACCGGACATGGAAATATGCGTCCGGTGTGAGGAAGGCGTGAATGCATTTGCCGGGTAGCGACGCGGTTTCGCCGTCCGGAGCAGGTTCGTCGTTCTACCGGGAGGCGCACATGAAATCGGGCGCATCGTTGTGAACGCGGTATGCGTTCAATCAGGATTCTTAAGCATGGCCAGGAGGCGAAACAACCAGCCGATGCAGTTTTTTCGTAGCGATCGCGCCGCGCCGTGCATCTGGAATGGTTTTGTGCGCAACGACCGCGTCGGAATATCAGGGAATCGTGCTGGACCCGCCGCGGCAATGTCGTTCGCTACGATGGGGGTAGCGAGACCGCGACCGACGGCGTACGGTTCGCCGACGTCGCCTTTATCCGCGCTCCACAAAGCCTGCAAAGCAAAAAGCCCAGTCGCGATGACTGGGCTTTTTGCCTGAATCTTGTTGGTGCCGGAAAGAGGAATCGAACCCCCGACCTTCGCATTACGAATGCGCTGCTCTACCGTCTGAGCTATTCCGGCATCAGGGAAACGAGATTATAGGGACTTCTTCAATAGTTTGACAAGCCCCCGGTTCAACTTTTTCAGCTTTTTGCTTCGAGATGGTAGCGGGTCACGCGATCGACTTCATTTTTCGAGCCGAGGAACACCGCGACGCGTTCGTGCAGGCTCTTCGGCATCACGTCGAGAATGCGTTTCTCGCCGTTCGTCGCGGCGCCGCCCGCCTGTTCGACGATGAACGCCATCGGGTTCGCTTCGTACATCAGGCGCAGCTTGCCTGGCTTGTCCGGGGTACGCTTGTCGGCGGGGTACATGAAGACGCCGCCGCGGTTCAGGATACGGTGCACGTCCGCGACCATCGATGCAATCCAGCGCATGTTGAAGTCCTGCTGACGCGGACCTTCGGAACCCGCGTTCAGTTCACCAATGTATTGCTGGACCGGCGGATGCCAGTGGCGTGCGTTCGATGCGTTGATCGCGTATTCGCGTGTTTCGACCGGAATGCGCATATCGCTTTGCGTAAGCACCCACGAGCCGAGTTCGCGATCGAGCGTGAAGCAGTTCACGCCATTGCCGGTCGTCAGCACGAGCACGGTTTGCGGACCGTAGACGGCATAGCCCGCGGCGACCTGCTGCGAGCCGGGTTGCAGAAACGACTGCTCGGTCGGTTGCTGGCCATCGGGGCAGCGCAGCACCGAGAAGATCGTGCCGATCGACACATTCACGTCGATGTTCGACGAACCGTCGAGCGGGTCGAACACCAGCAGGTATTCGCCCTTCGGATAGTTGCTGGGGATCGGGAAGAACGTTTCCATTTCTTCCGACGCCATCGCGGCCAGGTTGCCGCCCCATTCGTTCGCGTCGAGCAGGATTTCGTTCGACAGGATGTCGAGGTTTTTCTGCACCTCGCCCTGCACGTTTTCGCTGCCGGCTGTGCCGAGCGCTTCGCCCAGCGCGCCCTTGCTGACGTGGTAACTGATCGACTTGCATGCCCGCGCAACGACTTCGATCAACAGACGCAGATCGGCAGGCAGGTTATTGGTCTCGCGTTGCTGCTCGATCAGGTACTTCGTAAGAGTGGTACGACGTTGCAAAGCCATTGCTTACTCCGGAAAGGCATAGGAATGCACTGATTTTACCTGCTTGCATCCGCCCGCCCCGCCTTTTGAGACGGCGCGTGCGCTTTTCGCATCACGAGGGTTCGATTCGCGGCGCATTGAGGCGGCCCGTTTCTCGCATGAAAAAAAGAGCCGGCGTACCGCACCGGCTTCTTCTTCAAACAGAACCGCCGAAAAAATCAGCCCAGCGCCTTCTCCACGATCTCGCGCACATCGCGCGATTTCACCTGCGCCGCGACGGACTCCAGTGCCGCGCGCATGCCGTCGCGCAGCGTCGGCGTGAACCGGCGCCACAACTCCAGCGAGCGCGCGAGACGCGCCGCAACCTGCGGATTCATCGCGTCGAGCGCGATCACCTGTTCGGCCCAGAAGCGGTAGCCCGAACCGTCCTCCGCGTGGAACTGCGACGGATTGGCCGCGCAGAAACTGAAGATCAGCGAGCGTGCCCGGTTCGGGTTCTTCAGCGTGAACGCCGGATGCGCCATCAGCTTGCGGACGATATCGATCACCGGCCGCTGCGCGCTGCCGCGTTGCGTCGCCTGCAGTGCGAACCACTTGTCGATGACGAGCGGTTCGTTTTCGAAGCGTCGATAGAAGTCGTCGAGGGCGGCGTCCGCCAGCGTGCCGCCCGCAGCCGCCGACGCATTCAGCAGCGCCGACAGCGCAGCCGACCGGTCCGTCATGTTGTTCGCCGCGTCGTACTGCGCGTGGGCAAGACGCACGGCTTCGGCGGGATCGTCCAGTTCCGCGAGATACGACAGCGCGAGGTTCTTCAGCGCGCGATGGCCCGAAGCCTCGGGAGTCGCTTCGTATGCGCCCGGCGTCTGATGCCGGGCGTAGATCGCGAGCCAGTCGGCGCGCAGCGCGTTCGCCAGACGGTTGCGCACGAACTGCCGCGCCCGGTGCACGGCGGCCGGATTCGACTCGGCCATCTGCTCGGCCAGGTACGCTTCCGAAGGCAACATCAGCGCGAGTTCGCGAAACGCCGGCGACAGCGTTTCGTCGCGCAGCACGCGCGCGAACGCTGCGACCACGGCGTCGTCGAGCTGCAGCGGCGCGCCCGTCGCGGCGTGTGCCGCGAGTGCGAGCAGTTCGCGCGTGGCAAGCCGCTGGCCGGCTTCCCAGCGGTTGAACGGATCGCTGTCGTGGGCAAGCAGGAAGGTCAGTTCCTCGTTCGAGTAGTCGTATTCGACGATCACCGGCGCCGAGAAATTGCGCAGCAGCGAAGGCAGCGGCTTGTCGGCAACATCGACGAACGTGAAGGTCTGCTCCTTGGCCGTGAATTCGAGCACGCGCGTCGTGCCCGCGCCCGCGGCCGTTTCACCTTCGAGGCGCAGCGGCAGATCGGCGCCGTCCTTGCCGATCAGGCCGATGGCGAACGGAATCAGCAGCGGACCCTTTTGCGTATCGCGCGCGGCCGGCGAACTGTCGCCGTAGCCTTGCGTCAGCGTCACGCTGTAACGGCGCTGCGCAGCGTCGTACGTGGTCTTGACGGACACGCGCGGCGTGCCGGCCTGGCTGTACCAGCGCTCGAACTGCGCGAGGTCGCGACCGTTGGCGTCGGCGAGCGCGTGACGGAAATCGTCGCACGTCACGGCCTGGCCGTCGTGGCGCCTGAAGTAGAGATCCATGCCCTTGCGAAAACCGTCGCGGCCGAACAGGGTCTGATACATCCGCACGACTTCCGAGCCTTTTTCGTAGACCGTCATCGTGTAGAAATTGTTGATTTCGACGTAGCTTTCCGGGCGCACCGGATGCGCCATCGGGCCGGCGTCCTCGGCGAACTGCATCTGGCGCAGCACGCGCACGTCCTCGATGCGCTTCGTGGCGCGCGCGGCTTCATCGCTACTGTTGCTCTGGCCGCCGGCCATGTCGGCGGAAAATTCCTGGTCGCGGAACACGGTCAGCCCTTCCTTCAGGCTCAGCTGGAACCAGTCGCGGCACGTCACGCGATTGCCGGTCCAGTTGTGGAAGTACTCGTGGCCCACCACGGCCTCGATGTTCGCGAAGTCGGTATCCGTCGCGGTTTCGGGGTTCGCGAGCACGTACTTCGTGTTGAAGATGTTGAGCCCCTTGTTCTCCATCGCGCCCATGTTGAAGTCGCTCACGGCGACGATCATGAAGCGGTCGAGATCCAGTTCGAGCCCGAAGCGCTGCTCGTCCCAGCGGATCGAGTGCTTCAGCGAATCCATCGCGTGTTGCGTCTTGTCGAGGTCGTGCGGTTCGACCCACACCTGCAGCAGCTTTTCCTTGCCCGAGCCGCTCTTCACGCGCTCCTCGAGCGCGACGAGCTTGCCCGCCACCAGCGCGAACAGATAGCTCGGCTTGCGAAACGGGTCTTCCCAGCGCGCGAAGTGGCGACCGTCAGGCAGGTCGCCTTCGTCGACCAGATTGCCGTTTGACAGCAGCACCGGATATGCGGCCTTGTCGGCACGCAGCGTGACCGTGTAGGTCGCCATCACATCGGGCCGGTCGAGGAAGTACGTGATGCGGCGAAAGCCTTCGGCTTCGCACTGGGTGAAGAAGTTGCCGCCCGAGACGTAGAGGCCCGAGAGCGTGGTGTTCTCCGCCGGGTTGCAGGCGCTCACGAGCGTCAGCTCGAAATCGTCGGGCACGTGGTCGAGCGTCAGGCCGCGCGCGTGCGGATGCGCGGCGGCGTGCGGCTTGCCGTCGATCGTCGCGCTGACGAATTCCAGCTGTTCGCCCATCAGTTCGAAATGCGACGCGCGCACGGCGCCGGGATTGCGACGCACGCGCATCGTGTTACGGACGACCGTGCGCCCGGGGACGAGATCGAACTCCAGCGCGACGGTATCGATCATGAATGCGGGCGGCGCGTAATCGGCGCGGCGGATCACAGCAGGCGTAGCGGTGTCGGACATGGCGGGTTCATTAAAGAGTGCAGGGCGGCCGATGGCCGTGCGGGGTGCGCGGCGACAAACCAGTTGGACCATTGTACAAAGCCATTCCAGATTGTGCCCCTCGAACTTTTTACCGACGATGCGGGTCAGCGTAATATCGGGCCACGATGCAATGGCGCAGCGCGCCTGCCAGACACCGAAAGATGCCGAAGACGCTGAAAATGAGGAAGACCATGAAGTTCGACCGTTGGACCCGCCGTGTCACCATGCTGCTGGGCGCCATGGCTGTCACCCTGTCCGGCTGCACCACCTGGGTGACGACGCAGGTCACCGCCTTCTCCGACTGGAGCGGGAGCGACGCGACGCGAACCTATGCATTCACCCGCGCCAGCGACCAGCAGAACAACCTCGAACTGTCCACCTACGAGGCGCTCGTCGGCAACGAACTCACGAACCAGGCGTTCCGTCGCGTGAACAGTCGGGACGCGCACTATCTGGTTGGACTCGGCTACGGCACCCGCAGCGATATGGTGACGGTTTCGCAGCCGGTCTATTACTACAACCCGTGGCCGGCGCCTTACTACTGGGGCCGCCCGATGGTGGACCCGTGGGGACCGTTCGGGCCGTTTCCGGCCGGCTACGTGGGCCAGAGCTATCCGGTCTATACCCATCTGCTCAGCATCCGCATCACCGATCGCGCGTCCGGCAAGGAGGTGTACAACGTGACGGCCCGCAACTCGGGCGACGAGCCGTCGCTGGTGCGCGCGATGCCATATCTCGCACGCAGCGCGCTCGCGGATTTCCCGCTGGGTAACGGCGTCGTGCGCACGGTACGCATTCCGCTCGATGGCAGCGGCGGCGCGCCGTCGAACGAAGCGGCTGTGGGAGCGCCGCCGGCGCCGGCCTCCGCGGCCAAAACCGTCCAGTAGCCGAGGCTTCGCAGGTTTTACGCGTTCCGCACCGGCGGCATCGCGGCGGAAAAAGCCGGCTCCCGCGTCATACGCGGAGCCGGCTTTTTACTGATGCATCACGCGGAACGCGCCTCAGAGCCCCACGCCGAAGAGCGCCATCGTACCCAGCACCACGAACATGACCGCGGCGATACCGTGGACCACCTTCGTCGGCAGCCGGTGGGCGAAGCGGTCGCCGAGCAGGATGGCCGGCACGTTCGCGATCATCATCCCGAGCGTCGTGCCGGCCACCACGCCGAAGAAATCATGGAAACGCGCGGCGAGCGCGACGGTGGCGATCTGCGTCTTGTCGCCCATTTCCGCGAGAAAGAACGCGACGACGGTCGCCCCGAACACGCCGAGGCGCGTGCGGTTCGCGTTGGCTTCGTCTTCGTCGAGCTTGTCGGGCACCAGGATCCACAGCCCCATGCCGATGAACGACACCGCCAGCGCCCAGCGCATGATCGTCGGCGTGACGAGCGTGCCAAGCCATGCGCCGAGCGCGCCGGCGCCCGCGTGATTGACGAGCGTCGCGACGAGGACGCCGAGAATGATCGGCAACGGTTTGCGATAGCGGGCAGCGAGGACGAGTGAAAGCAGCTGCGTCTTGTCGCCGATTTCGGCCAGCGCGACGGCGCCGGTCGAGATGAGAAAGGCTTGATCCACGTTGTGATGGTTTTCCCGGGCCGTGATGAACGAGCGACGACCCACAACCAGCCGGACCCTGTAGCGGCAGCTGTGGATCATCGGTCTCGCCAGGCCTCAAGGCTGCGTCTGCCATGGCCGTACAGGCCAGGTCTGTTGACAGGCGCCCCCGCGTGACACGTGCGCGGCGCGGTCTTCATGACTGAAAGACTGCGCGGACATGCAGCAGGGCGGCTACTCCCCAATGAGGGGCGGATTATAACACGCGGTTTTCGGGTCGCTGCGCCCCGCCTGGCGCGCCTGGGCCCCGTCCGCAGTCCCTTTCAACCTGATGTCGCAGATGCGACGCGTGCAAACCGTCCAGATTCCGGCGGATGGCGCAAACATTTCTTTCCGAAAGTAAAAAGGGCGACATGAAAATGCGAGAGCGGTTCACCACATTTCGTCAGCATGCGAAAGGGTTTGAGGCCTTCCAGGACTACATTTACGTTTCCGTGGCGGCGTTAAGACGGATACAGATAGATACGTCTTTCGTGGCTGATTTAATCCACAATATTCAGTATGATGCCGGCGACCGCCGGGGAATCCGAGTCTAACTAACATCATGTCCGGTGAGTCCGCCCCTAAATAATCCGGGGCATCGGCCGTTAATTCACCTGAACACATATAAATAACGAGACTGGATTGACCCTTGCGGCGTCTGCCCCGGGCTGGGCGGCGCCCGTGTGTCGCCTTCCGGCCGGCGCGCCGGATGGGGCGCCAGCAGCCTTAGCCGCTTTCAATCGCGCGAACACCGATATGCCCGATCTGCACTGGACTATTCCGGTTGCTCGCTGGTCTTCCTGGCCTGCCGCCGCAGCCACCGCCCCCGATATCGGCTTCATCGAGCCGATCGTACGGCGGCGACTGAGCACACTGTCGCGCGCCGCGCTGAAGGTGGCGCACGACTGCGTGGGCGATGACGTCGCCGCCGTGCGCACGGTATTTGCGTCGCGACATGGCGAACTGCGCCGCACCACCGACATCCTGCGCGCCATCAGCGCGGGCGAACCCGTATCGCCGACCGCGTTCAGTCTTTCGGTTCTCAACGCGATGACGGGCGTGTTCGGCATCGCCCGCGGCGACCGTTCGCCGGCGAGCGCGATTTCGGCGGGCGCCGAGACCCTTGGCTACGCATTGCTGGAAGCGCATGCGCAATACGCGAGCGATCCCGCCACGCCCGTGCTGCTCGTCTACGCCGATGAACCCGCCGATCCCGCGTACGGCACGATCGAAGACGAAGTGCAGGGCGGCGCACTTGCCATCCTGCTCGACGCGGCCGCAACCGCAGGCCAGCTGACGTGTACGATTGCCCGCGCGCCGGACGCCGGCGATGCGTCGTTCGCCGTATTCCCGACACAGAGCCAGGCCGTGCATCACTGCCTCGACACGCACGCGAACGCGGTGTGGCAGGGCGCAGGCGCAATCTGGCAATGGAGCTGGCATCATGGCGCGGCTTGAGTTCGTGTGGCGGTTGACCGCAACCGGCCTCGCGATGGCGGTGTTCGGGGTATGCGGTTTCCTGTTTTCCGTGATCGTGTTTCCGCTCGCGTGGCTATGGCCGCACCGGGCGTCACGGCAACGTGCGGTGACCACGGTCATTCACGGATTTTTCCGCGCGCTCGTGGCCGTGCTGCAGTTCGCCGGCGTGATGAAGCTCGAAGTCGAGGGCGGCGACGCACTGCGCACCCGCCGTCCGGCGGTCGTCGTGGCGAATCATCCGACGTGGCTCGACGTGATGGTGCTGCTCTCGCTCACGCCGCACGCGTGCTGCGTCGTGAAGAACGCGCATTGGCGCAACCCGTGCTTTTACGGCATCGTGCGGGCGGCCGAATACGTGAGCAACGCGGACCCGGTCGAGCTCGTCGAGGCAGGCTCGCGGCAACTCGAAGCCGGCTATACGATGATCGTCTTTCCGGAGGGCACGCGCAGCCCCGCGCAGAACCGTCTGCACGCGTTTTCACGCGGGTTCGCGCACATGGCGATCAAGGCGGGCACGCCGATCCTGCCCGTGCTGATGAATTGCGATCCGCCCGTTTTCACGAAAGAGATGCGCTGGTACGACGTGCCGGCGCGCGCATTTTGCATGCGCGTGAGCGTGCTCGAGCCGGTTGGCGTCGAACAGCTTTCAGCCCACGAGACTTCGCCGGCACTTGCCGCGCGTTCC
This sequence comes from Paraburkholderia gardini, assembly GCF_907164545.1. Classification (NCBI taxonomy): domain Bacteria; kingdom Pseudomonadati; phylum Pseudomonadota; class Betaproteobacteria; order Burkholderiales; family Burkholderiaceae; genus Paraburkholderia; species Paraburkholderia gardini. Next base: position 87,587 of record NZ_CAJQZB010000022.1, on the reverse strand, counting down.
GTGACCAGCGCCATCGAGGCCCACATTACCCAGCATCTGTTCGACTATGGATTCTTTAAAACTGGAAATTAAGCAGCTCCTGATCGCCGCTTTGGATCTGGAGGACCTGACACCTGCCGACATCGACGACGATGCGCCGCTCTTCGATACCGATGGCATCGGTCTCGATTCGATCGACGCGCTCGAGATCGGCATCGTGCTGCGAAAACAATACCAACTGACCATCGCTGCGAACGACGAACGCACGCGCGAGCATTTCCGCTCGATCAATACGCTGGCGGCGTTTGTCGCCAGCCAGCGCGAGCCGGTGCACGCAGCGAACGAAACCGCAGGAAAAGGGGAGTAAATCGTGAACGAGGCAGACATTCTTGAGCGCATCCGCGCCATCTTCAAGGAGAACTTCGCGATCGAGCCCGAGCGCGTGACGCCCGGGGCGAATCTGTTCGAAGATCTCGATCTGGACAGCATCGATGCAGTCGATCTCGCGATCAAGCTGCAGGAGATGACGGGCCGACGCATCAAGCCCGAGGAGTTCAAGTCGGTGCGCACGGTCGGCGACGTGATCGGCGCGGTCGAATCGCTGCTGGCGGCGCAGGGCTGATGCAGTCTGCTCCGTCAGACGCACCGGACGCTACGGCAGGCGGGGTGCGTCGGGTGCTGGGCGCGATCGTGCAGGTGCTGTTGAAGCTGGCGTATCCCGCGTTGATCCTGTGCGCCTGGAAGTGGGACACGCCGCGCTACGTCGGGCTCATGCTGTTCGCCATCCTGTGGTTGCAGCGCTGGGCGGGGACCGGCAGCGTGGCGTCGTCGCTGCGCAGGCTGACGGCCGTCGACTGGTGCGTCGCGGGCCTGTTGAGCTGCGCGTCGGCCGCCATCGTCGCGACCAACAGCGAGATGCTGCTGCGTATTTACCCATCGCTCGTCAACCTTGGCCTGCTGATCGCGTTTGGCGCGACGCTCGTGCGCGGGCCGACGATGATCGAGAAATTCGCGCGCATCAGAACGCCCGATCTCAGTGCGCCGGCCGTGCTGCACACGCGCCGCGTCACCCAGATCTGGTGCGGATTCTTCGCGCTGAACGGCACGTTCTCCGCGTATACGGCGTTCTTCTGGACGCGCGAGGCGTGGTCGCTCTATAACGGCGCGATCGCGTACTTCCTGGTCGGCGTGCTGCTGATCGGTGAAATCGTCTGGCGCTATCTCGTGGTGCTGCCGCGCGCGGCGCGCTCGGGGGCGGCATGAGCACATTGATCGCGCTGCACGATCTGCTGCTACCGGTGCGAACCGACGCGACCCCCGTGTGCCGCAACGGCGACACGGTGACCGGTTTCGCCACGTTTCGCGCGCGAGTCCTGAGCCTCGCGGATACGTTGCACGCGCAACCGTCGACGCGCTACGCGCTGTGCGTCGACGACGCTTACGATTTCGCGTGTGCGCTGTTCGCGCTCTTTGCCGCCGGCAAGGAGCCCGTGATTCCCGCGAACGCGACGCCAGGCTACCTCGCCGATCTTTCGGACGCGTTCGATGCCGTGCTGACCGACGCCAGCCTGCACGCGCTCTTCGCCGATGCGCCGCAAAAGCCAGGCATGCGGATCGCGACCATCGATCCCGTCGCGCCGCTCACGCTCTACACATCGGGCAGCAGCGGCCGGCCGAAGCCGATCCACAAGACGCTCGCGCAGTTCGACGCCGAAGTGCACACGCTCGAAACGCAGTGGGGCGCAACCGTCGGCGATGCGACGGTGCTGGCGAGCGTTCCGCATCATCACATTTACGGGTTGCTGTTTCGCGTCCTGTGGCCGCTTACCGCCGGTCGCGCGTTCGACCGTTTAGTCTGCATCGATCCGATGCAGTTGCAGGAGCGCGTCGATCGATGTGGCGCGAACGCCGTGCTGGTGTCGACGCCGGCGCAACTGTCGCGCTGGCCCGCGCTTGCGGGTTTTGGCACGCTCGCGCCTGTGCCGCGTGTGGTCTTTTCGTCGGGCGGTCCGCTCGCACGGGATACCGCGCGCGAATACGCCGCCGCGTTCGGTGCGGCGCCCGTCGAAATCTACGGCAGCACCGAGACGGGCGGTATCGCCTGGCGGCAGCAGAGCGAATCGGAGGCGTGGCAGCCGGTGGCCGGTATCGAAGTGCGTCGCGATGAAGACGGCGCGCTCAACGTGCGCTCGCCGCATCTCGATCACGACGGCTGGCATCGCACCGACGACGCCATCACGTTCGACGACGATGGCCGGTTCCGTCTGCGAGGCCGGCTCGATCGCGTGATCAAGCTCGAAGGCAAGCGGCTTTCGCTGCCCGAGCTCGAAGTGCGGCTTGCGCTGCACCCGTACGTCGCACAGGCGGCGGTCGTGCCGCTCGCGGGCGCGTCGCGCGAACGTGTCGGTGCGCTCATCGCACTCACCGATGCAGGCAGCACCGCGCTGCGCGGCGAAGGCCGGCTCGCGCTGACGAAAATCTTGCGACGTCATCTCGCGGCCTGGTTCGACGTCGTCGTGTTGCCGCGGCACTGGCGTTTTCGCAGCACGTTGCCGTTCGATGCGCGCGGCAAGCTGCCGGCCGCCGCCGTGGCCGCCGCGTTCGAGGCGCGCAGCGAAGGCGTCGAGGTGCTCGCCGAAGCGCGCACCGGCGACGAAGTGCATTACGACCTGCGCGTGCCGCCGGAACTGGCGCATTTCGCGGGTCATTTTCCTGGCTTGCCGATTCTGCCGGGCGTCGTGCAGGTCGACTGGGCGATTCGTCTCGCAGCGGAACATGTTCCTGATGCACGCGCCATTGCTTCGGTCGACCGGCTGAAGTTCATGGCCCCCGTGCCGCCCGGCGCGACGTTGAGCCTGAAGCTCTCGCACGATGCGACGCGCCGTCGCGTGCAGTTCGCCTACCGGCTTGGCGAGCGCGAATGCGCGTCGGGCGTGATCGTGTACCGGGAGCGCGTATGAACTTCGCGCCCTGCATCGTGATTCCGATCTACAACCACAAGGACGCGATTGGTTCGACCGTCGCGCATCTGGCGGTGCACGGCCTGCCGCTTTTCGTCGTCGACGATGGCAGCGATGAAGCCACGCAGCACGTGCTCGCCGCGCTGGCAGCGCAATACGCGGGACAGGTGACGCTGTTGCGTCTGCCGGTGAACGGTGGCAAGGGCGCGGCCGTGATGGCCGGCCTGCGCGCCGCCCGCGCGGCAGGTTACACGCACGGGTTACAGATCGACGCCGACGGCCAGCATGACGCCGCCGACGTGCCGCGTTTCATCGACGCGGCCCGCGCCGAGCCCGGCGCGGTGATACTCGGGCGGCCGGTATACGACGAAAGCGTGCCGAAGTCGCGTTTGTATGGCCGCTATCTGACGCATGTGTGGGTGTGGATCGAAACGCTGTCGTTCGAGATTCGCGATTCGATGTGCGGATTTCGCATGTATCCGCTCGATCTCGCCTGTGCGCTGATCGACAGCGTCGCGCTGCCCACGCGCATGGATTTCGACATCGAGATTCTCGTGCGTCTCTACTGGCGTCGCATCGCGTTTCGCGCGATTCCGACGCGCGTGACGTACGCGACCGACGGCGTCTCGCACTTCGACGTGCTGTGGGACAACGTGCGCATCAGCCGAAGCCATACGCGGCTCGTCGCGGGCATGCTGCTGCGTTTGCCGTTGCTGCTCGCGCACAAGGTGATGACGCGACGCGCGGTGCCCTCGCTCGATGCCGATGCCGCAAATGATGGAAAGCGTGGTCAGCACTGGTGGCGCATCGCTGAGCGCGGCAGCCAGCCAGGCATGTCGTTGCTCGCGCTAAGTTGCCGGCTTTTCGGCATGCGCTTTACCGCGTTGTGGCTGCATCCCGTGGTCGCGTACTTTCTGTTGACGGGCCGTGCCGCGCGCGTGGCGTCGCATAACTATTTCGCGCATCTCGCGCGGGCGTCATCGCCCGATGCGAAAACGCCGCGCCCAGGCTGGCTCTCCGCGTACCGGCAGATGCTGGCGTTCGCGCAGTCCGGTCTCGACAAGCTCGCTGCGTGGTCGGGGCGCGTCGACATGAAGGACGTGCGGTTCGACGATCCGCGAGCGTTCGAGGCGTTGAGCGCGAGTGGCCGCGGCGCGCTCGTGATCGGCGCGCATCTCGGCAACCTGGAAATGACGCGTGCGCTCGCCGCGCGCGGCGCGCACACGAAGGTGACCGCGATTGTCTATACGGAACACGCGCGACGCTTTAACAGCGTGCTTGCTTCGTCGAACAGCGACTTCACGCGGCGGCTGGTCGAAGTCAGCGACTTCGGTCCGGAAACCGCGATGATGATGCAGGAGCGCGTCGATGCCGGCGAGCTGCTCGTGATCGTCGGCGATCGCGTGCCGGCGCACGAAACAGGACGCACGACCGAGGCGCAGTTTCTCGGTGCGACCGCGCCGTTCGCGCAGGGGCCCTATGTGCTCGCGCATGCGTTGGGTTGCCCGGTGTACCTGTTTTTCTGTATCCGGGAGCAGTCTGGCTACCGGCTTTATTTCGAACCGTTCGCGGAGCGCATCGACCTGCCGCGCCGCGAACGCGCGCAGCATCTTGCTGCATGGGCGCAGCGCTACGCCGCACGCCTCGAACACTACTGTCGCAAGGCACCGTTTCAATGGTTCAACTTTTTCGATTTCTGGGCGCGCCCAGGTGGAGGCGCGAATGGCCGAACATGATCTGATCGACGATGCCGGGCTCGATGCGCAACCCGCCGTCGACAAGGCAATCGTCATCGGCGGACGCCGGCTGACGATCGAAGACGTGGTCGCGATCGCGGAGCGTCGCGCGCCCGTCGCGCTGAGCGACGATCCGGCATGGCGCTCGCGCATCGAGCGCGGCGCCGATTTTCTGCGCAGGCATCTCGCCTCGGGCGCGACGGTGTACGGCGTCAACACCGGCTATGGCGACGCATGCGTGGTCGACGTACCGATGGACCTCGTCGAAGCATTGCCATTGCAGCTCACGCGTTACCACGGCTGCGGCATGGGCGTGCATCTCGACGACGCCCAGACGCTTGCCGTGATCGCCGCGCGCCTCAACTCGCTCGCGTATGGTTTCTCGGGCGTACGACCTGTCCTGCTCGACCGTCTCGCCGATCTCATCAACCATCGCGTGCTGCCGCGCATTCCGTCGGAAGGGTCGGTGGGCGCAAGCGGCGATCTGACGCCGCTGTCGTATGTTGCCGCCGCGCTGGTCGGCGAGCGCGACGTGCTGTTCGAAGGCCAGTTGCGCGACGCGTCGGACGTGTGGGCGCAACTCGGCCACATGCCGCTCAGGCTCGCGCCGAAGGAAGGCCTTGCGTTGATGAACGGCACCGCCGTGATGACCGGTCTCGCGTGTCTCGCATTCGCGCGTGCCGATCATCTGACACGGCTTGCCGCGCGTCTCACCGCGCTCTCGACGGTCGCGCTCGACGGACGTGCCGCGCATTTCGACACGCTGCTGTTCGAAGCGAAGCCGCATGCCGGTCAGGCGGAAGCCGCCGCGTGGATCCGAGAGGATCTGGCGGGCCGCGCCGATACGCCGGGGCATCGTTTGCAGGACCGCTATTCGATTCGCTGCGCGCCGCATGTGATCGGCGTCGCGCGCGATGCGTTGTCGTGGGTACGGCGCGACGTCGAGAACGAACTGAACAGCGCCAACGATAACCCGCTGATCGATCCCGACGGCGAGCGTGTGCTGCACGGCGGCAACTTCTACGGCGGACACATCGCGTTCGCGATGGATTCGCTGAAAGTGGCCGTCGCGAATCTCGCCGACCTGATGGACCGCCAGCTCGCGCTGCTCGTCGACGACAAGTTCAACAATGGTCTGCCGCGCAACCTGTCGGGCGCGTCGCCTGCGCGCGCGCCGATCAATCACGGCTTCAAGGCCGTGCAGATTTCGTCGTCCGCGTGGACGGCCGAAGCGCTCAAGCTGACGATGCCCGCGAGCGTCTTTTCACGTTCGACCGAAGCGCACAATCAGGACAAGGTCAGCATGGGCACGATCGCCGCGCGCGACTGCCTGCGCATACTTGAACTGACCGCGCAGGTCGCGGCGGCGCATACGCTCGCGACGGTTCAGGCGGTGCGGCTGCGTTTGCGCATGAACGAAACGACGCCCGTGCCCGCGCCACTCCACGCGTTCGCTGGGCGTGTGAGCGCGCAGTCGCCGTTCGTCGACGAAGATCGCGCACTCGAACCCGACCTGCGCGCGTTGACCGCGCGCATCGTGGAGTGCGCGTTGATCGACGGCTATCGCGGAGAGCACATCGCATGACCGGAACCGGCAGGGTGCTCAGGGCGAGCGCGACGGTCGAAGTGCCGTTTCATGACGTCGACGCCATGGACGTCTGCTGGCACGGCCATTATCTGAAGTACTTCGAGATCGGTCGCGCGGCGCTGCTGCGCGCGTTCGACTACGACTATCCCGAGATGCGTGCCTCGGGTTATCTGTGGCCGATTGTCGAGGCGCATCTGAAATACGTGCGACCGGCCACGTACGGTCAGCGCATCGACGTGTGCACCGAACTGCTCGAATATGAAAACCGCTTGAAGATCGGTTACGAGATCGTCGACAGCGTGACGGGCACGCGACTCACGAAGGGCTATACGATCCAGGTGGCGGTCGACGCGGCGACGCAGGAACTGCAGTTCGTCTCGCCGCCCGTCGTGTTCGAACGGCTGGAGCGTGCATGGTCACGTTAAAACTTCGCGCGTACGTATTCGCGGCGGCGATCGCGTTGACGCTACCGATGTCGTCGCTGCCCGCACGCGCCGCGGGCACGCAGCAGGCGGCATCGCCAAACGACACGCAACTGGTCCAGCAGATCGCCGGTCGTCTCGCGCAGGCGAAAGGCATCCGCGCGCAGTTCACGCAGACACAGACGTTGTCCGCGATGAACCGGCCGCTCGTGAGCACGGGCTCGCTCGTGTTCTTCCGCGAGCGCGGCGTGATCTGGCAGATCGATACGCCCTACAAGGCGACATACGTCATCACCGATGCGGGCGTCGCGCAGGTCGACGCGAACGGCAAGCCTTTCACGGCGAATCGCCAGCCTCAGGGCGCGCGTGGCGTCGCGCAGGTTTCGAAGATGATGCGTGCGATGCTGGGCGGCGATCTCTCGGCGCTCTATTCGCAGTTCGACGTGAAGGCGGACGGCACGACCGCGCAATGGCGCATGCAGCTGACCCCGAACCAGCCGCAGCTCGCGCAGTCCATCAAGGGATTGCAGATGGAAGGCGGAGATTATCTGAAGACGCTGCGCATCACGCTCGCCAACGGTGATGTCACGCAGATCGGGTTCGCGAACAGCAACGCCATCGACGCGCTCGATCCGGCCGATCTCGCGCTGCTGGGGGCGAAGTAATGCAGGTGCTGCAGCAACGCGCCGCGCGGCACACATGGGGCATTCGTGCCGCGTGGCTGCTGCTCGCCGTGGTCGCGTCGCTGTATTGCGTGTGGCGGTTCACGGTCGGCTCGCCGTTGCAGACCAATCTGCTCGCGCTGCTTCCCGCCACCGAGGCGGACCCCGTCGCCGAAAAAGCCGTCGACACGCTCGCGGCCGCGCTGGGCGACCGCACGGTGCTGCTCGTCACATCGAACGATGCGACGCATGCGAAGGCCGCCGCGAAAGCGCTGGGTGCGACGCTCTCGAAGAGCGGCGCGTTCGCTTCCGTGATCGCGGAACTGCCGCCGTTCGATACTTCGCAGATCGCGCGTCTTTATCTGCCGTATCGCTTCAATCTGCTCGCGCCCGACGATCGCGCCGCGCTTGCGGGCGGTCCCGCCGCACTGCACGACGCGCTTGCGCAACGTTTATACAGCCCGATGCAGGGCGGCCTGTCCACCCCCGTCGCCGACGATCCATTCGGCTGGCTTCAGCACTGGATGGCCGGCCTGCCGCTCGCCACCTCGAATCTGGCAATCGAGGACGGCCTGCTGGTCGCGCACCGGGGCGCGGCGACGAGCGTGCTGATCGTTGCCACATTACCCGGCTCGGCATACGAATCGGAGACCCAGCATGCGGTGATGGAAGCCGTCGCGCACGGTGAAGCCGCGCTGAAAACGACATGGCCCGACGTCACGCTGGCCCGCACCGGTGCTGTGTTTTATGCGCAATCCGCGCGCGCCGCATCCGAGCGCGAGGTGCATCTGATCGGCGTGGCGTCGATTTGCGGCATCGCGTTACTGATGCTGTGGGTGTTCCGCTCGCCGCGTCTGTTGCTGCTGGGTTTCGTATCGACGGCGCTCGGCGTTGTCTGCGCGCTCGCGGTGACGATGCTGGTGTTCGGCAAGCTGCATCTGCTGACGCTCGTGTTCGGCGCGAGCCTGATCGGCGAAGCGGTCGACTATTCGATCCAGTACTTCGTCGTGTACCTCGGCGGCGCTCGCGACTGGGAACCGCGGCGCGGCGCGCGCGAAGTCCGCCCTGCACTGAGCGTTGCGCTCGCGACGAGCCTGCTCGGCTACGCGATCCTCGCCTGGGTGCCGTTTCCCGCGTTGAGGCAGATTGCCTGTTTCGCGATCGTCGGGATCTGCACGGCGTTCGCATCGGTGTTGTGGCTGTTGCCCGCGTTACTGATGCATGCGCCGAAGCGCACGCCGCAGCGGATCTTCAACGGCGGCGCCACCTTGCTTCGGCGATGGCAGGCCGCAATCGGCGGACGCCGCGCATGGGGCGTGGCGGTGCTACTCGTGATCGTCGCGATTCCGGGCTGGCTGCGTCTCACGAGCGACGACGATATTCATCTGCTGATCCAGCGCGATCCGGCGCTCGTCGCGCAGGAGCAGAAAGTGCGTGACGCGATTGGCGTCGACAACAGCGCGCAGTTCTTCGTCGTGCGGGGCGAGACGCCCGAAACGGTGCTGCAGCGCGCGGAAGCGCTCGGCGCGCGTCTCGATGCGCTGACGGGCAAGCTGAAAACGAACGGCTGGCAATCGGTGACTTCGTTCGTGCCTTCCGCGAAGCGTCAGCGGGAAGATCGCGCGTTGCTCGCGCAGCACGTATTCAACGATCCCGTCGCGTTACGCGCGATGCTGATCGATGCGGGTTTTCGCGACGCGGTCGCCGACGCGTGGCTGAAGGCGTGGGCGCAGTCCGGACAGTCCGTGCTGACGGTCGATCAGTGGCTCGCCGCGCCGTGGTCGCAGCCGTACCGGCATCTCTGGCTCGGCCAGGTCGATGCCGGTGCGAATGCTGCATCGCACGGTTATGCCGCTGTCGTGATCCCGCAAGGCGTCACGCCTGACAATCAGGCGGCATTGATCGCCACCGCGCACGCGTTGCCGGGCGTCGTGTTCGTCGACAAGGCGGCGAGCGTGTCGTCGCTGTTCGGCGAGTACCGTGTCGATAGCGGGATCTGGCTTGCGGGCGCGCTCGCGCTCGTGATGGCGTTGCTGATGGTGCGCTACCGGCCGCGCGGCGGCATCATGGTGACATTGCCGGTTCTGCTCGCTGTCGGCGTGACGCTTGCGGTGTTCGGCTACGCGCGCATACCGCTCAATCTCTTCAACTGGCTTGCGCTGATGCTCGTACTTGGCGTCGGCGCAAACTATGCTGTATTTCTGCGCGAAGGGTGCATACGCGCGCCGCACGAACTCGGCGCGGTGTGGACCGGCGTGCTGCTTTCGGCATCGACGACGTTGCTGTCGTTCGGTCTGCTCGCATTGAGCGCGATGCCCGCGCTGAAAAGTTTTGGCGCGACGCTGGCGCTCGGGATTGCCGTTTCGGTGCTGCTTGCGCCGGCCGGCATGCCGTCACAGGATGAAAGGAGGGCTACGTGAGCGTGTCACGAGTTTACTTACATGCCCTCGGCATGATCAACGCGCTCGGCGAAAATCTCCACGCAATCGTGCCGGCGCTGGCCGCGTGCCGCGCGCCCGGAATGGGCGTCGCGCACATGGGCATCGGCGATGCGTTCGTCGGCCGCGTGTGCGCGCCGCTCGACATTGCGCCGCCCGCGTCGCTCGCGCGATACGACTGCCGCAACAACCGCCTGCTGCTCGCCGCGTTGAAGCAGATCGAATCCGCGGTTCAGGCGGCGCGCGAACGGTATGGCGCGGACCGTATCGGCGTCGTGCTGGGCACGAGCACATCCGGCATCGATGCCGCCGAAACCGCGTTCGTCCATCAGGCGCAGGCGGGCGAGCTGCCCGCGAGCTTCAACTACCGGCAGATGGAAATCGGCACTGTCGCGCCGTTCGCGGCGGCCGTGCTGGGCATTCACGGCCCGGCATTCACGATTTCCACCGCGTGTACGTCGAGCGCCAAGGCGTTCGTTTCGGCGCGAAGGCTGCTGCAACTACGGCTTTGCGATGCGGTGATCGTCGGCGGTGTGGATTCCCTGTGCGAATTGACCGTGCAGGGTTTCGCCTCGCTCGAATCGACGAGCAACACGCGCACCAATCCGATGAGCCGCAACCGTAACGGTATCAACGTCGGCGAAGGTGCGGCACTGTTCCTGATGAGCCGCGACGAGGGTGCCGTGCGGCTCGCGGGCGCGGGTGAATCGAGCGACGCGCATCATATTTCGGCGCCGGACCCGCAGGGTGTCGGCGGTGAGATGGCATTGCGCGCCGCGCTGGATGATGCGGGACTGGCGCCGTCGGCGATCGGCTACGTGAATCTGCACGCCACCGCCACGCGCAAGAACGACGAGATGGAAGCGCATCTGATGTCGCGTGTTTTCGTGGAAGGCGTGGCGACGAGCGGCACGAAGCCGTTCACGGGTCATCAACTCGGCGCGGCGGGCGCGACCGAACTCGGCTTCGCATGGCTCACGCTCGCACGCGATGACGTCGCGCTGCCAAAGCATGTATGGGACGGCGAGGCCGACGCTGGATTGCCCGCGCTCGATCTCGTGGAGAGCGAGCGTTATCTGTCGCGGCCGGCCGGCCCGCAGTACGTGATGAGCAATTCGTTCGCCTTTGGCGGCAGTAACGTCAGCCTGATTCTCGGACGGTAATGGACGCGATGGATACCTCAACCGCCAGTGCTCACGCGATGCCCGTCGAACCGGAAGCGGGCGCGACATCGGGTCCGTTCGGGCCGATCGAAACGATCCTGCCGCATCGCGGCACGATGCTGCTGGTCGACGCCGTGCTGACGTACACCGACGAAACGCTGAGCGCCAGTGCGCACGTCGAAAGCGACGCGTGGTACGCCGACGCCGACGGCGCGATGCCCGCGTGGATCGGCATTGAACTGATGGCGCAGGCCATTGCGGCGCACGTCGCGCTGCTCGCGATGCGCGCGGGTGGCCGGGCGCGTCCGGGCGTGCTGCTCGGCTCGCGCAGTTACAGCGCGCTCGTGTCCGCGTTTGCCGCCGGTGCGCGCCTCACGATCGAGGCGAAGGAACTGCTGCGTAGCGAGGAAGGCCACAGCGCGTACGAATGCACGATCGATCACGACGGTGTGTGCTACGCGCAGGCCGTGATCAAGGTGTATCAGCCAGTCGACTTTCAGTCATTCATCGAAGGGAGCTTCAGCACATGAGCCGGCGTGTTCTCGTAACCGGTGCAAGCCGCGGCATCGGCCGCGCGATTGCCTACCAACTGGCCGCTGACGGCTTCACGGTATCCGTGCATTGCCGCACCGGACGTAGCGAAGCCGAGGCCGTGACGGCCGGCATCGCGGCGCAGGGCGGCGCGGCGCGCGTGCTGCAGTTCGACGTGCGCGAGCGCGCCGTGTGTCGCGAAGTGCTCGAAGCCGATATCGGCACATACGGACCGTACTACGGCATCGTGTGCAGCGCCGGCGTGACGCGCGATGCGGCGTTCCCCGCACTCACCGAAGAAGACTGGGACATCGTCATCGAAACCGGGCTCGACGCGTTCTACAACGTCGTGCATCCGCTGACGATGCCGATGGTGCGAGCGAAGAAGGGCGGCCGCATCGTCACGATCGCGTCGGTGTCCGGCGTCATCGGCAATCGCGGGCAGGTGAATTACAGCGCGGCGAAGGCCGGCCTGATCGGCGCGAGCAAGGCGCTGGCCGTCGAACTTGCGTCGCGCAACATCACGGTGAACTGCGTGGCGCCCGGGTTGATCGAAACCGGCATGCTCGACGACATGCCGCTCGAACATGCGCTGAAAACAGTGCCGATGAACCGCGTCGGCCAGCCGGCCGAAGTGGCTTCCGTGGTGAGCTTTCTGATGTCCGATGCCGCTTCGTATGTGACGCGGCAGGTCATCGGCGTGAACGGCGGGATGATCTGATGAAGCGCGTCGTCATTACCGGCATGGGCGGCGTCACGGCATTCGGCAGTGCGTGGGACGGCATCGAGGCCACGCTGCGCAGCGGCCGCAATGCCGTTCGACGCATGCCCGAATGGGATTATTTCGAATCGCTGCATACGCGGCTCGCGTGCCCACTGCCCGAATTCACGCTGCCTTCGCACTATCCGCGCAAGAAGACGCGTTCGATGGGCCTCGTATCGATGTACTCGGTGCGCGCAAGCGAGCTGGCGCTCACCGACGCGGGCCTCATCGACGACCCGACGATCAGCGACGGACGCATGGGTGTCGCGTACGGCTCGTCGTCCGGATCGGTGCAGCCGATCCGCGCGTTCGGCACGATGCTCGAAACCGGCTCGATGGGCGACGTCACGTCGAACAGCTACGTGCAGATGATGCCGCACACCACGGCCGTGAACGTCGGGTTGTTCTGGGAGCTGAAGGGGCGCATCGTGCCGACGTCGTGCGCGTGCGCATCGGGGAGCCAGGCAATCGGCTACGCGTATGAGGCGATCGCGACGGGCAGGCAGACGCTGATGCTCGCGGGCGGCGCCGAGGAACTGTCCGGTCCCGCGGTCGCCGTGTTCGATACGCTCTACGCGACGAGCACGCGCAACGACGAGCCGCATCTCACGCCGCGTCCGTTCGACGTCGCGCGCGACGGTCTCGTGGTCGGCGAAGGCGCGGCGACGCTCGTGCTCGAAGAGTACGGGCATGCGCTCGCGCGTGGCGCGCGCATTCATGCCGAGATCGTCGGTTTCGGCTGCAACTCGGATGGCGCGCACATGACGCAGCCCACCGCGGCGACGATGGCGTTCGCGATGCAGCTTGCGCTTCAGGATGCAAAGCTTCCGCCCGAAGCGATTGGGTACGTGAACGCACACGGCACGTCGACGGACCGCGGCGACGTCGCGGAAAGCCACGCGACCGCGCAGACATTCGGCGCGCACATGCCGATCAGCTCGCTGAAGAGCTATGTCGGCCATACGCTCGGCGCGTGTGGCGCGCTCGAAGCATGGTGGACGATCGAAATGATGAAGCGCAACTGGTATGCGCCCACGCTGAATCTGACCGATGTCGATCCGGCCTGTGCGCCGCTCGATTACATCGTCGGCGAAGGCCGCACGATCGACACCGAACATGTAATGACCAACAATTTCGCGTTCGGCGGCATCAATACGTCGCTGATTTTCAGGCGCGTGCCGTGAGCGTGATGGCAAAGCGCGGCATGCAGCGCGTCGTCGTGACCGGCATGGGCATCGTGTCGTGTCTTGGCAACGCGCTCGACGACGTGTCCTCCGCATTGCGCGCGGGGCGTGGCGGCATCACGCGTGTCGATGCATGGCGTGAGCGCGGTTTTGGCAGCCAGGTCGCCGGTGTTGCATCGGTGGCGAACGAGTTGCCGTTCGATCGCAAGCTCGAACGCTTCATGGGTGACACCGCGCGTTTCGCGGCCCATGCCGCGCGCAAGGCGATCGATGACGCCGCGCTCGATCCCGCTGCGTTGCGCTCGCCGCGCGCAGGCGCTGTGATCGGCTCGGGTGTCGGCACGATGTCGACGTACGACGCGGCGATGGCGGTCGCGAATGCGCGTGGCGTCGAGAAGACGCCGCCTTATACCGTGCCGCAGGCGATGAGCAGCACTGCTTCGGCGAATGTCGCGCAGGTGTTCGGCATCGAGGGCGTGACGTATTCGCCTTCGTCCGCGTGCACGACTTCTTCGCTCGCGATCGGACAGGCGATGCAGCTGATCCAGACAGGCCGCCAGGACATCGTGCTTGCGGGCGGCAGCGAATCGCTGCACGACAACATGACGCTGATGTTCGACGCGATGGGCGCGTTGTCCCGGCGTTTCAACGACACACCCGGGAATGCATCGCGTCCGTACGACGTGGCGCGAGACGGTTTTGTGATGGCGTCGGGCGGCGGCGTGCTGGTGCTCGAATCGCTGGAGCATGCGCTCGCACGCGGCGCGCGCATTTACGCCGGGCTGACCGGTTTCGGACATTGCACCGACGGCGCCGGGATGGTCACGCCGCACGCGAGCGGCATTGCACGCGCAATGCGCGAGGCGCTCGACGAATCCGGTGCACGTCCCGACTACATCAACACGCATGCACCTTCGACGCCACGCGGCGACGCTGAGGAACTGCTCGCGCTGCAGTCGATTTTCGGCGCGGAGATTCCCGCGTTTTCCTCGACGAAGGGATTGACCGGACATCCGCTTGGCGCGTGCGGCGCGCACGAGGCAATCTACGCGTTGCTGATGATGCGTGACGGTTTCATCGCGGGAACGACAGGAATCGAAGTTCCCGATCCGGCTCTGGATCTCGACCGGTTGCCGCTCGTGCGCGAGTCGCGTGAAGCGTCGATCGACACGGCGATGTCAGTTTCGTTCGGGTTCGGCGGGAGTTGTGCGAGCCTGGTGTTGAGTGCCTGGAAAGGCGTGTGAAGTAAAAGAAGATCAAACCATAACGAGGGAAATAACAATGAAGATGCGTTACACGCACGGCGTCGTGGCAATCGCGGTCGCGTTTGCGGCTCTGTCCCAGACCGCGCAGGCGGGAACCGAGGTGAAGTCGTTGCCGCTGCAGGCCGTGCTCGGGCAGGCGGCACCCGCAGGGCAGGCCACGCCGGGAAGGCGCATGCAGGCTGTCGCGCAGCCGCAGTCGGGCGCCGATATCGCGTTGTTCTTCGGCGACGAGGCACACCCGGCGGTTCGGAGCCAGCTCGGTGACGCATCGGAATCGGCGCGTATTGCGCGCAGGACCGACGATCAAACGACCGCATGCAATCGCGCGCTGAGCGAAGCGGTCGACAAGTTGCGCACGTATGCGCATGACCATAACGCGAACGCGATCATCAATATCCGCACGAGTTTTCATAGCACCGAAACCGCGTCGACGACGGATTTCACGTGCGGTGTGAGTGGTTCCGCTGCCGCGCTGCGTCTGCGCGGCGACGCTGTTGTACTCGAAACCAACTGATAAAACGGGGAACATGATCATGAAACGCCATTTGATGTTTGCTGCAGTCTTCGCGTCGCTGATGACGGGCCAGGCCTTCGCGCGCGATACCATCAACAACTTCCCGGTCGACGCAGCGCTGAAGAGCGAGCCGGGCAAGGTCGGCGATGACATTCCGCTGTATTTCGCGGGCCAGAAGCATCCGGCAGTCGTGAAGTCGTTAGGCGAGTTCGCGACCAACAAGAAGACCAATGCATTCGGCAAGAGCGACGAGGCTGCATGCCAGCACGTGTTTCTGTCAGCGGTGATCGAATTGCAGGAGCGGGCGCGCAAGGAAGGCGGCAATGCCGTCATCAATATCAAGAGCAACTACAAAAATGAAGAGCGCGAGAGTGCGACCGAGTACACGTGCGGCGCGGGTGCCGTGGTGGCGGGTGTCGCGCTGAAGGGCGACGTGGTGACGTTGAAGAAGTAAGCGGCGCGTGTAGTCGTCGTGGCAGCGTGGCATGCGCCGCACTGCCACGGCAGGTCGGGTCGGCGTCAGGACGACGGCGTTCGGGTCGCTGCCACGTTGACCAGCGTTTCGCGACGCTTGCCGGGTTGCGGACGATGCAGGCCGAGCCGCTCGAAGAGACCGAAGTCCCTGGCGCGGCTCCACCAGAGATAGGGCAGTGAGATGTTGCGTTCGCCGAATGCGAAACCGGCGTCGCGGATCATGCCGAGATATCCGTCAGCGCTTTTCTGCACGTGCATCGGATGACGGAACAACAGACGGATCACCCATGACTTGATGTATGCATCGGTCGATTCGGCGAAGAGCAGCACGCCACCCGGTTTCAGCACGCGACGGAATTCCGCCAGTGCGCGTTCCTGTTCAACGAGGTGGTGGAATGTTTGATGGCAGAACACGATGTCGGCGCTGGCGTCGGGCATCGGCAGGCGGGCACAGTCGCCGTGCATGACATCGATGGCTATGTGCGGCGGGCAGGCGCGGGCCGCGTTTCTGGCGAGTGCGAGTGACGGTTCATGAAAGTCGACGCCGGCAATGCGAGCCGGCTTGAACGCTTCGGCGAGCAGGCGAAACGAAATGCCCTGGCCGCAACCCGTATCGACGATGACCGGTGCGGCCGGCAGGGGTGTATCGATCAGGCGCTTGAGGTCGTTGATCGCGACGCGCAGGACGTGGTGCTCCCACGTATGGGTTCGCAGGAACCAGATGCCGAAGGCCGTTTCCGGCACGTATGGCACGCGGGATGTTTCAGCTGGCGACATATGGTCTCCTCGTCGCGATGTAATGGTCGATTGACTGATCTGCGCGTCATTGTAATTGGAAGTCGATGACGCGTGAGGGGATGGCGGGTACAGGGCGCGCTCTGTCTGCGACAACCGTGGATTACCAGAAGAGGGTTACCTTGAATACGAATACTGATATTAATACTCGTACGAAGACGGGCGATGCGGTGGATGTCGCGATCATTGGTGCGGGGCCTGCGGGTTCGGTTGCCGCGGCGTTGCTCCGGAAGGCCGGGTGTTCCGTACTCGTGCTGGAGCGCCAGCATTTTCCGCGGTTTTCGATTGGCGAGAGCCTGTTGCCGCAGAGCATGGCTTACCTCGAAGAGGCGGGCATGTTGCAGGCCGTCGTCGAGGCCGGGTTTCAGTACAAGAACGGCGCGCATTTCATCGCGGGCGAGCGCGTATCCTCGTTCGATTTCCGTGACAAGCACACGCCTGGATGGGGCACCACCTATCAGGTCGAGCGGGGCACGTTCGATGACCTGCTGATTGGCTGTGCCGCGAAAGCGGGCGCCGAAGTACGCTTTGGGCACACCGTGCGCGCGATGCAGACGGGCGATGCGCCGGTCCTGGACGTCGAGAACGAAGCCGGCAACACGTACAAGGTACACGCACGATTTGTCCTCGACGCTAGCGGGTTTGGGCGCGTTTTGCCGCGGCTTATGAATCTTGAGACGCCGTCACGGATGCCGACGCGCGCGGCGATTTTCACGCACGTTCAGGACGGGATTCCGTTCGGCGCGATGGATCGCAACAAGATCACGGTAGCGGTTCATCCGGAGCGTCGTGACGTGTGGTACTGGATGATTCCGCTTGCGGGCGGGCGATCTTCGGTGGGGTGTGTGGCTGAAGTGGCGTTCCTCGATGTACCCGAGGAGGCGCGTGAGGCGAGATTACGTGAGTTGATCCGGCAGGAGCCTACGTTTGCGCGGTTGATTGGCGATGCACCGTTTTTGATGCCTGTGCGGCATATTGGCGGTTACTCGGCGAACGTCGAGCGGTTGCATGGCGCGGGTTATGCGTTACTGGGTAATTCGGGGGAGTTTCTTGATCCGGTGTTTTCATCGGGCGTGACGATTGCCGTGCGTTCGGCGCATCTTGCCGTGCAGGTTTTGTTGCGGTCGTTTGATGGCGAGGCTGTCGACTGGCAGCGGGAGTATGACGTGCCGTTGCGGAAAGGGATTGATACGTTTCGGGCGTTTGTTGAACGGTGGTACACCGGTGAGCTTCAGGAGATTATTTTTTATCCTCATCAGACGGATTCCATCCGGAGGATGATCAGCGCTGTGCTCGCTGGATATGCATGGGATGAGAGCAATCCTTATGTCGCTGATCCTGAGCGACGACTCAAAACGTTGTTTGAGGTTTGTTCCCAAACCTAGTGGCTGTGTTTTTTTGTTGTTCTGGTTTTTGGGCCTTTCCTGGTTTTCGTACCGGTCTGTTTGTGCTGCCCCTTTGGCGGGGCGGCATTCTGGTTTTGTCTCGCCGATGCGGGTTCTTGCCAAAAACAAAAAAAAAGCCAAAAAACAAAAACATCAAACCGCGCCGCGAGGCGCACCCCTCGAATGAACAAGCCTCCCACCCGAATAAGTCTCAAACACAGCGCGATCATCGCCTAAAAGAGCAAACGAGAACAACAACTCTTCAAGCGATTCACACCGGGCATTCCGCCGGGCAAGCACTCGCGTCCCCGCCGGATCAAGCACGACAAAATCCGCTTCACTACCCGCGGCAAGCGTCCCAACCCTGTCGCCAAGATCCAGCGCCTCAGCAGCACCTGCCGTCGCCAGCCAGAACATCCGCGTAGCGCTCAGATGATGTCCGTTCAATCGCGCAACCTTGTGCGCCTCATTCATCGTCTGCAGCATCGAGAACGATGTGCCTCCACCCACATCCGTCGCCAGCGCCACCGGCATGCCCGCTTCACCCGCCGCGTCGAAATCGAACAGTCCACTGCCAAGGAACAGATTGGACGTCGGACAATGCGATGCCACCGCGCCGGTCTCCGCCATCCGTCGACGATCCTCGTCATCGAGATAGATGCAGTGCCCATACACCGCGCGACGACGCAGCAACCCGTAATGGTCGTAAATGTCCAGATAGCTACGATGCCCCGGGAACAGGTCGGCCACCCACTTCACTTCGTCTCTGTTCTCGGCAACGTGGCTCTGGATAAATACATCCGGATGCTCGCGTGCGAGCACGCCGCACGCCTCCAGTTGCGCTTCGGTCGAAGTCGGCGCAAAGCGCGGCGTCAATGCGTACATCTGGCGTCCACGGTTGTGCCAGCGACCGATCAGCTCGGCGCTGTCGTCGTAACCCGATTGCGCCGTGTCACGCAGAAACTCAGGACAGTTGCGATCCATCAGCACCTTGCCCGCCACCATCCGCAAATTTCGCGCTTCGCTTTCGGCAAAGAGTGCATCCGCGGATCCCTTGTGCACGGTGCAGTACACAAGCGCCGTCGTCGTGCCGCAGGCAAGCAGCTCATCGACGAAAAAGCTCGCGGTGTCGCGCGCGTACGCCGGATCCTCGAAGCGACGCTCCGTCGGGAACGTGTACGTGTCCAGCCACGGCAGCAGTCCGGGTGCCGGCGACGCAATCATGTCGGTCTGCGGATAGTGAATGTGCGTGTCGATAAACCCGGGCACGATCAGCTTGTCGCGCATCTCGCTGACCTGTGTGCCCGGAGCGAGCTGTTTCGATAGCGCCGCATACGCGCCGCTCGCAACCACGTGACCGTCCTCGACGATCAGAAGACCGTCTTCATTGAAGACCGCCGCATTGGACGATTGCGCGGGATCGCCATTGAAGGTCAGCAGTTGTGCGCGGTAAGCCGTTTGAGTCATGGAAAAACCGTCTCCGTCATAGGGAATCTAAAGTCTCAAGGCTGGCTCTCCTGCCAGCTCTTGTTGTCAGGGTTCAGGATTCAAAGCAGGGGAATGCACACGCAAGGCAAAACGCAACGCAAGCGCGTGCGTCAGGCGTTCCAGTGCGCGTCGAGCTTTGCGAACATCGCGTCGCGTTCTGCCGGCGTCACGAATGAAGCCTCAAAACTGTTGCGCAGAATCGTGTAGACCTCGGCATCGTTCAGCTTCAATGCCGCGATGGTCGCCACATAGTTCGCGTTTACATAGCCGCCGAAATACGCAGGGTCGTCGGAGTTCACCGTGACCGCGACGCCGCGTTCAAGCAGGTCCTTCAGCGTGTGTTTCGTCATGTCGTCGAACACGCACAGCTTGAGGTTCGACAGCGGGCACACGGTCAACGCCACGCGCGTATCGGCGAGGCGTGTCACGAGCGCGGGATCTTCGATGCTGCGTACGCCGTGATCGACACGGTCCACCTTCAGCAGGTCGAGCGCTTCGTAGATGTATGCCGGCGGCCCTTCCTCGCCCGCATGCGCGACGAGCTTCAGTCCCTTGTCGCGTGCCTTCGCGAACACGCGCCCGAATTTCGATGGCGGATGCCCACGCTCGGACGAGTCCAGTCCGACACCGATCAGGCGGTGACGGTACCGATCGAAAAGCGGCAGCGCTTCGTCGAAGGTGGCGAGGGCATCCTCCTCGGAAAGATGGCGCAGGAAACACAGGATCAGCTTGCTGGTGAGCCCGCGTTTTTCGGCGTCCGCAAGGGCACGTTCAATGCCGGCCACCGCTGTTGCAATCGGAACGCCACGTTCGGTATGCGTCTGCGGATCGAAGAAGATTTCGGTGTGAATGACGTTGTCGGCAAGCGCGCGTTCGGCGTACGCCATCGTCATGTCGTAGAAATCCTGTTCCTTGAGCAGCACGCTCGCGCCGGCGTAATAGATGTCGAGGAACGATTGCAGATCGGTGAACGCATACGCAGCGCGCAATGCATCGATCGAGTCGTACGCGAGCTTCACGCCGTTGCGCTCAGCCAGCGCGAAAATCAGTTCGGGTTCGAGCGAGCCTTCGATGTGAATGTGCAGCTCCGCTTTAGGCGCGGCTGCCGCTTTGGTAGTGAGGGCGTCGATTGGGGTCATGTTCTGTCGTGTACGTTTATGTCTGTGGAGCTTCCTTCGCTCCTGATATTGCGGGTTTGGTACTGATTCTGATTAATGCTGTCCTCAGGCCGTTTGCGTCGCATGGGCCTGCGCTTCGACGGCCTGGAGCAGTTGCGCGGCCGCCGAGATCGCGATGATTTCCGGCGACTTGTCGATGATGCCGTCCACGCCGAGCGGGCATTTCATCCGCGCGATCCGCGAAGGATCGATGCCGCGGGCGGCAAGCCGGTGCTCGAACTGCTTGCGCTTCGAATGCGAGCCGATCATGCCGAAGAACGCAAAGTCGCCGCGCTGCAGGATGCGCTCGGCAAGCGCCAGATCGACGCGATGATCGTGTGTCATCACGATGAAGTACGTGTTCGGCGCGGCACGGTCGACGGCTTCGTCGGGCGCGTCGTTCGCGTCGATCGTGAGGTTCGGCGCGTTAAGCGTTTCGCGCGGCGGGAACTGCGCGTCGCGTTCGTCGACCCACAGTACGTGGCACGGCAGCGTCGCGAGCACGCGCACGAGCGCGGCGCCGACGTGCCCTGCGCCAAACAGCACGACGGCGAAGTCGCGCGGCGCGATCGTCTCGGTGAGCAGCGCGCCGCTCTCGTCGAAACCGGCGCCGTCCCACAGCAGACAGTCGGCGCCTTCGACGCCGGGTTCCGGATCGGACAGCATCACGGCATCCGGAGCGGGGCCGAATGATACGCTACGCACGGTCGACTGGCCGGCGGCGTTGCGTCTCGCAAGCGACGTCACCCAGCCAAGATCGCCGACGTCGAGCCGTTCGAACGCAAGCACCACGGCGCCGCCGCAGCACTGTCCGAGACTTGGGCCCAGCGCGAAGCGTTCGAGCCTGCGCAGATGCGGCGTACGCATGCCGTCCTTGAGCACCTGACGCGCGGTCTCGATGGCCTTCCACTCGAGATGTCCGCCGCCGATCGTATGCTTCGCGGAATCGCGCGTGACGATCATCCTGGTGCCGGCATCGCGCGGCGCGGAACCCTCGGCGCGCGCGACCGTCACGAGCACGACGGCATCGCCGTGAGCAAGTAGCTGTTGCAGATCGGGCAGCCAGGTTTGCATCCGTCTTTCTCCATACAGGGCTTCACGGGATCGCCGTAAGGCCGGTTATGTGCGCGGCGACTCGCGTATCAAAGGCTTCAGGCTGTCGAATCGGCCGTTGCGGGTGCCGGCGCTGGCCGCGCATGCAGTTGCGCATGCAACCGCATCGCGTCGATCGCATCGAGAATCGCCTCGGGCGTCGCGGGCGCACGCAGCGGCGGCGCGACATCCGCATCCGGCGCCACTGCGGCGATCGCGTCGCGCAGCGCGAGCAGCACCGAAAACGGCAACAGCAGCGGCGGCTCGCCGACGGCCTTCGAACGGAACACGGTCGGCTCGGCATTTTCGTTGCGATACAGCTTGACGTTGAATGCCGCGGGCGTGTCGCTGACAGCGGGAATCTTGTACGTCGAAGGTGCATGCGTCATCAGGCGGCCGTCACGATTCCACCAGAGTTCCTCGGTGGTGAGCCAGCCCATGCCCTGGATAAATCCACCTTCGACCTGACCGATATCGATCGCGGGATTGATCGACTGACCGACGTCGTGCAGGACATCCGTGCGCACCAGCTTCCATTCACCGGTGAGCGTATCGACGACGACTTCCGACACCGCCGCGCCGTACGCGAAATAGTAGAACGGATGGCCGGTGAGCGTCTTCGCGTTCCAGTGGACTTTCGGCGTCGTATAGAACCCGTCGGACCACAGCTGGACGCGCGCCAGATACGCGGCGTCGACCAGTTGCGCAAACGGGATCGATGCGCCGTTGACGCTCACCATGCCGTCGGCGAACGTCACGTCTTCGACGGCGCCGTTCAGCTGCTGCGCGGCGAGCGCGGCCAGCCGGTCGCGTATCGTGCGGGCGGCGGCTTCGGCGGCCTTGCCGTTCAGATCGCTGCCGGTCGAGGCAGCCGTCGCCGACGTGTTCGCCACCTTCGACGTATCGGTCGCGGTGGCGCGCACGCGCGACAGCGCGACGCCGAGTTCGCTCGCCACCACCTGCGCGACCTTCGTGTTGAGCCCCTGGCCCATTTCGGTGCCGCCATGATTGACGAGAATCGAGCCGTCCTTGTAGACGTGCACGAGCGCGCCGGCCTGATTCAGGAACGGCACGTTGAACGAGATGCCGAACTTCAGCGGCGTCATCGCGATGCCGCGCTTGAGCACGGGGCTCGTCGCGTTGAACGCGGCGAGCGCGTCGCGACGCGCCCGGTAATCGCTTGTCGCGAGCAGTTCTTCGGTCAGCGGCGCGATGACGTTGTCCTCGACGCGCTGTCCATACGGTGTCACGTCGCGTTCGCCGACGCCATAGTAGTTGGCGGTTCGTACATCGACCGGATCGCACTTCAGCTGGCGCGCGATGCTGTCGAGCATTACTTCCATGACGAGCGCGCCCTGCGGTCCGCCGAAGCCGCGAAACGCGGTGTTCGACTGCGTGTTGGTCCGGCAGCAGAGCGTGAGGATCTCGACGTCGGACAGATAGTAGGCGTTGTCGAAGTGACAGACGGCGCGTGTCGCCACCGCGCCCGACAGATCCGCCGAATAGCCCGCGCGCAACGCAATCTCGACGCGCGCGCCGAGAATCCGGCCGCTATCGTCGAAGCCGGCTTCGTATTCGTAGATCGCGTCGTGGCGCTTGCCGGTGATCATGAAGTCGTCGTCGCGATCGGCGCGCAGTTTGACCGCGCGCTGCAGCTTGTGCGCCGCGAGCGCGGCCACGCACGCGAACAGCGCCGACTGCGATTCCTTGCCGCCGAAACCGCCACCCATGCGCCGGCATTCGCACATGACGCTGTGCGTCGGCCAGTCGAGCATATGCGCGACGACGTGCTGCATCTCACTCGGATGCTGCGTCGAACTGTAGACGAGCATGCCGTCCATCTCCTTCGGCAGTGCATACGCGACCTGCCCTTCGAGATAGAACTGCTCCTGTCCACCCACTTCGAACGTGCCCGAGATGCGATGCGGCGCGGCGGCGATCTTCGCTTCGGGACTGCCGCGCTTCAGATGCAGGGGCGGCAGCACGAACTGCTTTGCCGCTTTCGCTTCGGCGGGCGTGAGCACCGCTTCGAGCGGTTCATAACGGACGACGTCGTCGCTCCTTGCAAGCGACGCCGCACGCCGCGCGAGTTCATGACTTTCAGCGATGACGGCGAAAACGGGCTGGCCGAGGTACAGCACTTCGCCGTCGGCGAGGATCGGGTCGTCGTGCAGCACCGGGCCGCAATTGTTTTCGCCGGGAATGTCGGCGGCCGTCAGCACCGCGACGACGCCCGGCGCGTTGCGCACCGCATCGAGATCCATCGACACGATGCGCGCGTGCGCATGTCGCGACAGACCGAGCGCCGCGTGCAGCGTGCCCTGGAGTTCGACGATGTCGTCGGTGTAGGTCGCTTCGCCGCTCACGTGCAGCGTGGCGGATTCGTGCGGTAACGCGGCGCCAGCGGCGGATTGCGTCACGAACGCATCGGTTTGCCTGTTCATCACAACGGCTCCCTTGCCGCATCGGCGGCTGCTTCGCCAGGTTCGCCCGCCTCGAATGCGAACGCGTTCACATCGGACAGCGCGAGCGGCGCGACGTCGCGCGTTTCCAGATGAAAGCGCCACAGCAGATTGCGCGCGACCTTCAGCCGGTAAGCGCTCGACGCGCGCATGTCGGTCAACGGCTGATAGTCGGCGGTGATCGCGTCCATCGCGTTGCGGGCGCAGGCTTCGTCCCATGACGCGCCGGCCAGTGCCGCTTCGGCCTTTGGCGCGCGCTGCGGCGTCGCCGCCATGCCGCCGAACGCGACGCGGGCTTCCGCGATCGTGCCGCTGGCGTCGATCTTCAACGCAAACGCCGCGCAGACGGCCGAGATGTCCTGATCGTACCGCTTCGAGACTTTATAGGTGCGAAAGCGCAGATCGCGCGCGGGACGCGGCACGCGGATCGCCGCGACGAATTCGCCGGGTTGCAGCGCGCTTTTCTGATAGCCGACGTAGAACGCATCGAGCGGCAGCGTGCGCGTGGCGCCGCCGTGCCGCAGCACGACTTCGGCGCCGAGCGCGATCAGTGCGGGCATCGAATCGCCGATCGGCGAGCCGTTCGCGACATTGCCGCCGAGCGTGCCGGCGTTGCGGATCGGCAGCGAGGCAAAACGCGTCCAGAGTTCGGCGAGTTCGGGATAGTCGACGGCGAGCGCCGCATACGCGTCTTCCAGCGATGCGGCCGCGCCGATGGTGAGCGTCTGCGCGTCTCGCTCGATGGTTTTCAGTTCGGCCACGTTGCCGATGAAGAGCACGTCGCCGAGATCGCGAAACTGCTTGGTCACCCACAAACCGACGTCCGTGCTGCCAGCCAGAATGCGGGCTTGCGGATGCCGCG
Source organism: Paraburkholderia gardini (assembly GCF_907164545.1). NCBI lineage: Bacteria > Pseudomonadati > Pseudomonadota > Betaproteobacteria > Burkholderiales > Burkholderiaceae > Paraburkholderia > Paraburkholderia gardini. Next base: position 62,667 of record NZ_CAJQZB010000022.1, on the reverse strand, counting down.
CGCGCAACGCAGCGAACGCCTCGACGGTGACGGGCGCGTAGAACGTCGGCGAGCCGAATGACGCGCCGCGCGCATCGGGCGCGGTGTATTCGAAGGTGTCGCTGCGCTGGAGGGTGCGCAACGCTTCGGCGATGGGCGCGCGCTCGAGCGGCACACGCGGATACTGCTGATAGTCGAACATCTTCTGCGCGGCTTCGACGATGGGCCGATAGCCGGTGCAGCGGCACAGGTTGCCCGACAGCGCGGTGTTGATTTCATCGCGCGAGGGCAGGCCGGCGCTGGCGGGCTGGTTCTCGTAGAGCGCCCACATCGACATCACGAAGCCCGGCGTGCAAAAGCCGCATTGGGAGCCGTGACAGTCGACCATCGCCTGTTGTACCGGATGCAGCGCGCCCCCGGCGTCGCGCAAATCCTCGACGGTGAAGAGCGCGCGGCCATCGAGCGTCGGCAGGAACTGGATGCAGGCATTGACCGCTTTCAGCGTGAGCGCGCCGTGCGCGTCGCATTCGCCGACGACGACCGTGCACGCGCCGCAATCGCCTTCCGCGCAGCCTTCCTTGGTGCCTGTGCAATGGAGATCCTCGCGCAGATGCTGAAGCACGGTGCGCGACGCGGGCACGTCGCGCACTTCACGGACGGACCCACGGTAGAAGAAGCGGATGGTGTGCGTTGTCATGGCGAATCCAGAAGACATTGCGGACCGGGCGCGCGTTACGCATGGGGTCGTGCCGTAGCCGGCCTCGCGCACGTAGATCGCCATCCATGACCGAAGATAGCACCGTCGGGCACCAGAAAGTATTTCGGTCCGATGATGCGGGCTATCAGCCTGCGGTCATGCCATCCGTACGATTCGTATCGCGCGGACAGGTTGCGTCGCGCCGGAAAAATCGCGGAGCCATGCGGGGCGGGGGAGAGCGGCCGGTGCGGGCGTGCGACGAGGGCAGAAACAGGAGTGCCGGAGCCGGCCAGGTGTTTACGCGCAGGCGGCCCGCGATGGGCGCGGCCTGCGCGTTTTTTGCGGATGCGTGCAGCGGGGCGTTAGCTGCGGTGACGGTTGCGCACGATACTCAGGGCGAGCAGCACGAACGTGATCACGAACGCGATCAGCGACCACGTAGGCAGCGAAAGCCCGAGGATAGGCGGATACGGCGTTTCGCAGAGGCCGGCTACCTTGAAGACGGAGGGCAGCCAGCGCGCGGGCGGCAGGCTGTCGACAACCGGTTGCAGTGCATCGAAACCGCAGCTGAAACCCGGGTGCGCCAGCACATGGATATGCCGTGCCGCCGTGACGATGCCGCCCAGCGCCGCCAGCGCGGCCAGCACTTCCAGCAGCCGCACGCCGCGCCAGCGGTCGAACCGCGCGCCGAGGAACGCGAAAATCGCGACCAGCAGGAAGAAGTAGCGCTGGATGATGCACAGCGGACACGGATCTTCGTGCTTCACGAACTGGAGATAAAGTGCGCCCGCAACCAGCGCGACGCAGATGAGACCGAGCAGGACGAGCCATGTGCGCTCGCTGCGCAGCACGGGATCCCGATGATGCATGAGGTGGTTTAGAGCCATTTTGATATAAATAGGGGCCGAAGTAGCGTGAGTGTGACCGCGATTCTAGCGCGAACGCTGCCCGTATCGCGGCTGGTCTAACGGATAGTGTTCAGGACGGCTTCGACGGCCCGGCCAACCCCGAGCAGTGCGTCGTCGCCATAAGGCTCGCCGGCCAGCATCAGGCCGACCGGCGCGCTTCCCCGCGCGTGGCAGGGTAGCGACAGCGCGCAGGCGTCGAGAAAGTTGAATGCGCTCGGATTGCGCAGGATCAAGGCGTTCGTACGGCCGAACGCGTCGTCGTCGTGGATGAGCTCGGCGAGGCGCGGCGGCACGACCGGCACGGTCGGTGCGACGATCGCGTCGAAGCGCTGCCAGAGCGCCCGCGCGGCATCGAGCATCGCGTGGCGTTCGGCGACGAGGTCGAGGTAATCGGCGGCACTCGCGGGCTGACCTTTCAGGATGCGCACCCGGACGCGCGGGTCGTATTCCTCGCGGTGCTTTTCCAGCAGCGGACGGTGCCATGCGTACGCTTCAATCGATGAAAAGCCGAAGCGATTGATCGTGGGCAGCCGGTCGAGCGGCGCAAAGCGCACTTCGCTTACGATCGCGCCGGCGGCTTCGAGATGCTTGAGGGCGGCATCGATGGCTTCGGCGACGGCCGGTTCCACGCCGTCTGTCACATAATGATTGAGCACGCCGAGCCGCACGCCTTCGAGCGGCCGCGCGGCCGGAATGCGCGGCTCGAGCCCCGCCAGCATCCGGTCGACGAGCGCGCAGCACGCCACCGTTACGCCGATCGGGCCGAACGAATCGAGCGTCGTCGAAAGGGGCACGCCCCCTTGTCTCGGGATGCGCGCGGCGGTCGGCTTGAAGCCGGTCAGGCCGCACAGCGTGGCCGGAATGCGGATCGAGCCGCCGGTGTCGGTGCCGAGCGCGACCGCCGCCATGCCGTCCGCGACCGATACGCCCGCGCCCGACGACGAGCCGCCTGAAATCCGTTCGTCGCCTTTCACGTCGCGCCGCCAGGGCGACAGCGGATGGCCGTAGTGCGGATTGAGCCCGAGCCCGGAGAACGCGAACTCGCTCATATTGGTGCGCCCGACGATCACGGCGCCCGCGCGCTTGAGCCGCGCGACGACGAGTGCATCGGCGGTGGCGGGCGCGGCGCCGGCAAGCGCCCGGGAACCGGCGCGCGTCACCTGGCCTTCGATATCGAACAGATCCTTCACCGAAACCGGAATGCCCGCGAGCGGCGAGAGCACGGTGCCGGCGGCGCGCAGGCGATCGTGGGCGTCGGCGGCGGCACGCGCGCTGTCCGCATCGACGTGCATGAAGGCGACCGCGCCCTGGCCGGCGGGATCGGCAATCCGTTCGAGTGCGGTCTCAACCAGCTGGCGGCTCGTCGTGCGGCCGGCGGCCAGATCGGCGGCAAGCTGGGCAAGCGGCGGGAAGGGCGTGAATTCGGTAGCCATGGCGGTCCGTGTCCAGTCGATGATGCGGAAGATGCAATGTGCGGTTTTGCCGGGTCCGGTGTGCCGGCCGGCGCCGGAACACCGCGCGGCGCACGTCAGGCGATATCGTTCGCATTGTAGATCGGCGCGCAGGGGACTTCTCGTCCAGCTGGGTTACCATGCTTTCTTTACCATTTGTAAGGATCTGGGCGTATGCATCACGGCATCGGCTTCATTCAGGATCTGGCGGTGGTGATGGCGATCGCGGGCGTCGTCACGGTGTTGTTTCATCGCCTGAAACAGCCGGTGGTGCTGGGGTATATCGCAGCGGGCGTGATCATCGGGCCGTACACGCCGCCGTTCCAGCTGATCCACGACGAGCAGACCATCCAGACGCTCGGCGAGCTCGGCGTCGTCTTCCTGATGTTTTCGCTCGGTCTCGAGTTCAGCCTGCGCAAGCTGTTTCGCGTCGGCGCGACGGCGATCGTCGCGGCGTTATCCGAGATCGTGCTGATGCTGTGGCTCGGCTACGAGATCGGCAGCGCGTTCGGCTGGAGCCAGATGGACTCGCTCTTTCTCGGCGCGATCCTCGCCGTTTCGTCGACGACGATCATCGTCAAGGCGCTCTCCGAACTGAACCTGAAGCGCGAAAGCTTCGCGCAACTCGTGTTCGGCATTCTGATCGTTGAAGATATCCTGGCGATCGCCATGCTCGTGCTGCTCTCCGGCATCGCGCAGACGGGCGAACTCAACACGGGCGTCGCGTTCGTGACACTCGGCAAGCTGCTGCTCTTCATGACGGTTTCGCTCGTCGCCGGTATTCTGATCGTGCCGCGCGCGCTCAACTACGTCGCGCGCGCCCAAAGCGACGAGATGCTGCTCGTGTCGGTGCTGGGCTTTTGCTTCGGCTTCTGTCTGCTCGTCGTGAAGCTCGACTACAGCATCGCGCTCGGCGCGTTCCTGATCGGCGCGATCATGGCCGAGTCGCGTCATCTGCATCGTATCGAGCATCTGATCGCGCCGTTGCGCGATGCGTTCTCGGCGATCTTCTTCGTGACGATCGGGCTGATGCTCAACCCCGCCGTGCTGGTGGATTACGCGTGGCCGATCGCGGTGATCACGGTGGCCGTGATCGTCGGCAAGATCGTGTCGTGCGGGCTCGGAACCTTTCTTGCGGGTAAGGATGGCCGCACGGCGATGCGCGTCGGCATGACCGTTTCGCAGATCGGCGAGTTCTCGTTCATCATCGCGTCGCTCGGGCTGACGCTGAAGGTGACGAGCGCGTTTCTCTATCCGGTCGCGGTGGCCGTGTCGGCGCTCACCACGCTGTTCACGCCATACCTGATCCGCGCGGCCGATCCGTTGACCCGCCGTCTTGCTCACGCCATGCCGCCGACGCTTGCCAGCCTGTTCGGCATGTACGCACAATGGCTCGGCAGCCTGGGGCCGGCAACGGGCGAGCCGACCCTGTTCAGCATCACGCGGCGCATTGTCGTGCAGATCGCCGTGAACCTCGCGCTCGTCGCGGCGATCTTTCTGGCGGTGTCTTACGGTTCGTCGTATGGCAGCCGCTGGATCGGGCGCTGGATCGCCTCGGAGCCGAACCAGCGCGTCGTGCTATGGAGCGCGGCGCTGCTGGTATCAATGCCGTTTCTCGTCGCCGTGTATCGCAAGACGAAATCGCTCGCGTTGCTGCTCGCCGAGATCAGCGTGCAGCCCGGGAAGGCGGGACGCTTCACGTACGCCATCCGCTATGCGATCTCGGGCCTCGTGCCGGTTGTCTCGATGATCGGCGTGTTCCTGCTGGTCGCGGCGCTCTCGGGCGCGATCCTGCCGCCGACAGGTCTGCTCATCGCCGTGCTGGTCTGCGCCGCGCTGCTGGCGGCCCTGTTGTGGCGATGGTGCGTGAAGATTCACGCGGCGATGCAGATCGCGCTGCGCGACACCTTCGACGAGCAGCCGGATCCCTGACCGTCGGTTTTTCGCAAAAAAGCCGCAACAATGTGAGCAAATGTTTGCTGGTTTGCCGCTGATGGCGGGCTGGCGGATAATCGGACGGTGTCCCATTCGTTCGCGTACACGGCGCGCCTGTCCCACAGTCATGAGCGAAAACAAGCCAACCAATCCTGGAACACCCGCAGCCGCTTCCGCGGGTAAGCCCGGCGCTACACCTTCCTCCACTGATTTGCCCGGCACATCGTCGCCCGACGCGCAGTCCGCGCCGGCGGGGTCGTCGACGGCGCCAGCGGCCGCGCCCGAGGCCGCGGCCCGCGCATCGACGGACGATCCGCGGAGCGCGTCGACCGTGACGCCCGCCGCGACACCGAAGACCCGGCAGCAACTCGACGCCGCCGAAGCACGCGCGGCCGCCGTCCAGGCTACTGCGAAGCAGGAAGCCGCGGTTCACGATCGCGACCGCACATCGCGAACGGGTACGCCGGCGTCGTCTGCTGGCGCCACGGCCGGTGCGTCGCCAGCCTCCGCCGAAACGACCGGAGCGACCGAAACGACCGGAACCGCCGGAGCTACCGGAACCGCCGCGGGCGCAGCACCCGCACCGGGTACGCCGCCACCGGGCTTCACGTCGCAGCCGGACTTCGCCACGTTCAATCCGCCGCCGGCCAGTTCGCTGCCGCCTTCGGCGCCGCGTTATCTGAAGCACAACGATTCGGCGTGGACGGTATTCGGACGGATCATCGCCGCGCGCGCCCGGCAGCTGTTCGATCGCGCCGGCCAGCGCATCACGCAACGCACACTGCGTATCGGCGTGTCGGCGCGGATCTTTCATCCGGAACCGGGCGCGAGAGGCCTGCGCGGCAAGACGCTGCAATACCTCGAAGAGTCGATCGCGCACTGGGTGATGTCGCGCGACGTCATCGTGTTCATGATTCCGACGGTCGGCCATCAGGGCATGCTGCATCCGAGCAACATCCGTCTGCGCGACTACGCGAAGCACCTCGACGGCCTGCTGCTGCAAGGTGGCGCGGACGTCTCGCCGCAGTCTTACGAGGAAGCCGCGACGCGGCCGGAGTGGCCCGGCGACCGCGTTCGCGACATGTACGAACTGGAACTGCTGCATGAGTTCGTCGAGTCGGGCAAGCCGGTGCTCGGCGTGTGTCGCGGCTGCCAGTTGATCAACGTGGCGTTCGGCGGCTCACTCTACCAGGATATCGCCACCGATGTGCCGACCGCCGGCGTGCATGTCAGCGAGCAGTACGACCAGCATCGTCACGCTGTGCATTTCCCGGATGGTTCGACGCTCGCGAACATGTTTCCGGGGCGGCGCGAAGCGATCGTCAACTCGATTCACCACCAGGCCGTGAAGACGCTCGGTCGCGACCTGAACATCGAGGCGGTCTCGGCGGCCGACGGCATCATCGAAGCCGTGCGGTATCGTCGCGCGCCGTTCGTGATGGGCGTGCAGTGGCACCCGGAATTTCACCGTGCGGGCGGTCCGGAACTGCTCGACTGCACGCCGTTGCTCGATACGTTTTTGCGCGTCGCGCGCGAGACCCGGTTCTAGCCTCGCCGTTTTCGACATCGACAGGAAAGCCGGCGCATGCCGGTTTTTTTGTGTCTTCTTTTGTCCTTCCCCTGGGATTTCCATCGCTTTTCGCGCGGGTCCACTTCGTTGAGCCGCGATTGATCTTCGACGTCGCTGATTGATGCGATCGCCGGGGCGCTCATCTATCTCGATTTAAAGTCTGCACGGGGTTGCTCAGAACGCTTCGCTTCGCCGTCAAACCGCGCGATAATCGTCGGCTATTCAGCATTTGCACGGAGCATGCACGATGAAGTACTCCTTATGTTTGCGGCGCGCGATGCTGCTCGCGGTGGTGGGCGCGTCGCTGCATGGTGTGGCGGTGCAGGCGCAGGAGAGCGACTCCTCGGCGCCTGTCGTCGGCACGCGACCCGCGATGAACACGCTGACGCCGCAGTTGAGCGCACCGCCCCAGCAGGGCGCGTCGGGCGCGAGTGCCGCGGGCGATGCGCAGGGTGACGTCGCCGAACTGATGCAGATGATTCACGATTCGAAGCTCGTGGAATTGCGCACCACATACAACGGCAGCTACGGCGCGAGTCTCTTCTTTTATCCGCAGGAAATGACGTATTACGTCGCGCTGTTTCAGGACCGTCATTTCTGGCGCGTGATCAAGTCGCAGGACGATGTGCGTGCCGAAGCGATTTACGCCGGCTTCGTGAAGCAGACAGCAGAGCTTGCCGACATCGAAATCCATCGAACCGGATTGCAGGCGCAAAAGGCGTTTCTCGATCGTGTGATCGCATTGTCGGAAGACCGGGCAAAGCGCTTGCAGGCCGACCTCGATGTCGCGCGGACGCAGCAGGCGCAGGTCAACGAACACCAACGCGAGGTGCAGGGCGAGGCGGTCGCGTTGCGCGCCGGGAAGGACCGCGCGCAGGCGCAGCTGCGTGAACTGCAGCGGCAGGTGCAGCAGTTGCAGCGTCAGACGGAAGCAGGCTTGCCAGGCGCACGATAGCGCGACGTCAGTGCCTGTCCGAAACGAAACAGACCGATTGTGTGAACTGCAACACTAGCGCTCACGAGACCGTAGACCGTAACCGGACCGAAGCGGAATTACAAGGTATCGGATTCGAAGGCCGAAAGCGGTCGCTCAACGTGCGAAATGACAGGTATCGGCGAAGCGAAGCCCACAAGAGGATGTCCACGCAATGAGGCGGTTAAACCGCTGTTCACGGGAAATTTGCGGGAGATGAAAACGGTTTGGTGCCGTCGAGCACAAACATCACCAGGGCGTGCAGATCCGCCGAGCCACTGGCCGAGACTTGCATCGGGACACCAGCACCGTGGCCCGGCTCGACCTGGCCAGCCTTAACGACCATCACGCCGTCTGGAGTACGAACGCTTTGCGCCCCGGCCAGCACGAAGAAGGTCTCCGAGCCCGGATGAGTATGCACGGGAGTTGTGCTGCCAGGCGTCCCACTAGCCGCATTGATTCTGAGGAGATACTGCGGCGCAATAACTCGAGGGATGGGGCCTACCTCGGCCACCTTCGTGCCGCCCACTGACGACCCACCCGCCGGGCCGAGCGTGAAAAGCCAGACCTTGCCCGCCGATTCGGCAACCAGTCCCCAGGTGCCTGCGACGGCTTGCGCCTGCCCGCGCGTTGTAAAGCGCTCTATTCGCCAGAAAAGTTGTCCGGGCGGCAACTCGGCGACCTTCTTTTCGGCCAGCTTCGTGATGACAAGTGGCGTCTGCGCAACCGCCGCCGATGGCAGCAAGGACGGTCCCAACGCCAGAACCAGAATGAAACTGATGAGAAATCGTGTCATGAGGACGCCGCCTTTGTTCACGTACCGACGTAAACCACTCTGGAGCCTCACTCGCCGCGCTACGCTACGTCATCGACGATCCCGCAACTGCGACACGTGACCACTCGCCACAACGGATTCTTACGCAGCCGTGCGGTGATCGACTGAGGCTAGCCAGAATCTACTCCGAATAGAAACCCGAACCCACCAGGCCTGGAACTCCGTTGATCTTTACTGCCTTCACATAGGTCCATTTATGCGACGGCTGGGTCTGCCCGGGTCTCAGGAACATGTAATCGACCCAGCCCGATCCCTTCGTTTCAGCCGTCTGAATCATGGCGTCGTGAAACAGCTTGCCGTTGGTATCTTTCTGACCGTTGACATTGGTCCCCTCACGGGCCGGGAAGGCCGGATTCAACAAGACATTTGCCTTCAGATCGTAAACGAACAGATAGGTGTCCCCGTGGAACCACTCGCTGCCTTTCGCTCTGAAGCCGGAAAACGCCTCCCTGCCTTTACTGTCAATCAACGCCGCAGCTTTGTCGACCAGCGCTTCGGTTTGTTTTGCTGTCTCGGACGTCGGGGAAGATGACTGAGAAAACGCAGGCGACGCGGAGCAGAACAATCCAGCCAGCAGCAAGATGCTGATAAAGAGAGCTTTCCCGTTCACGTTCATAGCGGTATCTCCAGCCGTATCGAATGACGACCGCTGAGCGGACCCGGTGGCGCTTCGTCACAGGCTCGGCGAGGACTACACAAGAGCCGCTTGTGGGAGGGAAGCACTTGCTCCGTATGCAAGAAGACCAGGACGCGAAGCGCAGTCTGGTCAGGCTCGTTTTCCCGCATCGCATGGGCGACTTGACATGAATGACTGCTGCTAATGTCGACCTGACAGCGGACGGTCGCGGAGAGGAAAATGGCCGAACCGCGGAAGTAGGCGGTCGACCCGGTAATCCCCCGTCAGATATTCCGTGGCCAATTGCTGGCGAAACTTCACGGTGTATTCGTCATTCCCCCCAAAGAGGTTGGACGGTTGTCCAGCTTTCGGGGAGCGGCTTATGTGTGTCGGGCTGTTTTTTGGGGTGCTGTCGGTTATGGCGAGAAGCTGTCAGGCACCTCGGTCACGCGACGTTGCGTCATGCCGTTCATCCAGTCGCCGGAGGCGTTGTTCGTGCGGACAGGTGTGCGCGATGTCGCGGGGCTGCCTGTCAGCGTGGCGGCCCAGGTCTTGATGGACGCGTAGTCGTCAGTGGAAGCCGTGGACGCCGCATGGGGCGAGAAACGCCCCGCGGCGGATAGCGCAGCATCGGGACGACGCGCTGTCCCGATGCGTTGACCTGTGGTGGCCGTGGCTACATTCGAGGCGGCAGAACGACGGCTCACTCCGGCGAGTTGCGCGGCCCGGCGTTGATCCGCCTTCAGCGATTTCGCGTACGTCGTGCCTGTTGCATCGCGCGCGGACTTGCGCGATGACTTCACGTTCGCGTGGGCGATTTGGGTGGAGCGCTTGCGCGTGGAGCGCCTTGTTGAGTCGCGACCGGCTGATGCAGCGACGGCTGTAGTCGTTGCCGCCGATGCGCTTTTCATTACCGTTTCCGCGGTCTGTCCGCGACCTGGCGCCCGGGAACCAGCCGGCAGCCTGGCGTCTTCATTGCGCAATGCATCTTGCGCCGACGGCACACGAGGTGATGCAGGAGCGTCGGCCCTGGCGACATTGTCAGCATCGCGGCCGCCTGCATCCGGTGGCGAATGAGAAGACGACAGCGCGATCCACGCGAGTATGGCCGCGCCGCTCACGGCGCACGCGCCACCCAGAGCCATCCGTTTGCGAGTGGAGGTGGGCGGTGCAACCGGCGGTATCCGCAAATCGATATGCGCGGCGCGCGCCGGGGCCGCGGGCGAACCCGATGGCCCGGCGACATGCGAAGCAGTCACCGGACCGGTGCGCTTCGCCTTGAGCGGTTCCCACCGGCATGCCGAGCGTATCGCGTCGGCGCTCAGACAGAACGTGTGCAGCATCGCTGCATACAGCGCCTTGAGTTCGGCACGAAAGCTGACATTGGGCGGCAGCAGCGCCCATTCGCGACCGAACGAACGAGGCAGGCGTTCGAGCGGATGCGTTCTGGGCAGCGCCATTGCGCCTTCGATCAAGGTGAGGGGAATTGTCGACATCGTTCTTCTCGCGATGCCGCGTAGCTGAGGTTGGCCGTTCGACGTATGACGCGACGCCGATGCACCGCGACATGCAGTGGCCGACCCCGACGCGGGCCGTCTCGGTAAAAGCCATAGCTGGAAGCGGCCGATGATGCCTTGGCACCCAGGCGCCAACGATCAGAAACATCTGAAAGTGCCTGGCGTTATATCGGGTTCTCCGCGTTGCATTGCATCGAACGGAAGCATGTCGTCTACGCGGCATCTGCGTCGAGACGATAGATGTAGCGCAGTGCCGTGATGTCGACGCCGCCCATGAAGTCCGGCTCCGCGCCTGCTGCCCGCCAGCCCTGACGTTCATAGAACGCGATCGCGGGCGCGTTGCCCTCGAGTACATAGAGATAGAGCTGGCGCTCGCCCTGCGTGCGCGTCCAGTCGCACGCGGCGCGCATCAGCCGCTTGCCGACGCCGATACCCTGGTGCGCGGGCAACGCATGCAGGTTGTCGAGCAGCACACCCCATTGCGAATCGGTCTGCCGTTCGACGCACACGAAGCCCATCGCCTCGCCCGCACGTTCGGCGACCACGACGAGCCGCCTTTCGGCACCCGGCGCCGCAAGCCGGGCCCGCCAGTGCGCGGCGCGATCCTGCACGACGTCGTTGTCGAGAAACGCGTCGGGCAGCAGGCCGCGATAGGTGGCCTGCCAGCTGGCGGCGTGGATCGATGCAATGAGCGCGGCATCTTCGACGGTGGCGGGACGCAGGATGAGTTCGGACATGGCGGAAAGCGCGCAAACAGGGGCGGTAATCGCATAGTGTACCGCCCGCCGCGAGGCGATTTTAGTAAGCATTCTGTATGAATTCTGATGCATCATCCTGATGCTCATCCCGATGTTGCCGCGCGCGTCTCCGCTGACGCCGCGGTCGTTTCAACTGCCCTTCGTCGTCGCCAGCACGGTGAGGGGCCAATCAGAGAATGTCATGTCTACTGCGTCCCACGCATCGCCGTCAAGCGAGTCGAAGGTCAAGACAGTATTCCGCGTGGTCAGCGGCAACTTTCTTGAGATGTATGACTTCATGGTCTACGGCTATTACGCTTCGGCGATTGCCAAGACCTACTTTCCGGGCGGCAACGAATTCGCCTCGCTGATGCTGTCGCTGTCGGTGTTCGGCGCGGGCTTCCTGATGCGTCCGCTCGGCGCGATCGTGCTCGGCGCGTACATCGACCATCACGGCCGCCGCAAGGGGCTGATCCTCACGCTCGGCCTGATGGCGCTCGGCACGCTCACGGTAGCGGCGATTCCCGGGTACGCGACGATCGGTGTGCTGGCGCCGGTGCTCGTGCTGCTCGGGCGGCTGCTGCAGGGTTTCTCCGCAGGCGTCGAACTGGGCGGCGTCTCGGTGTATCTGTCGGAAATCGCGACGAAGGGTAACAAGGGCTTCTATTGCTCATGGCAGTCGGGCAGCCAGCAGGTGGCGGTGGTGTTCGCCGCGCTGATCGGCGTGGTGCTGAACCGGATCCTGCCGGCCGACCAGATGACCGCCTGGGGCTGGCGTGTACCGTTCCTCATCGGCTGCCTGATCGTGCCGTTCCTTTTCTTCATCCGCCGTTCGCTGCAGGAAACGGAAGAGTTCAAGGCGCGCAAGCATCGTCCGTCGATGGGCGAGATCATGAAGTCGATGGTGCAGAACTGGGGCGTCGTGCTGGCCGGCATGGGCATGGTGATCATGACGACGGTGTCGTTCTACATGATCACCGCGTACACGCCGACGTTCGGCAGGGAAGTGCTGAAGCTGTCGTCGATCGACGTGCTGATGGTGACGGTGTGCGTCGGTGTGTCGAACCTGATCTGGCTGCCGCTCTCGGGTGCGCTGTCGGATCGTATCGGCCGTCGCCCGGTGCTGCTCACGTTCACGATCCTGACGATTCTCACGTCGTATCCGGCTGTGCAGTGGCTCGTCAGCGATCCGTCGTTCGTGCGTCTGCTGATGGTCGAACTGTGGCTCTCGTTCCTGTACGGCTGCTACAACGGCGCGATGGTCGTCGGTCTGACCGAGGTGATGCCGGTCGAGGTGCGCACCGCGGGTTTCTCGCTTGCCTACAGCCTCGCGACGACGATCGGCGGCTTCACGCCGGCCATCTCGACGCTGCTGATTCACACGACGGGCAACAAGGCCGCGCCGGGTCTGTGGATGGGTGTGGCCGCGATCGTCGGCCTGATCTCGACGCTCGTGCTGTATCGCACGCCTGAGGCGCGCAACCAGTACCGCACAGCGTAACGGCGTGCGCGCCGCAAGCATTCCACGCATTGCACGGATCGTATGATGGGTGTCGTGTGACGTAGCAGTGGTCGATCCGGAAACCCCCATGTTCGTCGTGAACGTGGGGGTTTTGTCTTATGCGTCGCGTAAAGCGAGCGCGACGGTTTGCACGACGTCGTCCCACGCGCCCGGTTCCGGCTGACGCACGAGTTCGACGCCCGGATACCACGGGCTGCGCGTCTCGCGGGTGAACCAGCGCCAGTCGGCGGCGAACGGCAGCATCAGCCAGAGCGGCTTGCGCAGCGCGCCGGCAAGGTGGGCAATCGACGTATCGATCGAGACGACCGCATCGAGCCGTTCGACGATCGCGGCGGTGTCCGCGAAGTCGGCGATGCGCTGCCCGAAGTGATGGATCGAGGCGGCGCGCGGATGCGCTTCGAGCGCGGCGCGCTCTTCCGCGCGCAGGTCGGGCTGCAGCACGATCCAGTCGATGCCTTCGAGCGCGAAGAGCGGCTCGAGCGCGGCGAGCGGCATCGTGCGGTTTTCGTGCTGCTGGATGCGGCCGGACCATGCAAGACCGATCTTGCGTTTCGCGTGACCGCCGAGCGAACCGCGCCACTTGCGCCGGTACGCCGGCGGCACGCTGAGATACGGCGTGCGCGCGGGGATCGTATCGAACGTCGTGCCGAGCGCGAGCGGCAGGCTCAGGAGCGGACACTGCAGATCGGCGTGCGGGCGCGGCGCGCCCTGTGCGATCAGCGTGATGCGCCATTCCTGCGCGGCGGGAGCGAGAACCGGCAGCAACTGCGGCTGCACTTCGAGCACGACACGTACATCGCGACGCGCGACAAGCGGCACGAAGCGCACGAACTGCAGCGTGTCGCCGAAACCCTGTTCCGCGTGGATGAAAAGCGTCTTGCCTGCGATCGGCTCGCCGCGCCAGCGCGGCATCGGCAAACTGACCGGCAGCGCGGTGGTTTCGAGCCGCCACTCGTATTCCGGCAGACCGCGCGCGAAGTCGCCCTGCGTGAGCCAGACCAGCGCGCGGTTCATATGCGCCGACGCCAGATCGTCGCGCAGACGCAGTGCCTGATTGAACGCGCGCACCGCTGCGTCGAGCGCGCCGAGCGCGTGACGCGCCGTGCCGAGTCCGAGCCACGCGAGGCTGAACGCCGGATCGAGACCGACCGCGCGCTCGAAATGCTGCGCGGCCTGCGCGTGCTGCCCGAGCGCGGCCAGTGCATTGCCGAGCCCGAACAGCGCGGGCGCGAGATGCGGCTGCATCGCAAGCGTTGCTTCGAACGCGGCGACGGCTTCTGCGTGCCGGCCGAGTGCGTCGAGCGTGTTCGCCAGATTGAATTTTGCCGCGACAAAGCGCGGCTCCGCGGCGAGCGCGGCCTGGAACTGCGTGATTGCGTCGTCCGGCTGGTCGAGTGCGTTGAGCGCCATGCCGAGATTGTTGTGCGCGCCTGCGTGGCCCGGGCGCAGCGTCAGCGCACGCTCGAATGCGGCCACGGCCTCGCGATGCTGACCGAGCGCGTGCAGCGCGTTGCCCAGATTGTTATGCGACGACGCATCCGCCGGTTGCAGTTGCAGCGACCTGCGGAAGGCATCGGCGGCATCTTCATGACGGCCGGTCGCCGCGTACGCGTTGCCGAGGTTGTAGTGCGCCATCGGGAGCGTCGGCGCGAGCGAGAGCGCGTTGCGAAACCGCTCGATCGCGCCATCGAGACGGCCGAGCGCCTTCAGCGCGTTGCCGAGATTCAGTTGCAGCGCGGCGTCGTCCGGGCGCAGGTCGGCCGCGCGCTTCACGAGATCGGCGGCGGCGGCGTGCTGGCCCTGCTGATGGCGCAGGACGCCGAGCAGATGCAGGGCGTCGACGTGGACGGGGTCGGCGGCGAGGGTCGCGAGGTAATCGCGCTCGGCGTCGTCGAGTCGACCGTCACGATGCGCCGCCCAGGCGCGGTCAAATACAGGTTGCATGACGGTGGGAAGGCAGTTCGGTGAGACAGACGCCGCATTTTCCCACACTCGGCGCCGCGCACCCGGATTGACGTGGCGGGCAGCAACGCATAACATATGAACAAATGTTCATATGTACATCGACAATGACTCCTTCGACTCAGGATGACCGCGTCGTCCAGCTCGCCGATCTGTTCCGGCTGCTTGGCGATCCGACGCGTTTGCGCATCGTGCTGGCCTGCGCGGAAGGCCGGCGCGCCGTGGGTGCGATTGCCGGACTGCTGGGCCTGTCGCCTTCGCTGGTGAGCCATCACCTGCGCCTGCTGCGCGCGGCGCGCATCGTGCGCGCGGAACGGCAGGGCAAGCAGGTGTTCTATCTGGCGGCCGACCTGCATATCAGCGCGATGCTCGCGGGCATGCTCGAACACGTGGCCGAGCCGGTTGCGGAATTTTCCATGGATCAAGAATCATGAATACGACGAACCGGAACCAGCCGGCCGAAGAGCGGGAAGACGAACACGCGCCGTCATCGGTAGAGGATTCCGGCGCCCATGGCGACGAAACCGCGCGCGTGTCCCCTTCGCATATGAAGTACCGTCGCGCGTCTGTGCCCGTGTCCGCGTCCGCGCACCGGCATGGCGCGGGTTGCGATCACGCGGGTCATTCACCTGCCACGCACGGTCACGCGGATCACGGGCATGCCGAAGACGCCGCCCACCAGCATGACGATCACGCCGGGCACGACCACGCCGTGCACAGCCACGGTCACGGTCACGGTCACAGTCATGGCGGACATCACCATCCCCACGCACCCGTAGCGGGGCAGGGCCGCTCGTTCGCACTCGCTGTCGGGTTGAACGTTGCGATTGTCGTGATCCAGGGCGTCTATGGCGTGCTCGCCAATTCGACCGCGCTGCTCGCCGACGCCGGCCACAATCTTTCCGACGTGCTCGGCCTGCTGCTCGCATGGGGCGCCATCTGGCTGACGACGCGCCGTCCGTCCGCGCGCTACACGTTCGGTCTTGGCAGTTCGTCGATTCTCGCTTCGCTGGCGAACGCCGGTTTGCTTCTTTTTGCGTGCGGCGTGATCGTCGCCGAGGCGATCGGGCGACTGTTCCATCCAGCGCCGGTCGCCGGTCTCGACGTGTTCGTCGTCGCGACGTTTGGCATGGTCGGCAACGGCTTTTCGGCGTGGCTCTTCATGCGTGGCCAGGAGAAGGATCTCAACATTCGCGGCGCGTTTCTGCACATGGCCGCCGATGCGCTGATTTCCGCGGCAGTCGCCGTGAGCGGTCTGGTGATTCTTTTCACGAACTGGACGTGGCTCGATCCGCTGATGAGTATCGTCGTGGTCGCGGTGATCGTGTACGGCACGTGGGGGCTCGCGCGCGATTCGATGTGCCTCGCGCTCGACGCGGTACCGCCAGGCGTCGACCTGCAGCGCATCCGCGACTACCTTGGCGCGCAGCCGGGCGTCACCGGCGTGCACGACCTGCACGTGTGGGCACTGTCGACAACCGGCAATGCGCTGAGTGCGCACGTCGTCATGCCCGACGGTCATCCGGGCGACGAGTTTATCGACAGCATCGTAAGGACGTTGCGCGAGCGCTTCGAGATGCATCACGCAACGCTCCAGGTCGATCTCGGCACGACCGATCATCACTGCGCGCTCGATCGCCACGCGGCCAGCCATTGACACGCAATTGACGCAGTGCGTCGCCGGACGGAAATACGGCGGCGTACACTAGACACCGTGTCAGTGTCTGGAGCCCTGCATGGCCGCTGTTCCTCTCGACGCGCCGCCGGTCCTCATCGTCGGCGCGGGTCCGACCGGGCTTGCTGCCGCGATGAGCCTCGCCCGGGCGCGCATACCAGTACGTCTCATCGACCGCGCGTCGCAGCCCGCACCTTATTCGCGCGCGATCGGCATCCAGGCGCGCACGCTCGAACTGCTCGAACAGCATCGCATCGTCGAACCGTTTCTCGAACTCGGACACCGGGCGCGTGCCGCCAATCTCTACTCGAACGGGCAGCGTCGCGCGCGGCTCGATTTCGATCCGTTGCAGACGCGTTATCCGTATCTGCTCTTCATCGATCAGTCCATCACCGAGCGGCTTCTTGCCGGACATCTGGAAACGCTGGGCGTCACGATCGAGCGCGGCGTCGAGATGACCGGGTTCGCACAGGGTTCGGCCGGACTGAACGCCACGCTGCGACGCGCCGACGGTCACGTCGAGACGCTGCATCCCTCGTATCTGATTGCCGCCGACGGCGCGCATAGCGGCGTGCGTCACCGGCTCGGTGTGAGCTTTTCGGGCAAGACATTCCAGCAGACGTTCCTGCTCGCGGACGTCGAGGCCGACGTCGACTGGCCCGACGACGAATTCCACATCTTCGCCTCGGGCGAGGGGCTCGCCGGCATGTTTCCGATGGGCGAGGAGCGCTACCGGCTGATCGCCGATCATCCGCTTCAACCGTTCGAAGCCATGAGCATGAACGGCGAGGCGCCGCCGCCGTCGGAAATTCCGTCCACACCGCCTTCGCTCGATGAATGCAGGGCGATGATCGGGCGACGCGTACGGCATCCTGTGACGCTGAAGTCGCTGAACTGGTCGTCGTATTTTCATCTGAACAGCCGCATGGTCGGCCAGTTGCGCGCCGGGCGTGTGTTTCTGGCCGGCGATGCCGCGCACGTGCACAGCCCGGCCGGCGCGCAGGGCATGAACACCGGCATCCAGGAGGCGTTCAACCTCGGCTGGAAGCTCGCGTGTGTGCTGTCCGGCGAGGCGCCTGACCGGCTGCTCGACACGTATCACATCGAACGTCATCCGATCGAACGCGACGTGCTGCGGCAGACGAGTTTCGTCACGCATCTCGCCGAAGCCGATCATGGCCCGCTCAAGATGCTGCGCGAACGCGTGATGCCGGTGCTGTCCACGCTCGGGCCGCTGCGCGACGCCGCGCGCCGTTCCGTCAGCGAACTGTCGATCCAGTACCGGCGCAGTCCGCTCACGCTGGAGCGTGTGCTCGACGGCGGTCCGCGCGCGGGTGAACGCGCGCCCGATGCGTACGTACACGTGCTGGACGGCCCGTTGGGACGCGCGCCGGGCGTGGGCTGCCTGTTCGATCTGCACGATCCGGCTTATTTCTCGCTGCTGCTGCTGGTCGCGCCGGACAAGCAGGAAGAAGCCACGCACGATCCGGTCACCGCCCGCGATGCGGCGCGCGATGCGGACCTGAAACGCTTTGTCGAGGAAGTGGCGCTGCTCATGCCGGGTGCGATGCGCATCTGGCGTCTGACCGACGTGCAGGGCGAGGGCGGCCCGACGCTGACCGATTCCTATGGCCGCACGCGGCCCGCGTTCTATCTGGTGCGCCCGGACGGCTACATCGCGGCGCGCGGCCGGCCCGCGTCGGATCTGAACGGCCTGTTGCGTCACTGCGAAACGTGGTTCACGAAAAGCACGCAGGCTGAGCGCGATATCGGCTGACCCGCGGCGACTGAACCACAACAGCTGAAAACCAGCGGATAAAAAAACGCCGGACGCATCACGCGTCCGGCGCCCTGTGCTGCTACTGCGAGATTCAGGCAGCGACCGGTGTCAGGTCGTCGCGATGCTTCACAAGCGATTCCCTGACGATATCCGACATCACGATTTCGGTGGCGCCGGGTGTGTCGAGCGTCGCCAGAATCGCGCGACGCATCCGCGGCTCCCAGAAACGCCGGATGTGATCGGCGATGCTGGTCACGGCTTCCTCGTGATCCGGCAGTGAATCGAAGAAATCGCCGATCCGGTTCGCCATGTCGATCAGGTTGTTGTCATCCATGGTTTGCCCTCATTTACCCGACGTGACGTTGGCCAGTTCGAGCTGCTCGGCGTTGAAGCGCGAATACTGCTGCTGCCACTCGGACGGCTGTTCGACCGGCATCACCTGCACCGCCGTCACCTTGTACTCCGGGCAGTTCGTCGCCCAGTCGGAACTGTCCGTGGTGATCACGTTCGCACCCGATTCGGGGAAGTGGAACGTCGTGTACACGACGCCCGGCTGCATGCGCTCCGTCACCTTCGCGCGCAGCACGGTCTGTCCGGAGCGCGACTCGATGCCCACCCAGTCGCCCGTCTTGATGCCGCGCTCCTCGGCGTCGTGCGGATGCAGTTCGAGCCGGTCCTCTTCGTGCCAGCGCGAATTCTCCGTACGGCGCGTCTGCGCGCCGACGTTGTACTGCGACAGGATGCGGCCCGTCGTCAGCAGCAGCGGATATTTGCGCGTGACCTTTTCCGGCGAGGCGATGAACTTCGTGATCACGAACTTGCCCTTGCCACGGACGAACGTATCGACGTGCATGGTCGGCGTGCCGTCCGGGGCTTCTTCGTTACACGGCCACTGGACGCTGCCCATCTCGTCGATCTTCTTGTACGAGACGCCATGGAACGTCGGCGTGAGCCTCGCGATCTCGTCCATGATTTCGGACGGATGCGTGTAGTCCATTTCGTAGCCGAGCGCGCGCGAAAGCAGCAGTGTCACTTCCCAGTCGGCGTAGCGCCCGAGCGGCGGCATCACCTTGCGAACGCGCGAGATGCGACGTTCCGCGTTCGTGAACGTGCCGTCCTTCTCGAGGAACGTCGAGCCTGGCAGCAGCACGTGCGCGTACTTCGCGGTTTCATTCAGGAAGATGTCCTGCACGACGATGCATTCCATCGCCGACAGCGCGGCCGCTACATGGTGCGTGTTCGGGTCCGACTGGACGATGTCCTCGCCCTGGCAGTACAGGCCCATGAACGTGCCGTGCGTGGCCGCATCGAACATGTTCGGAATGCGCAGGCCCGGCTCCGGTTGAAGCGTGCAGTTCCATGCCTCTTCAAAGAGCGTGCGCGTCGTCGTATCGCTGATGTGGCGATAGCCCGGCAGTTCGTGCGGGAACGAGCCCATGTCGCACGAGCCCTGCACGTTGTTCTGGCCGCGCAGCGGGTTCACGCCGACGCCTTCGCGGCCGATGTTGCCCGTTGCCATCGCGAGGTTCGCGATACCCATCACGGCCGTGGAACCCTGTGCGTGTTCCGTGACGCCCAGGCCGTAATAGATCGCGGCGTTGCCGCCCGTCGCGTAGATGCGGGCCGCGGCGCGAACCGTTTCCGCCGGCACGCCGGTGACCTCGGCGGTTGCTTCCGGTGCGTTTTCCGGCAG
Source organism: Paraburkholderia gardini (assembly GCF_907164545.1). Taxonomy (NCBI): domain Bacteria; kingdom Pseudomonadati; phylum Pseudomonadota; class Betaproteobacteria; order Burkholderiales; family Burkholderiaceae; genus Paraburkholderia; species Paraburkholderia gardini. Next base: position 42,817 of record NZ_CAJQZB010000022.1, on the reverse strand, counting down.
TGCGACGAAGTCGCGCCATTGCTGGAACGCGCGGTCTTCGCAACGCTCGGCGATGAACTGGTCCGCGAGCAGGCCTTCGGTGACGATCACGTGCGAGAGCGCATTGATGATCGCGACGTTCGTGCCCGGACGCAGTTGCAGGTGATACACGGCCTTCACATGCGGTGTATCGACGATATCGATCACGCGCGGATCGATGACGATCAGCTTCGCGCCTTCACGCACGCGCCGCTTTAGACGCGAGCCGAACACCGGATGCCCGTCGGTCGGATTCGCGCCCATCACGACGATCACGTCGGCCTTGTCGACCGATGCGAATGTCTGCGTGCCGGCCGATTCGCCGATCGTCGTCTTCAGGCCGTAGCCCGTCGGCGAGTGACATACGCGTGCGCAGGTGTCGACGTTGTTGTTGCCGAACGCGGCGCGCACGAGTTTCTGCACGAGATAGGTTTCCTCGTTCGTGCAGCGCGACGACGTGATGCCGCCGATCGAATCGCGGCCGTGCTTCGCCTGGATGCGACGGAATTCCGACGCGGCATAGCTGATCGCTTCTTCCCAGCTGACTTCGCGCCACGGATCGGTGATTTTCGCGCGGATCATCGGCTTCGTGATGCGGTCCTTGTGCGTCGCGTAGCCCCACGCGAAGCGGCCCTTCACGCACGCATGGCCTTCGTTCGCGCCGCCGTTCTTGTACGGCACCATGCGCACGACCTGGCTGCCCTTCATCTCGGCCTTGAACGAGCAGCCGACGCCGCAATACGCGCACGTCGTGATCACCGAGTGCTCGGGCTGGCCGAGCATCACGATGGTCTTTTCCTGCAGCGTCGCGGTCGGACATGCGGCGACGCACGCGCCGCACGACACGCATTCCGATTCCATGAACGGCACGTTCTCGCTCGCGGCGACGCGCGATTCGAAGCCGCGCCCGGTGATCGTCAGCGCGAACGTGCCTTGCGTTTCCTCGCACGCGCGCACGCAGCGGTTACAGACGATGCACTTCGACGGGTCGTACGTGAAGTACGGATTCGACTCGTCTTTCACGTCCTTCAGATGGTTCTCGCCATCGAAGCCGTAGCGCACTTCGCGCAGGCCCGTGACGCCCGCCATGTCCTGCAGTTCGCAGTCGCCGTTCGCGGGACAGGTCAGGCAGTCGAGCGGGTGATCGGAGATGTACAGCTCCATCACGTTGCGTCGCAGCGATTGCAGACGGTCGGTTTGCGTGCGTACTTTCATGCCGGCTTCGACCGGCGTCGTGCACGACGCGGGATAGCCGCGGCGGCCTTCGATCTCGACGAGACACAGACGGCACGAGCCGAACGGTTCGAGCGAATCGGTGGCGCAGAGCTTCGGCACGTTCACGCCGGCCTCGGCCGCGGCGCGCATCACCGAGGTGCCGGCAGGCACCGTGACGGATTCGCCGTCGATTTCGAGCGTCACACTGACGTCGGCGTGACGCAGCGGCGTGCCGTAGTCGGTGTCATCGAACGGATCGCGTGACTGTGATTTGCAGGCGCAGTTGCCGGAGCCGCAGCCGCCAGCTTTCGGGTTGAGCACGTCGGACATATTGTGGGGCTCCATCGTCAGGCCGCGGCCGCTTTCGGCGCGGTGTCGAGACCGAAGTCTTCGGGGAAATGGTCGAGTGCGGACAGCACCGGGAAGGGCGTCATGCCGCCCATTGCGCAAAGCGAGCCCGCCACCATCGTGTCGCACAGGTCGCGCAGCAGTTGCACCTGTTTCGTCGAGGTGTCGCCGTTGCGGATGCGGTCGATCACTTCGACGCCGCGCGTCGAGCCGATCCGGCACGGCGTGCATTTGCCGCACGATTCGATCGCGCAGAAGTGCATCGCGTATTGCGCGAGGTCGGCGAGATTCGACGTGTCGTCGTGCACGACGAGACCGCCGTGACCGACCACCGCGCCGACCGCCGCGTAGGCCTCGTAATCCATCGGGATATCCCACTGGCTTTCGGGCAGATACGTGCCGAGCGGGCCGCCGACCTGGACGGCGCGTGCCGGACGACCGCTCGCCGTGCCGCCGCCGTAGTCGTAGAGCAGTTCGCGCAGTGTCACGCCGAACGCCAGTTCGACGAGGCCGCCCTGTTTGACGTTGCCCGCGATCTGGAACGGCAGCGTGCCGCGCGAGCGGCCCATGCCGAAGTCCTTGTAGAACGCTGCGCCCTTCGCGAAGATGATCGGCACCGTCGCGAGCGTGATCACGTTGTTGATCACGGTCGGCTTGCCGAAGAGGCCCGCGAGCGCAGGCAGCGGCGGCTTCGCGCGCACGATGCCGCGTTTGCCTTCGAGCGATTCGAGCATCGCGGTTTCCTCGCCGCACACGTAAGAGCCCGCGCCCTTCGCGACGAACAGCTCGAAGCGGTGCGCCGAGCCGAGCACGCTGTCGCCGAGCCAGCCGGCGGCGCGCGCTTTCACGATCGCCGCTTCGAGCGTGGCGATCGAATGCGGATACTCGCTGCGCACATAGATATGACCGACGGTTGCGCCCGTCACGATGCCCGCGATGATCATCCCTTCGATCAGCACGTACGGATCGCTTTCCATCACGAGACGATCGGAGAACGTGCCGGAATCGCCTTCGTCGGCGTTGCAGACGATGTACTTCTGGTCCGCGAGCGCCGCGCGCACCGTGCGCCATTTGATGCCGGCCGGGAACGCCGCGCCGCCGCGCCCGCGCAGGCCCGATTCGATCAGCGCGTCGCAGGCGGCGGCGCCGTCCATCGCGAGCGCCTGCTTCAGACCTTCGATACCGCCATGCGCGACGTAATCTTCCGTCGACAGCGGATCGGTGATGCCGATGCGCGCGAACGTCAGGCGCTGCTGCTTCTTCAGATACGGAATCTCGTCGACCACACCCACATGCCGCGCGTGCGCGTTGCCTTCGATAAAGCCCGCATCGAACAGCGACGCGACATCGGCTGCCTCGACGTTCGCGTAACCGACGCGGCCCGCCGATGTTTCCACTTCGATGAGCGGTTCGAGATAGAGCAGACCGCGCGAGCCGTTGCGCACCACCTCGATCGCGATGCCGCGACGCGTGGCCTCTGCTGCGATGGCTTCAGCGATGGCGTCCGCGCCGAGCGCGAGTGCCGAGGAATCGCAGGGAATAAAGATGCGCGTCATACCGTTTCCTCCACACACTGGCTGGCGGCGGCAAGGATCGCATCGAATTTTTCCGGCGTGACTTTCGCGTGCAGCGTGTCGTTGACCATCATCGCCGGCGACAGCGCGCACTGGCCGAGGCAATACACCGATTCCAGCCCGACCGCATCGCCGTGGCTGTGATCCGCGTCGAAGCGGCAGCCGGTGCGCGCTTCGATATGTTTCGCGAGCGCTTCGGTGCCCATGCTGCGGCATGCTTCAGCGCGGCACAGTTGCACCGTGACACGCGCGGCGGGCTGCGTGCGGAAGTGGTGGTAGTAGCTGATGACGCCGTGCACTTCGGCGCGCGACAGGTTCAGCGCCTTCGCGAGCGGCCCGACGACTTCGGGCGGCACGAATCCGGTTTCGTCCTGGATTGCGTGCAGGATGGCCAGCAACGACATCCCCGGCCGCGCATGACGCTGGACGACCTCTTCGGGCACGACGGTATTTGTATTGTTCAAGTGGGGGCTCCTCCAGAGTCAAATATGCACTTGTTATTCATAATGTGTGCATCTATGCTTTCGTGTATCTGGTATATCTGTATAGAAAGATAGGTGGACAACCCGTCTGCCGCAATAGGAAACGTTGTTGCATATACGAGCTCATGATCAAAATTGAATGCCAGGCGCAACTCGTGATGCGCGATCTGGACGGCCGGGAGGCCAGTCTGACGGACGTCGTGCCGCTTCTGGCGCTCGTCGATGAATCCGGCAGCATTTCGCAGGCCGCCACGCTTAAGGGTTTGTCCTACCGTCATGCGTGGGGTTTACTCCGCTCAATCGAGGAGCGGCTCGGCGGTGCGTTGATCGCCAAGGAGCGCGGCCGGGGTTCGGTGCTGTCAGAGCTGGGTCAGGCAGTGCTGCGTGCGCAGCGTCTGTGTGGCGAGCGACTCGACGGCAACATGCAGGCGCTGGCGAGTGAGGTCGCGAGCGACCTGAACCGCTGGCTCGCGCCGCCCACCGACAACGTCCGGATTCACGCGTCGCACGGTTATGCGGTCGCGGCGCTCGTGACCGAGCTGGTGACGCGCGATATCGCCGTCGAAATCAAATACCGCGACAGCGGCGAGTCGGTGACGGCGCTTGCTCGCGGCGAATGCGATCTGGCGGGCTTTCACCTGCCGCGCGGCGAGTTTCGCGAGGCGTGCGCCGATGCATATAGAGGCTGGCTCGATCCGCAGCGACATGTGCTGGTGCATCTCACGATGCGCCAGCAGGGCCTCTTTCTCGCGAAGGGTAATCCGAAGGGAATCGTTGGCCTGACCGATCTTGGGCGTGACGACATCCGCTTCGTCAACCGTCAGCCGGGATCGGGCACGCGGATGCTGCTCGATCTCGCGTTGCGGCGCATCGATATCGATCCGGATCGCGTAAACGGCTATGCATCGGCGGAACTGACGCACTCGGCGATCGCGGCGTTCGTGGCGAGCGGAATGGCTGATGTGGGCTTCGGCGTCGAGCCCGCCGCGCATCATTTCGGGCTCGACTTCGTGCCCGTGGTCCACGAGGACTATTATTTCGCCTGCGAGCGGCAGGCGCTCGCGCGCGCGCCGCTCGCCGCCGTGGCCGCGCTCCTGCGTAGCACCACGTTTCGCGACTGCGTCGCGCGGCTGGAAGGCTACGATCCGCTGTACTGCGGCGAGGTCTTCGAGCTCGATGAGGGATTGAGCGGCGTGGCCGCGTAAGCGCGCGTAACATCCGCGGCGCGCGTGGCCGCTGCATCGCGGCGCGGTTTGCGATACTCTCTACGCTTCGCAGCCCGCTTCACGCGCGTGTCACGACGCGCCGAGTTCCTATGAAATTCCTGATCAATGTGTGCGCCGCCGCGATCTCCGTCGGCGCACTTTTCGGTACCGTTTCAGTTGCGTTCGCGCAGAACTCGCCGGGTGTGCCCGGCGGCATCCTGCAGGACCAGTTCCGTCTGAAGGAGCATCCGCAGATGCCGTTCGCCGCATCGGCGCCTTCGAAGAAGTATCAGAAGGACACCCCGTCGGCGCGTCGCCGCAAGGGCGACAACGGCGATCCGAACGGCTGCAACCTGCAGTGCCCTGACGACGAGTAATGTGTCGCGACGCCGCGAATGTGCATATCGCGGCGTGTGGGCAAAGCGGATCCCTTCAGCCTGCTTCAGACCGCATCACGGCTTTGCCGTGTGCCACATGTCCTTGAAGCCGTCGCCCTTCATATCCCCCGCCCTGGTGTCTTTCGCGAAGCGATACACCGGCTTGCCTTTATACGCCCACTGCTTCTTGCCATCGGCTGACGGAATCACCGTCCAGTCGCCCGAAGGCTTGTCGTACGAGTCAGCCATCGCGGCCGGCCACGCCGTCGCGCAGCCGCCCATGCAGGCGCTTTTGCCAGGCGTCGTGTCCTTGTCGAACGTGTAGAGCGTCATGCCGTCTTCGTCGACGAAATGGCCATCGACGGCTTTGGGCATCTCGGCGAAAGCGGTCTGCTGGATCGCGAGAAGGGCGAGCAAAAACATCGTCTTGCGCATGATGTGATCTCCTGTTGTGGACGTTCTGTGATGGAGTTTAGGTGTTCAGGGAGAACGGCACGTGACGAGAGCGTCGCGTGTTCCCGATAAACGGGTGCCGGTGGGAGATTATTCCGTCCGTCGTGGTTTTTATATCCGGTGTCGGAATATCTGATTTTCTGCGTGGGGTTTTTCCCGCATGGCGTAGTTTATTTTCGTTTTGCCTGCCTGATAGTTAATTCTGGAACTTCATCTGACGGAAGTGCCTGATCCTGTTTTGAATTCCTTATTGATGACCGGGAACTATTCCTGATTCATTTATTGTGTGTTTCCTGCGTGGGGCCGCGCAACAGACCTGCCGTGGCGCTGCCGGTGAGCGCTGCACGTGACTTCGTTAAAAAGCTGTACCCGGGATTTGCGAGATGCGATCGTTTCGCGGACTGGTTTTTTTAATACAAACAGGTCAATGTAAATAAAGGTCATGCCGTTTTATATTAAAAAAATCCCGGGCTATGATTCGCGTCGCTCGAATATGAATATCCGTTTCGAGTGAAGGAAAATAACCCATCATCAATGAGGTAACTGAAATGCAAAAGATCGAACGCACCGAACTGGCCAGGGCAGCTATCGCAGGCGGTTGCTGCAAGTGCTGCTCCGCTCCGGCAAAGGCGGCGAGCAAACCCACGCCGTCGAAGCCGGTAGCCTGAGCTTCGCGTAGCTGACAGGACGGCCCCCCGAGGGGCCGTCTTCATGTTGACGCCATTCCCATGTTGATGCACATCTGGTCGCAAAGCGCGGTCGCCAGATTGCGGGTTGCGTTGCGCAACAGCATCAGGCGCTGGCCGCTTTACCTGCGAGGCGCACTGGTGGCGCGGCTTCCGGCTGCGGCAATCGAACCACTCGCGCTCGCCGGTTCACGCATACGCGGTTTTGCCGACGCGCGTGCGCGTTGTCATGGCGAAATGCGTTGTGAGATTGGCCGCGATGTACTCGGGTCCGCGCCGTTCGACAGACGGCGTGTCGCCGCGAGCAGCACGCGCGAGCGTCTGATCGATCAGCGTATCTATTACGGCAGGCTGTCGCGTGGCGTTGAAGTGTGGCCTGAACTTCACGCGGTCGCTGCCCGGCTCGCGAGTGAGATCCGGCGTCTGAAGGCCATCGATCCGAAACGTCCGGTCATCGTGTCGCCGTTTCACTATGTGTCCCAGTACGCGAACATCTACGTGGTCGACGCATTGCGCGTCGCGCTGGGTCTCGAATCGATTGCTGTCGTCTCGGCTGTGCCACGGGACATGTATGGCGATGACGACGCCCTGATTCCTGGCGTGGATGTGCTCTACACCTACGGCGATGGCGATCGCAACGGGCTCGGCCTGCGCGTTGCGCGGGCGTTGAGGCGCACGGGCGTCGCGGTGCTGTTCGCCGACGTGCCGCCGTTCGCGTTGCACCGCTATCCGATGGAAACCGTGGGTGTTTCGATGTTCGGGCGTCCCGCGCGGATTCATAACGGCGTGTTTCGCCTCGGTACACAGTTCGACGCAACCTTGCTGCCGTTCTATCTGCGCTTCGACGCGGGACGCTTCAGCGCCGAACTGTTCGAGCCGCTGACGCTGGCCGGCGAGGGCGCGCCGCAGCAGCTTGCCGGCTACATCGAGACCGCGCTCATCGATAACTTTCTTCACTCGCTCGTCGCGGTCAATCCGTCGATGTACGCCTTCGCGCCAACGCGTTAGGCGCGCTGCGCTTGCGCTGTCCTGCCAGGCGCGGCATGCCGCGCGCGTGAATTCAGGCAAGGCGTCCACGCCGGTCAGAAGCCGGCATTCCGCACAACAGGTTATGGAACCCATCGATCTCCCTCAATTCAAGGACGTCTCATGGCGCTGGATCGCCTATGCGACGTCGGCGCTCGTGACCGTCGCGACGGCGTTCGCGTTTTTCCACGAAGTCGAACTGAAACAGGACGTGCGCGCGGAGATCGTGTCGCCGTCGGAAATCAAGATTCAGGGCCTCGAAGGCCTCGTCGCGGATATCTACGTGCATCAGGCCGAACGCGTCGCGCTGGGTGCGCCGCTCTTCAGGCTCGAGCGGGATCTGTCGCTCGCCAGCGATGGCCGTCCGCGTCCCATGTTCGACGAACACATGCGTGACGAACAGATCGCTTCGACCGAAGCGCAGTATCGCCAGCGCAAGGCGGAACTGTCTGTGCAACGCGAGACGTCGCAACTGACCGAAGCCAGCCGGCGCGCGGAGATGTCGTCGCTCGACGAGCAACTGGCCCAGAACCGGCAACTCGTCGATGAATCGGCGCACAAGCTGTCGCGGCTCGAGTCGGTGTCCGAGTACGTCACCGCCGACCGCATCGAACAGGCGAAGGCCGACACGCATCAGGCGAAAGTCGTGGTCGCGCAGAGCACCGCGCGGCGGCAGCAACTCGTGGCGGAACTCGGCACGGCAAGAAGCGCGCAGGCCGGGATCGACGCCCAGCTGAAGGAACTCGACGCGCGGCATGCGCGCGATCTTCAGGACCTTCGCATGCGGTTCGAGCAGAACCGGCAAAACATGACGATCTCCGCGCCGCGCGCAGGCACGGTGTCGTTTTCGGGGCTGGTGGCGGGGCGAACGCTTGCCGCATCCGATGTAGCGCTCGTCATCGTGACCGGCGAGGGCGGCGCGTTGCGCGCCGCGCTGCGCATTCCTTCGCGCCGTCGCGGCTTTGTGCGCGAAGGGCAGACCGTGCGGCTCAAGTTCGACGCGTTTCCGTACGCGAAATTCGGCAGCTACGAGGCGCGCATCGATTCGATTTCGCGCACGACGGTGCGCTCGCCGATGTCGCCACCTTCGGGCGCGTCCGAGCCGCGCGCGCCGGAAGGCGATTACATGGCGTGGGCCACGTTGCGTGGCCACACCTTCGACTTCGAGCGGCAGCACTTCGAGATCCTGCCCGGCATGTCGGCGACCGCGAGCATCGTGATCGAACGCCGGACGATTGCCGAATGGGTGCTGGCGCCGTTCTTCCGCATGCTGAGGGGATAACCGTGCGCGCGATCTATCAAAACGAAGTGGCCGAATGCGGCTACGCCTGTCTCGCGATGGTGCTGTCGCACTTTGGCCGCGCGACGGAAGTGCGCGAGCTTCAGGCGTTCAGCCCAATCTCGTCCAATGGTCTTTCGCTGATGGACCTGTACGACGTCGCTGTCGAATTTGGCCTTGCCGTGCAGGCGTACCGCTTCGGCACGTCCGATCTGCCCACCGTCAAGCGCGGCTCGATCCTCCACTTTGGCGGCGCGCATTTCGTCGTCTTCGAGAAGTGCGGACGCGGCTATGTGCAGGTGATCGATCCGGCAAGCGGCCGGCGACGCATATCGATGGAAACGTTCATCGCGAGCGTGTCCGGTTATCTGCTCGAATGCGCACCGACGCCATCGATGCCCCGCGTGCGCAGCCGCTCGCACGTGCCCGCGGCGCTTGCCCGGGTGCGCGCGCTCAATCCGCAACTCAAGGCGCAGATCGCGAAGGTGATGTTCGTCGCGCTCGGCAGCCAGTTCGCGATTCTCGCAATGCCGTATCTCGGCAATCTCGTGCTCGACGATGTTGTCGCCGCCGATAACCTGAACCTGCTCAACATCCTGATCGTGACGTTCAGCGCGATTTTCGTCACGGGCGCACTGAGTCATTTCGTGCAGACGTACCTTGTCGAGCTGCTGCACGGTTTCGTGCAGATGAACATGACCGAGGGAATACTCGCGCATCTGCTGCGCAATCCGGTGTCGTACTTCGAAAAACGTCACGTGGGCGATCTGTTCGCGCGGGTCAAGGCGCAGGATGAAATCAGTATCTTCGCCACGCGCACCCTGATTTCGCTTGGCATCAATCTGGTCGTCGGCGTGCTGGCACTCGCGTTGATGCTCGTGCAAAGCCCGCAACTGACGGCCATTGCCCTGGTGATTTTTGCGTTCTATGTGATGGTTTCGTACGCGCTCTTCGCGGGCATGCGCGACACGCACGCGCTCGTACTCGAAGAATCCGCGCGCTGCGACGATACGTTGATCGAGACGATCCGTGCCGCGTCGCTTATCAAGCTGTCGCAGGGCGAAACGCGGCGCACCGCGATGTTCATGGCGAAGTACCGCGCGTATGTCGCCGCGCTCGTTCATGGCGGCCGTCTTGCGAGCGCGCGCGACGCCATTCTCAAACTGGTGAACTACGCCGACATGATCGCGATCACCTGGTTCGCGGCGCGGCTGATGCTGGGCGGCGCGATCTCGGTCGGCGTGTTCTATTCGTTCCTGATCTACAAGTCGTTGCTGTCGGAGCGACTGGCTGCGTCGATCAATGCGCTGTTCGAGTATTTCATGTTGAGCGTGCCGGTTGCGCGCGTGGGCGACATCGTCGACTGCGAAGGCGAGCGGTATACGCCCGCCAGCGACGTCCATCGAACTGTCGAGGTCCGCACGTTCGGGCAGATCGACGTGCGCGACGTGACGTTTCGCTACGGCGTTTCGGACCAGCCGGTGCTGAAGGGCGCGAACCTCACGATCAACAAGGGCGACAAGATCGTGATCATCGGCTCATCCGGCAGCGGCAAGTCGACGCTCTTCAAGCTGCTCGCCGCCGCCGAACAGTTGCAGGAAGGGCAGATCACGCTGAATGGCATCGCGTGGCCGAATCTGACCGTCGACGAAATTCGGCGACACGCTGTGCATATGCGTCAGGGCGACCTGATCCTGCATGGCTCGATTGCCGAAAACATTTCGCTCTTCGCGGGCAACGCGGACGAAGCACGCATTCACGCGCTGCTCGATGACGTCGGTCTGCTTGCCGACGTGATGCGTCTGCCGATGCGCACGCGTACGGTGATCAGCGACACGATCGCGAATATTTCCGCCGGCCAGCGGCAGCGCCTGCTGCTGGCGCGCGCGCTTTACCAGCCGCGCGAACTGCTGCTGCTCGACGAACCGACGTCGAATCTCGATCCCGTGTCGGTCCAGCATATCGTCGCGTTGTTGCAGCGTCTCGATCGCACGATCGTGGTGATCACACACGACATGTCGCTCGCATCGGCATTCGATGTGCGCTACCGGCTGGTCGACGGCGTGCTCGTGCGCGATCTCGACTGTTGTGATGCTCGTAGCGAGGTGGCCCCTCATGAATAAGCGCATGGTGCTGGTCGCGCTGGCGATCGTCGCGGGTGTTCAGTGCGTACGGGCGGCCGATCTGCTGACCGTCGTCGAGCAGACCACCGATCACGATGCGGAGCTCGCGGCGACCCGCGCGGGCGCACGCGCCGCGCATCAGGCGATACCGAAGGCGCGCGCGCAGTTGCTGCCGCGCGTGGAGGGCGGCTGGGGGCGTGCCTATAACCGCATCGCGACCGAAGACTTCCCGACTACCACGTACTGGCAGAACGGCTGGACGGTGAGCCTGACGCAACCGGTGTTCGACTGGAGCCGCTGGACGACTTACCGGCAGGCGGACTTCATCGAGGCACGCGGCGCCACCGAGGTCGCGCAGGCGCAGCAGGCGTCGATCCTGAAGGCCGCGCGCGCGTACTTCGACGAACTCGCCGCCGAGGATGAACTCGCGCGGGCAAACGACTATGCCGCCGCGCTCGATACACATCTGACCCAGCTGCGCCGCAGGCAGCTAGCCGGCGAAGCGACGGTGATCGATTTACGCGAAGCCGAGTCGGGTGTGCTGCAGGCGCATCTGCAGCAGCAGGACGCGGGCAACGCGTTGCAGCTGAGCCGGCTCGCGCTGGAGCAGGCGACCGGGCAGCCCTTCACCGCGCTGTCACGGCTGGCCGATCCGGTCACGATGCCGCGCGTCGAACCGGACGACATCGACGCGTGGGCAAACCAGGCGCAGGCTCACGACTATCAGGTGCAGTTGAAACAGATCGACTGGCGCATCGCGAAACTCGAGGTCGAAAAGGCCCGCGCCGCGCATCTGCCGACGGTCAACCTCACGGCGAGCCATACGCCGGCAGGCGCCGGTTCCGGTTACGCACGCCCGACGACCACCACGACGGCGATGCTGTCAGTGAGCATTCCGTTTTTCGAGGGCGGCGAAACGGAGGCACGCGTCGACGAGACGGTCGCGCTGGAGGACAAGGCGCAGGACGACCTGACCTCGGCGATCCGCCAGGCTGGCGCGAGCGCGCGTGAAAACTGGATGCGCCTTCGCTCGGGCGCCGCGCGCGTCGACGCGCTGGCGCGTCTTGCGAGGACATCGAGCGCTGCGTTTGCCGCGACGCAGATTGGCTACAAGGCGGGCAGTCGCGACAGCACCGACGTGCTGCGTGCCGCCGACACGTTCTACGCAAACCGGCGTGACCTGATCCGCGCACGATACGAGACGATCATGGCGCTCCTGCAACTGAAGGCCGCGACGGCCGCCCTCACGTTTGACGAAGTGGCGAGCGTCAATACGTTGCTGGTCTCCGCGGCGAATGGCGCGCCGCGGCAGCCACTGCGCGCGCCTCAGGTTGCACCGGCACGAGCGGAGTTCCCAGCGTCTTCTCACTGATGCATCGAGTTTGGGAGCGCGTAACAGAAAGCCCCACGCAGCGCGAACTGGGTGGGGCTCTTGTTGATCTGCTGATACTGACTGTTGCTGCTTGTTACCGGGTGTTTTCTGGTGGAGGCGGCGGGAATCGAACCCGCGTCCAGAAGCACTCTACGACCAGTTCTACATACTTAGTTCTATCTTTTGATTTAACCGGACCGACGCGGACGAACACGCTTCGGTACAGCGATTCACTGGATTTTCGACCTTGGCGTCGTGACGCCGACAAGGCTTAACTGACGTATATGACCTCTGTCGGTATTGCTACCGGTCTTGCGACTCTAACCCGTCAGTGAGCCAGGCAGAGGACGGCGGCCCTTAGGCTGCCAGTGCGAACGTTTCGTCGTTTGCAGTTACGTTTTTCCCGCTGATTTACGAGGTTACGGGGCCTCGGTATGCCCTGGCCGCTTCGCAACCCCTGTCGAAACCAGGTCGCCCCCGCGGTCGGATGACCTGCATATGCAGGTCAATCCCCATCTTACAATACGGCGACTCCTGCGTCACGGCTTCTCTGCAATCCAGGCCGGGATCCCCGCTTGATGCCTCCGCGCCACAGGGGGATTTGCCACCGCAAACCCAAACGCGGTCCTGTCTCCGACCACGGCGACCTGTTCGATATCAGGTGATGTCGCGCAACAGGCGTTGCAATTCGGCAGTCGACTGGACGACGTGCCTCGCGTGCCATTTCGCGGGCGGCAGGTCGTTGCCGCAATAGCCGTACGCGGCGGCCACCGTGACCATGCCGGCGGCAAACCCCGCCTGCACGTCGCGCAGATCGTCGCCGACGTAGACGACACGCTCGGGCGGGATCGCCATTTCCTGCGCCGCGTGCAGGAGCGGCGCGGGATGGGGCTTCGAGTGAGGCGTCGTATCACCGCTGACCACGCAGACCGCGCGCTCCTCGAGACCCAGTTGCGCGACGAGCGGGTCGGTCAGGCGCGATGCCTTGTTGGTCACGATGCCCCAACGGATGCCGCGTGCGTCCAGGTCGTCGAGTACCGCGTCGATGCCCTGGAACAGGGTTGTCTCGATACACAGATCGGCTTCGTAGTTGGCGAGAAACTCCTCGCGCATCGAAGCGAACTCATGGTCCTCAGGACCAATGCCGAAGGCGCCGCCAATCAGGCCGCGCGCACCCGCCGATGCGAGCGGGCGCAACGCGTCGAGCGGCACCATGTCGAGCCCGCGCTCGTGGCGCATCTTGTTGACCGCCGCGGCGAGGTCGGGTGCGGTATCGGCCAGCGTGCCGTCAAGGTCGAACAGGACGGCCTGACACAGACCGGTTGCAGCATCGTCGTCTTCGCGCTGGGGCAGAGGCGTGGGGTCGCTCATGAAGGTGTGTTCGCAGGTTTCGGGTCGGTCAGGCGGGGCGGCGGCTGGCGAGCATGTAGTTCACGCTCGTGTCGTCGGCGAGCGCGAAGTGCTTGCTGAGCGGGTTGTACACAATGCCCTTGATGTCGTCGGTGATGAGGCTCGCGCTACGTACAAAGCCCGCGAGTTCGGACGGACGGATGAAACGCGCGTAGTCGTGCGTGCCCTTCGGGAGCATGCGCGCAATATATTCCGCGCCGATCACGGCAAAGAGGTACGACTTCACGTTGCGATTGAGCGTCGAGAAAAACACGCTGCCGCCCGGCTTGACAAGGGTCGCGCACGCGGCTACCACGGCTGCCGGCTCGGGCACGTGTTCGAGCATTTCCATGCAGGTCACGACGTCGTAAGTGCCGGGTTCGCGGGCAGCGAGCGCCTCCGCGGCGATTTCTTCGTAATCTACGGTTACACCGCTTTCAAGACTGTGAAGATCCGCGACGCCCAACGCCTCGCGCGAGAGATCGATGCCCTTGACGTGCGCCCCCATTCCCGCCATCGATTCCGACAGGATGCCACCGCCGCAACCGATATCCAGCACGCGTTTGCCGGCGAGCGCCGCATGCGTGTCGATCCATTTGAGCCGGACTGGATTCAGTTCGTGCAGCGGTTTGAATTCGGCGTTCGGGTCCCACCAGCGATGGGCGAGATCGCTGAATTTCTGTAATTCGTGGGGATCGGCATTGGTCATGTCGGATTCGGGCCTTGATGAAAGCGGGTGAGCGGGCAGGCGAGGATAAACCCTGAGTATATAGGCCGTCGAACCCGGCGGCAAAATGCTGCGCAATGCAGCGTGCCTGAGTCAGAAACCCTGCGGAAAATGGGTGCCGCCCGTGAGCACGGTACAGATAACCGGCGTCTGGAATAAAAAAAGCCCCGCCGAAGCGGGGCTTTGATGCTGCGGTAACGCTGTAATCTTACTGCTTCGAAGTACCGACAACTTCGACTTCCACGCGGCGATCCGGTGCGAGGCAGGCGATGAGTTGCTTGTGGTTCTTCTGGTTGCAGCCAGTTGTAACCGGGTTGCGCTTGCCCTTGCCTTCCGTGTAGACACGGTTGGCTTCGATGCCCTTGCTGACCAGGTATGCCTTGACAGCTTGTGCACGACGCAGCGACAGACGGTCGTTGTACTTGTCCGAACCGATACGGTCCGTGTAACCCGTTGCGACCACGACTTCCAGGTTCAGACCCTGGATCTTTGATGCGAGTTCGTCGAGTTGTTGCTTGCCAGCCGGCTTCAGGACAGCCTTGTCGAAGTCGAACAGGGCATCAGCCTGGTACGTAATCTTCTGGCTGGTGATAGCCGGCGCGACAGGCGCCGGAGCCGGCGGGGTCGGAGCCTGGGCTACCAGGGCGCCATCGCACTTCGCGTTAGCCGTTGCCGGCGTCCAGAACGCATCGCGCCAGCAAAGCTCGTTCGTGCCGTTCATCCACACGTATTCGCCGGTGCCGTTCACCCAGTTGTCATTCGTGGCTTGTCGCGACGCCGGCACCGACTGTGCCGAAGCGGATGCAGCCATTACTGCGGTAGCTGCAATGAACGCGAGCTTTGAAAGTTTATTCATATTTCTCCTCTCGAAATTGAGATTACCGCAGGTTTACTGCGAGCTTGTTGACGAAGACAAGTCATACATTGCTCGAAGTATAACATCGGTGCGGAACAAAAGACGTGCTGTGTAGACTTCGAGCAGTGTCTAACTCTTTGTGCGTTGGCATTTTGCCATATCGTTCCCTTCTGACGATAAAAAAATCCTTCCCTGTTTCTTGCCCCCAACCAATTGTGGTGCATGCGCAACAAAGAAACTGCTGGATTTTTGCGTCCGTCCGCTTTGTTCCGATACAGGTCTGTATCCGGAAAAATCTACCGGCCGGGCAGACCGCTCGTCGGGCACGCAGGAGCCGTTCCCGGTCCTCTCCCTAATAGGTATACGGACCCCGTCGGGCGCGGATGCCGGGCATGTTAGAATCGCGTGATGCGTTGCGCCTGCAGCGTCTACGCGAAGCCGGCTTATCGTGCGTTTCAGGTGGCCGTCCTTGCATGTAAAAGACACGGATAATGGATCAATTCGCTAAAGAGACTCTGCCAATCTCCCTAGAGGAGGAAATGCGCCGTTCGTATCTCGATTACGCGATGAGCGTGATCGTGGGGCGTGCGCTCCCTGATGTCCGCGACGGCCTGAAGCCGGTCCACCGGCGCGTGCTGTACGCGATGCACGAGCTGAACAACGACTGGAACCGCGCCTACAAGAAGTCCGCGCGTATCGTCGGCGATGTGATCGGTAAGTATCACCCGCACGGCGACACGGCTGTCTACGACACCATCGTCCGGATGGCGCAGGACTTTTCGCTACGATACATGCTGGTGGACGGGCAGGGTAACTTCGGTTCCGTCGATGGCGACAACGCAGCGGCGATGCGGTACACCGAAATCCGCATGGCCAAGATCGGCCATGAGCTGCTCGCCGACATCGACAAGGAAACCGTCGACTTCCAGCCGAACTACGACGGCAGCGAAAACGAACCGGCCATTCTGCCGGCGCGTATTCCCAATCTTCTGATCAATGGCTCGTCCGGTATCGCGGTCGGGATGGCGACGAACATTCCGCCGCACAACCTGAACGAGGTTGTCGACGCCTGCCATCATCTGCTGAAAAACCCGGAAGCCACGATCGACGAGCTGATCGAGATTGTCCCCGCGCCTGATTTTCCGACCGCCGGCATCATCTACGGCGTCGCGGGCGTGCGCGACGGCTATCGCACCGGCCGTGGCCGCGTCGTGATGCGCGCCACGACCCACTTCGAGGAAATCGATCGCGGCCAGCGCATGGCGATCATCGTCGACGAACTGCCGTATCAGGTGAACAAGCGCTCGCTGCTGGAGCGCATCGCCGAGCTCGTCAACGAGAAAAAGCTGGAAGGCATTTCCGATATCCGCGACGAATCCGACAAGAGCGGCATGCGCGTCGTGATCGAGCTGAAGCGCGGCGAAGTGCCTGAGGTGATCCTCAACAATCTGTACAAGGCGACGCAACTGCAGGACACGTTCGGCATGAACATGGTCGCGCTCGTCGACGGCCAGCCGAAGCTGCTGAACCTGAAGGAAATGCTCACCTGCTTCCTGTCGCATCGACGGGAAGTGCTGACGCGGCGCACTGTATATGAACTGCGCAAGGCCCGTGAACGCGGCCACGTGCTCGAAGGCCTGGCGGTCGCGCTCGCGAACATCGACGACTTCATCGCGATCATCAAGGCCGCGCCGACGCCGCCGATCGCGAAGCAGGAGTTGATGGCGCGTCCGTGGGATTCGTCGCTCGTGCGCGAAATGCTGTCGCGCGCCGAAACCGAGAACGCATCGGCGGGCGGGCGTGAAGCCTATCGTCCCGATGGTCTGAACCCGGCGTTCGGCATGCAGCCGGATGGCCTGTACCGTCTGTCGGACGTGCAGGCGCAGGAAATCCTGCAGATGCGTCTGCAACGCCTGACGGGTCTCGAGCAGGACAAGATCATTGGCGAATACCGCGAAGTGATGGCCCAGATCGCCGATCTGCTGGATATCCTCGCGCGTCCGGAACGCATTACGGCGATCATCGTCGACGAACTGACGTCGATCCGCGCCGAATTCGGCGACGCGCGCCGCTCGCGCATCGAGCTGAACGCGACCGAGCTGAACACCGAGGACCTGATCACGCCGCAGGACATGGTCGTCACCATGTCGCACGCGGGTTACGTGAAATCGCAGCCGTTGTCCGAATATCGCGCCCAGAAGCGCGGAGGTCGCGGCAAACAGGCGACGTCGATGAAGGAAGACGACTGGATCGACACGCTGTTCATCGCGAACACGCACGATCACATCCTGTGCTTCTCGAACCGCGGCCGTGTGTACTGGGTGAAGGTGTATGAGGTGCCGCAGGGCTCGCGGAACTCGCGCGGCCGTCCGATCGTCAATATGTTCCCGCTGCAGGACGGCGAGAAGATCACGGTGGTGCTGCCGGTCAAGGAATTCTCGGCCGACCGCTTCATCTTCATGGCGACGGCGCTCGGCACGGTCAAGAAGACGCCGCTGGAAGCGTTCAGCCGTCCGCTGCGCAAGGGTATTATCGCGGTCGGTCTCGACGACGGTGATTACCTGATCGGCGCCGCGATCACTGACGGCCAGCACGACGTGATGCTGTTCTCGGATTCGGGCAAGGCGGTGCGCTTCGACGAAAACGACGTGCGTCCGATGGGCCGTGAGGCGCGCGGCGTGCGCGGCATGCAGCTGGACGACGGGCAGCAGGTCATCGCGCTCCTCGTTGCCGGCGACGAGCAGCAGTCGGTACTGACCGCAACGGAGAACGGCTTCGGCAAGCGCACGCCGATTACCGAGTACACGCGTCATGGCCGCGGCACAAAGGGCATGATCGCGATCCAGACCTCGGAGCGTAACGGCAAGGTGGTCGCCGCGACGCTGGTCGATCCTGAAGCGCAGATCATGCTGATCACCAACACGGGCGTGCTGATTCGTACGCGCGTGTCGGAAATCCGTGAGATGGGACGCGCAACGCAAGGTGTTACACTCATCAGCCTTGATGAGGGCACGAAGCTTTCAGGTCTCCAGCAGGTCGCCGAAGCGGAAGCGGATGTCGAAATCGAAGGCGACGCCGACGGTCCCGCCGATGTCGATACGAACGGTGAAGAGGGCGGTGCAGCCTGATCTGCGCTGACCTCGTGGGTATTGAGTACATAACGGATGAGCAAGCCGCATGAATCTGCGCCGACCTGCGAGGTTGCGGCGCGATTCGGGCGGCAGGTAGTTCGATCTATTTCTCTTGGGGAGTAATGATGCAAAAACGATTCAAACAGTTGATGTTGCTGGCCGCTTTCGTACCGACTTTCGCGATGGCGCAAGCACTTCAAACCCAGCAGGCAGCGCCGGCTGCAGCAGCAACTGCAGCAGCGCCGGTTGATCCGGCCAAGCAGGCTGCGATCAAGGATCTGCTGGACGCGATCGACGCGCAGAAGCTCGTCGGTGCAATCGGTAACAGCGCACAAATGCAGGCAAAGCAGCTGGTTCCGGCCATCCTGTCGGACGCCCTGTCGGAAAACAAGTCGCTGACGGACAAGCAGAAACAGGCTTCCGTCCCGACGCTGCAAAAGAACACGGTGCCGAAGCTGGTTGACTCGGCCGGTCAGGTGTTCGCAACGGACTCGTTCCGCCAGGACGCGATGCAGGCTCAGTACGACGCGTACGCGAAGTACTACAGCACGCAGGAAATCAAGGATCTGACGTCGTTCTACAAGAGCCCGACGGGCCGCAAGTTCATCCAGGTGCAAGACCAGGTGGGCCGCGACGTCGTGAACGGTCTGATGCAGAAGTACATGCCGCAATCGATCAAGGCAACGCGCGACCAGGCTGACAAGGAAGTTGCTTCGGTCAAGCCGGCCGCCGCCGCGAAGTAAGCGGGCCGACAGGCTCAGCCGGCGCTGCCGCGACCGGCCATACAAGGGCGTCTCAGGGCGTCCGGGTTTGGCGGGTTGCCACTGTCAGTGCGATAATGGTCGTTTGCGCGCACGCGCAGACGACCATTTTCTTTTCAGGCGCGCAATCCCGCAATTTCTGCGTCGCGCCTGCTTCTGGGGTTTTCAGGATGCGCGTCTTTAATTTCTCCGCCGGACCGGCGGCCATGCCCGAAGAAGTGCTGCGCCAGGCGGCGGCTGAAATGCTCGACTGGAATGGCAGCGGCATGAGCGTGATGGAAATGAGCCATCGCGGGAAAGAATTCATGTCGATCCATGAAGAGGCGCTCACGGATCTGCGCGAACTGCTCGCGGTGCCGGCAAGCCACCGCATCCTGTTCCTGCAGGGCGGCGGTCTCGGCGAAAACGCGATCGTGCCGATGAACATGCTTGGCGCTCGCAAGAACATCGATTTCGTCATCACCGGTTCGTGGTCGCAGAAATCGTTGAAGGAAGCGCAGAAGTACGGCGCCGCTCATATTGCCGCGTCGGGCCAGACGGCAGACGGCTTCACGCGCGTGCCTTCGATGGCGGAATGGAAGCTGTCGGACGATCCGGCTTATGTGCATCTGTGCACGAACGAGACGATTCACGGCGTCGAAACCTTCGAAATTCCCGATCTCGGCGATATCCCGCTCGTCGCGGATGCGTCGTCGCACATCCTGTCGCGCCCGATGGACATCGCCAAGTACAGCGTGCTGTTCGGCGGCGCGCAGAAGAACATCGGCATGGCCGGCGTCACGGTCGTGATCGTGCGCGAGGACATGCTCGATCGCGCGCTCGCGATCTGCCCGTCGGCGTTCGAATGGAAAACCGTCGCTGAAAACAATTCGATGTACAACACGCCGCCCACCTATGCGATCTACATCGCCGGGCTCGTGTTCAAGTGGTTGAAGAAGCAGGGCGGCCTTGCCGCCATGGAAGCGCGCAATCTCGAAAAGTCGAAGCTGCTTTACGACACGATCGATGCGAGCCGTTTCTATCTGAACAAGGTCGAGCGCAACGCGCGGTCGCGGATGAACGTACCGTTTTTCCTCGCCGACGAGTCGCGTAACGAAGATTTCCTGGCCGGCGCGAAAGCGCGCGGGCTGGTGCAGCTGAAGGGCCACAAGTCCGTCGGCGGCATGCGGGCGTCGATATACAACGCGGTGCCGCTCGAAGGCGTCAAGACGCTCGTCGAGTACCTGAAGGAATTCGAACAACGCAGCGCCTGATTCCTGGCGCGCATCCTTTCCCGTATTCTCCGGCAGGGCCGTTTTCACGCATGGACGACGAACTTAATTCAAGACTCAAACCGTTGCGCGACCGCATCGACGCGATCGACGCGCAACTGATCTCGCTCCTCAACCAGCGGGCCGCGGTCGCGCTCGAAGTGGGCGAGGTGAAGAAGCATTTCAACGCGCCGGTGTTTCGCCCGGAACGTGAGCAGCAGGTTATCGCGCGTCTGCAGGGCATGAGCGACGGCCCGCTCGCCGACGATCACATCAGCGCGATCTGGCGCGAAATCATGGCCGCGAGTCGCGCGCTGGAAAAGACCATCCGTGCCGCGTATCTCGGGCCGGTCGGCACCTATAGCGAACAGGCGATGCACGAGTACTTCGGTCAGTCGATCGAAGGGTTGCCGTGTCCATCGATCGACGAAGTGTTCCGTTCGGTCGAAGCCGGCGCCGCCGAGTTCGGCGTCGTGCCGGTCGAGAATTCGACGGAAGGCGCCGTGTCGCGCACGCTCGATCTGCTGCTGCAGACGCAGCTTGTGATCGGTGGCGAGCTTGCGTTGCCGATTCATCACAACCTGCTGTCGCTCAATGGCGGCCTGACCGGCGTGACACGCGTCTGCGCGCATGCGCAGGCGCTCGCGCAATGCCAGCGCTGGCTCACGGCTAACGCGCCGCATCTCGAACGTCAGGCGGTGGCGAGTAACGCCGAGGCCGCGCGCATGGCCGCGGAAGACCCGACGATCGCGGCCATCGCCGGCGATCGCGCGGCGACGCATTACGGCCTGCAGGTCGCCTACGCCCTGATTCAGGACGATCCGCACAACCGCACGCGCTTCGTGATGATCGGCAAGGAACCGGCGGGTGTCAGCGGCAACGACCAGACCTCGCTGATCCTGTCGGTCAAGAACGAGCCGGGTGCGCTCGTGAAACTGCTGGAACCGCTCGCGCGGCACGGCGTGTCGATGACGCGTTTCGAATCGCGGCCGGCCCGCGTCGGCACCTGGGAGTACTACTTCTACATCGACTTCGAAGGTCATCGCGACGACGCAACTGTCGTGGAAGCGCTTGCGGACCTCGAAAAGAAGGCTGCCTTCGTGAAGATTCTCGGTTCGTATCCGCGCTCGCGCTGATATCGCCTCAAGTCCGCCGCCCCATTCAGCCAACTGGCAAAGTCGATCTGGAGTTACTCATGACATCGCAATTCGGTCCTTCCTATGTGCGCGACATCGCGCCTTACGTCGCTGGCAAGCCGATTTCGGAAGTCGCCCGCGAGTTTGGCCTCGATGAAGCGCGCATCGTGAAGCTCGCGTCGAACGAAAACCCGCTCGGCATGCCCGAATCGGCGAAGCAGGCGATGGTGAAGGCCGCGAACGAGCTGGGCCGCTATCCGGATTCGAACGCGTTCGAACTGAAAGCGGCGCTGGCCGCGCGCTACGACGTGCCCGCCGAATGGATCACGCTGGGTAACGGTAGCAACGACATCCTCGAAATCGCGGCGCACGCGATCGTCGAGACGGGCCAGTCGATCGTCTACGCTCAGTATTCGTTCGCCGTCTACGCACTGGCTACACAGGGTATCGGCGCGCGCGCGATTGTCGTGCCGGCCGTGAAGTACGGTCACGATCTCGACGCGATGCTTGCCGCGATCACCGCCGATACGCGCCTGATCTTCGTCGCCAACCCGAACAATCCGACGGGCACGTATATCGAAGGCCCGGCGCTCGAAGCGTTTCTCGACAAGGTGCCGCGTGACGTCGCCGTCGTGCTCGACGAGGCGTATACGGAATACCTCGCGCCGCAAAAGCGCTACGACTCGATCGCGTGGGTGCGCCGCTATCCGAATCTGCTCGTGTCGCGCACGTTCTCGAAGGCGTATGGCCTCGCGGGTCTGCGCGTCGGTTTTGCTATCGCGCAGCCGGAACTGACTGACCTGCTGAACCGTCTGCGTCAGCCGTTCAACGTGAACACGCTCGCCCAGGCTGCAGCGGTCGCTGCACTGAACGACAAGGCATTCCTCGAAGAAAGCGCAACGCTGAACGCGCAGGGCTATCGGGTGCTGACCGAAGCGTTCGAGCGGCTTGGCCTCGAGTATGTGCCGTCGGACGGCAACTTCGTGCTGGTGCGCGTCGGCAGCGACGACAACGCCGGCAATCGCGTGAACCTCGGCCTGCTGAAGCAGGGCGTGATCGTGCGGCCGGTTGGCAATTACGGTTTGCCGCAGTGGCTGCGCATCACGATCGGTCTGCCGGCCGAAAACGAGGCGTTCATCGCGGCGCTCGAAAAGACTCTCGCCGCCGCTAGCTGAGCGGTTCGACCTGTTACCGCGCGCCGTTCCAGGCGCGCTTTTTCCGTGACCGCTGTGGCCGCTTTTTCCTTTAACAAACTGGTGATTTTTGGGGTCGGCCTGATCGGCGGATCGCTTGCGCGCGCGTTGCGCGAGCGCGGCGGCGTGTCGGGCGCGCGAAGCGTGACCGGCGTGGGCCGTTCGGCGGCATCGACGGCACGTGCGCTCGAACTCGGTGTCATCGACGCAACCGCGGCGCTCGCCGACGATGCGGCGTTGCGCGCAGCGCTTGCCGGCGCCGACTTCGTGCTGCTGGCGGCGCCGGTTGCGCAGACGCAGTCGCTGCTCGAGCGCATCGCGCCGTTCCTCGACGATGTCACTCTCATCACCGACGCCGGCAGCACGAAGTCCGACGTGGCGGCGGCCGCGCGTGCAGCGCTCGGTGCGCGCATCGGCCAGTTCGTGCCGGGGCATCCGGTTGCCGGCCGCGAATCGAGCGGCGTGGACGCCGCGCTGCCGGATCTGTACGTCGGCCGTAATGTCGTGTTGTGCCCGTTGCCGGAAAACGATCCGCAGGCGGTGGAGCGCGTCGCGGCGATGTGGCGTGCAACCGGTGCGAGCGTGTCGAACATGTCGCCGGAGCAGCATGATCGTGTGCTCGCTTCGGTGAGCCATCTGCCGCATGTGCTGTCGTTCGCGCTCGTCGAGCAGATTCTGAATTCGCCGGACGCCGCGCTGAAGTTTTCGTTCGCCGCCGGCGGCTTTCGCGATTTCACACGGATCGCGGCGTCGAGCCCGGAAATGTGGCGCGACATCTGCGTGGCGAACCGCGCTGCGCTGCTGGACGAACTCGACGACTACATGGCTGTGCTGACGCGCCTGCGCGCCGCGATCGAAACCGGTGATGGCGCCGCGCTCGAAGCCGTGTTCGCCCGCTCGCGCCTCGCGCGAACCGAATGGCAGGAACGCGGCGGCGCGAAGATTTCCGCCGGCGACGCCTCGAAATAACAGGACACACTCATGGAACATCTCGATCTCGGACCTTTTTCCCGTGCGTCCGGCACGATCCGCCTGCCGGGTTCGAAGAGCATTTCGAACCGCGTGCTGCTGCTGGCTTCGCTCGCCGAAGGCGAAACGACGATCACGAACCTGCTCGATTCCGACGATACGCGCGTGATGCTGGCCGCGCTCGAGCAACTCGGCGTGAAGCTCAAGCGTGACGGCGACACCTGCGTGGTCACCGGCACGCGCGGCGCGTTCACGGCGAAGACGGCCGACCTGTTTCTTGGCAACGCCGGCACGGCGGTGCGCCCGCTGACGGCGGCGCTGGCGGTGCAGGGCGGCGATTACCGCGTGCACGGCGTGCCGCGCATGCATGAGCGGCCGATCGGCGATCTGGTCGACGGGCTGCGGCAGATCGGCGCGAAGATCGACTACGAGGAAAACGAAGGCTATCCGCCGCTGCGCATCCGTTCCGGCAACATCGCCGCGGAAGCGCCGATCCGCGTGCGCGGCGACGTCTCGAGCCAGTTCCTGACCGCGTTGCTGATGACACTGCCGCTCCTGAAAACGGAGAGCGGCGTGACGATTGTCGACGTCGAGGGCGAGCTGATCTCGAAGCCCTATATCGACATCACGATCAAGCTGATGGCGCGCTTTGGCATTGAGGTCGAGCGCCTCGGGTGGCAGCGTTTCACGGTGCCGTCGGGCAGACGCTACCAGTCGCCGGGGCGGATCATGGTGGAAGGCGACGCGTCGTCGGCATCGTATTTTCTCGCGGCCGGTGCGCTCGGCGGCGGTCCGCTGCGCGTGGAAGGCGTCGGGCGGGCGAGCATCCAGGGCGACATCGGTTTTGCGAACGCGCTGATGCGCATGGGCGCGAACGTGTCGATGGGCGACGACTGGATCGAGGTGCGTGGCATCGGCAACGATCACGGCAAGCTCGACCCGGTCGACATGGACTTCAACCTGATTCCGGATGCGGCCATGACAATCGCCGTGGCCGCGCTTTTTGCCGACGGCACGAGCACGCTGCGCAACATCGCCAGCTGGCGCGTGAAGGAAACCGACCGGATCACCGCGATGGCAACCGAACTGCGCAAGGTCGGCGCGACGGTGGAGGAGGGCGAGGACTATCTCGTCGTCACACCGCCCGCGAAGCTGACGCCGAACGCGGCCATCGATACGTACGACGACCACCGGATGGCCATGTGCTTCTCGCTGGTGAGTCTCGGCGGCGTGCCGGTGCGCATCAACGATCCGAAGTGCGTCGGCAAGACATTCCCCGACTATTTCGAGCGCTTCATGGCGCTTGCCCAACCCTGACGACGAATCCCGAATTGATCTCATTCGACCTGACGCGCGACCCTAGATGAAACCGACCCGTCCCTTTCACCAGACGCCCGTCATCACGATCGACGGCCCGACGGCCTCCGGCAAGGGCACCGTAGCCGCGCTGGTTGCCGCGCACCTTGGCTTTCACCTGCTGGACAGCGGCGCGCTGTACCGGCTGGCGGCGCTGGCGAGCCTGCGCTACGCCATCCCGGTCGGCGATGCCGATGCGCTCGCCGGGTTGATCAACGATCTGCACATCACGTTCCGTGAAGGGCTTGCACAACTCGACGGCGCGGACGTTTCCGCGGAAATCCGCATGGAAGAGATCGGTAACCGGGCTTCCGCGATTGCGGTTCACGCGCCTGTGCGGGCCGCGCTGGTGGCGCGCCAGCGGGCGTTTCGCAAGGAGCCGGGGCTGGTCGCCGACGGCCGCGACATGGGCACGGTGATCTTCCAGGACGCGACGCTGAAGGTCTTTATGACCGCAAGCGCGGAGGCTCGCGCCGCGCGGCGGCATAAGCAATTGATCCAAAAAGGAATTTCTGCTAATATAGATGACTTGCTTCGGGATTTGCGTAAGCGTGACGAACGCGATAGTCAGCGTGCGGCCGCGCCGCTCAAGCCCGCGGCGGATGCAATGCTTCTGGATACCTCGTCGCTTTCGGTCGACCAGGCGGTCGATCAGGTGGTGCAGTGGTACCAGAGCGTAGTGGTGAAAAATTAGCAAAAAACAGTATGCGCAGTTGATTGTGTAGTGCAGTAGGTGCTTCGCGAATGGTCGTGAAGCGTGTTTTAACCCCTTAACCCCGCGTGGCATTCGTATTTTTGCCCTATTCGCCCAGCGAATTCGCTAGCCATTCCGGCCGGCAGGCAGCGCGAAAACCCGCAACTTCTGATTTTTATGTCCGACCTGCAAACCTCTACCCCGAATACCGAATCTTTTGCGGCTCTGTTCGAAGAGTCGCTGACCAAGCAGGACATGCGCGCTGGCGAAGTGATCTCCGCCGAAGTCGTGCGTGTCGACCACAACTTCGTGGTCGTGAATGCTGGTCTCAAGTCCGAAGCCTACATCCCGCTCGAAGAGTTCCTGAATGACGCGGGCGAGGTAGAAGTGCAGGCGGGCGACTTCGTTTCCGTCGCGATCGACGCGCTGGAAAACGGCTATGGCGACACGATCCTGTCGCGCGACAAGGCGAAGCGTCTGGCTTCGTGGCTGTCGCTGGAAAAGGCCCTCGACAACAACGAACTCGTGACCGGCACGATCACGGGCAAGGTCAAGGGCGGCATGACCGTCATGGTCAACGGCATCCGCGCGTTCCTGCCGGGTTCGCTCGTCGACACGCGTCCGGTCAAGGACACGACCCCGTACGAAGGCAAGACGCTGGAATTCCGCGTCATCAAGCTCGACCGCAAGCGTAACAACGTCGTGCTGTCGCGCCGTGCCGTGATCGAAGCCACTCAAGGCGAAGAGCGCGCAAAGCTGCTCGAGACGCTGAAGGAAGGCGCGATCGTGGAAGGCGTGGTCAAGAACATCACCGACTACGGCGCGTTCGTGGACCTCGGCGGTATCGACGGCCTGCTGCACATCACCGACATCGCATGGCGTCGTGTGCGTCACCCGAGCGAAGTGCTGTCGGTTGGCCAGGAAGTTACCGCGAAGATCCTCAAGTTCGATCAAGAAAAGAACCGCGTTTCGCTCGGCATCAAGCAACTCGGCGACGATCCGTGGGAAGGCATTTCCCGCCGTTACCCGTCGGGCACGCGCCTGTTCGGCAAGGTCACCAACATCACTGACTACGGCGCATTCGTCGAAGTGGAATCGGGCATCGAAGGCCTGGTTCACGTGTCGGAAATGGACTGGACGAACAAGAACGTTGCACCGTCGAAGGTTGTGCAGCTGGGCGACGAAGTCGAAGTCATGGTTCTCGAAATCGACGAAGACCGCCGCCGTATCAGCCTCGGCATGAAGCAATGCAAGCCGAACCCGTGGGACGACTTCAGCCGCAACTTCAAGAAGGGCGACAAGCTGCAAGGCGCAATCAAGTCGATCACCGACTTCGGCGTCTTCATCGGTCTGCCGGGCGGCATCGACGGCCTGGTTCACCTGTCGGACCTGTCGTGGAGCGAAACGGGCGAAGAAGCGGTTCGCAAGTACAAGAAGGGCGACGAAGTGGAAGCCATCGTTCTCGGCATCGACGTCGAGAAGGAACGCATTTCGCTGGGTATCAAGCAGCTCGAAGGCGACCCGTTCAGCAACTTCGTTGCAATGAACGACAAGGGTTCGATCGTCGACGGCGTGGTCAAGACGGTAGATGCGAAGGGTGCCGTGGTTCAGCTGTCGGCGGAAGTCGAAGGCTACCTGCGCGCTTCGGAACTGTCGCAAGACCGCGTGGAAGATGCACGCAACGTCCTGAAGGACGGCGACAAGGTCAATGCGATGATCATCAACATCGACCGCAAGTCGCGTGGCATCAACCTGTCGATCAAGGCCAAGGATTCGGCAGAGCAACAGGAAGCGATTCGCGGCCTGGCTTCGTCGGATTCGAGCTCGGCTGCAACCGGCACGACGAACCTCGGCGCGCTGCTGAAGGCCAAGCTCGACGGCCAGAACCAGTAAGCCTTAAGAGGTCTGCTGCAGTATGACCAAATCGGAATTGGTCGCCCAGCTGGCTACGCGATTTCCGCAACTTGTACTCAAAGATGCGGATTTTGCGGTGAAGACGATGCTTGATGCGATGTCGGAGGCGCTTGCCAGCGGTCATCGCATCGAAATTCGTGGCTTCGGCAGCTTCGGCTTGAACCGTCGTCCTTCCCGCGTCGGACGCAATCCGAAATCGGGCGAAAAGGTGCTGGTACCTGAGAAGTACGTACCGCACTTCAAGCCTGGCAAGGAATTGCGCGAGCGCGTCGATGGTCGCGCGGGCGAGCCGTTGAAAGCCGAGTCGCCGGACGACGATCTGTGAGATTCAGCAGCGTCGTCAGCGTCCAGTGCAGACGGCAAAGACCAGAAAAAGCGCCTTCGGGCGCTTTTTTTTCGTCTGTCCCGTCTGTCATTCCCCGGCGGTTCGTGCCTCACGGGGAACGCTTCATTTACAATACGGGTCACTTCGGCGCGGGCAATTCCGTGGCGCGACGCGTCATCAGGCCAGCGTCATCTCGCAACTGCCGTCAAGAGACTAATTCATGAAATTTATCGTCTGGTTGATCCGCGTTCTGGTGTTCGTGCTGCTGCTGGTGCTCGCGTTCGCCAATACGCAACCCGCCACGCTGAATTTCCTCGCCGGTTATGCGTGGCAGGCGCCGCTGATCCTGATCGGTCTCGCGTTCTTCGTCGTCGGGCTGCTGGCGGGTCTGTTGTCGTCGATGCCGGCCGTGGTCCGCCTGCGATTCGAGAACGGCCGTCTGAGACGCGAGTTGCGCGCCGCGCGCGAAACGCCTGTGGTTGTCGAAGAACCACCGCTGCCGCCGCTGATCTAGTTTTCTTCCTGCCGCGTGCGGTTGCGCACGCTGGCGTTCAATTCCCACTTCCGAACAATTCGCATGGATCTGGATTTCTGGTGGCTGCTCGTCATACCCGTCGCGTTCGCGTTCGGCTGGATGGCGGCGCGGTATGACCTCAAAGCGTTGCTGTCCGAAAGCGCCAACCTTCCGCGTTCGTATTTTCGCGGCCTGAACTTCCTGCTGAACGAGCAGCCGGACCAGGCCATCGATGCGTTCATCGAAGTCGTGAAGCTCGATCCTGAAACCATCGAACTGCATTTCGCGCTGGGTAACCTGTTCCGGCGTCGCGGCGAAACCGACCGCGCGATCCGGGTGCACCAGAACCTGTTGAGCCGGGCGGATCTGCCTGTCACCGAGCGCGACCATGCGTTGTTCGAGCTTGGACAGGATTTCCTGAAGGCGGGCCTGCTCGATCGCGCGGAGGAAACGTTCCGCTCGCTCAAGTCGGGTGATTACGCGCTGGGCGCACAGCGCGCGCTTCTCACGATCTATGGGATCGAGAAGGACTGGAACAAGTCGATCGATACTGCACGCCAGCTCGAAACGATGGGCTCGGAGTCGCTCGAAAAGGAAATCGCGCAGTTTCATTGCGAGCTCGCGCAGGAAGCGCTGCAGCAGAAGAATGTCGAAGAAGCGCGCCGGCAGCTCGGCCTCGCGTTAAAGGCGAATCCGCAGAGCGTGCGCGCGACAATTCTGTCTGGCGACGTCGATGCAGCGGGCGGCGCGCAGGAAGCGGCGATCGCGCAGTGGCTGCGTGTCGAGGCGCAGAATCCGGCGTATCTGCCGCTCGTGGCGGAAAAACTGCTGAAGGCATATCAGGCGCTCGGTCGGGGCGAAGAAGGCGCGGATCTGATGGCCACGTGGATCGACCGTTACCCGTCGAACGATCTGCTTGACGTCGCGTACCAGCATGTCGCCGCGTTGCGCGGACTCGATGCGGCACATGCGCTGGCGCGCGCGCAGATGCAGAAGTCGCCGAATCTGGCGGGAATGACGCGTCTGCTCGAGGCTCAGCAGTCGACGGCCGAAGAGCCGCGTCGCAGCGAGCTGGAACTGATGCGCACGTTGATCCGGCAGCGCACGAAGAACCTGCCGCGCTACACGTGCCAGAATTGTGGATTCCGGGCGCGCCTTTTTTATTGGCAATGCCCGGGCTGCAGCGGTTGGGAGACCTATGCGCCGCGCCGGGTAGAGCCGATCACTGCGTCGAACTGAATATCGGGCGAGGGCCTTCGCTTGGGGGGGGGCGTCGCTATCGGAACAGCATCTACAGTCAGGGGCGCCGCGCATGCGTGATGCGCCGCTGGCACTGGCGAGATGCCCCGGGCGGCGAACGCCGCTCTCTGTAACAACAGGATTCGCCAGATGAATCCAATACCGGAGCGCGTATGAAAGTCACTATCATCGGCACGGGCTACGTCGGCCTTGTCACGGGCGCGTGTCTCGCCGAAATCGGCAACGACGTGTTCTGTCTCGACGTCGACCAGCGCAAGATCGACATTCTCAATAGCGGTGGCGTGCCGATCCACGAGCCGGGTCTGCAGGAGATGATCGCGCGTACGCGCGCGGCTGGGCGCATCCAGTTTTCGACGGACGTCGAAGCGAGCGTCGCGCACGGCGAAGTGCAGTTCATCGCGGTCGGCACGCCGCCCGATGAAGACGGCTCGGCCGATCTGCAATACGTGCTCGAAGCGGCCCGCAATATCGGCCGCCACATGACCGACTACAAGGTGATCGTCGATAAATCGACGGTGCCGGTCGGCACGGCCCAACGCGTGCAGGGCGTGATCAACGAGGAACTCGCGAAACGGGGTCTCGCGGGTAGCGCGGAGCATCAATTCTCGGTGGTGTCGAATCCGGAGTTCCTGAAGGAAGGCGCCGCCGTCGACGACTTCATGCGCCCCGATCGCATCGTACTCGGCAGCGACGACGACGAAGCCGGCATGCGTGCGCGCGAAAAGATGAAGCGTCTGTACGCGCCGTTCAACCGTAACCACGAACGCACGCTTTACATGGATGTCCGTTCGGCCGAATTTACGAAGTACGCGGCGAATGCGATGCTGGCGACGCGCATCTCGTTCATGAACGAGATGGCGAACCTGGCGGATCGCGTCGGTGCGGATATCGAAGCGGTGCGTCGCGGTATCGGTTCGGACCCGCGTATCGGCTACCACTTTCTGTATGCGGGTTGCGGCTATGGCGGTTCGTGTTTCCCGAAGGACGTGCAGGCGCTGATCCGTACGGCGGCCGGGACGGGCCCGGGTCTGCGCATTCTCGAAGCGGTCGAGGAAGTGAATCACGAGCAGAAGGAAGTCCTCGTGCGCAAGATCACGAAGATGCTTGGCGACGACCTGACGGGCCGTACGTTCGCCGTCTGGGGGCTCGCGTTCAAGCCGAATACCGACGACATGCGCGAAGCGCCGAGCCGTCGCGTGATCGCTGATCTGCTCGCGCGCGGCGCGGCGGTGCGTGCGTACGATCCGGTCGCGGTGGATGAAGCGCGACGTGTTTTAAATCTCGATCTCGGTCACGAGCCCGCGCAACTCGCGCGGCTGCATTTCACCGCGACGCAGGACGAGACGCTTTCCGGCGCGGATGCCCTCGTGATCGTCACGGAATGGAAGGAGTTCAAGAGCCCGGATTTTGTCCATCTGAAGGCGGTGCTCAAGTCGCCGCTGATTTTCGACGGCCGCAACCTGTATGAACCTGGAGCGATGGCCGAGCTCGGCATCGACTATCACTCGATTGGACGTCCGCATGCCGAACTTTCCGAATCTACGGTCAGCACCTCATCCGATGCCTGAGCACGCCATGCCCATTCCCGATGTGGGCGTCGTCCCGCGCGCCCAGCTCGCGGGTGCCCGCGTTCTCGTGGTCGGCGATGTGATGCTGGACCGCTACTGGTTCGGCGACGTCAACCGCATTTCGCCTGAAGCGCCGGTGCCCGTCGTTCATGTGCAGAAGCAGGAAGACCGGCTGGGCGGTGCGGCGAACGTCGCGCGCAATGCGGTCGCGCTCGGTGCGCAGACGGGCTTGTTGTGCGTCGTCGGTCACGACGAGCCGGGCGAGCGCGTCGTGCAACTGCTTCAGGATAGCGGCGTGGCGGCTCATCTCGAGCGCGACCCGGCGCTCCTGACCACGATCAAGTTACGTGTGCTTTCGCGTCAGCAGCAACTGCTGCGCGTCGATTTCGAGAACACACCGGCGCATGAAATCCTGCTTGCGGGTCTCGCGCGCTTCGACGAACTGCTGCCTTCTCACGACGTGATCCTGATGTCGGATTACGCAAAGGGTGGTCTTACGCACGTGACGCAGATGATCGCGCACGCACGCACGGCCGGCAAACCGGTGCTGGTCGACCCGAAGGGCGACGACTGGGAACGCTATCGCGGCGCCACGCTGATCACGCCGAATCGCGCGGAGCTGCGCGAGGTGGTCGGGCAGTGGAAGTCGGAGGATGACCTGCATGCGCGCGTGGCGGCGTTGCGCGCGTCGCTCGACTTCAAGGCGCTGCTGCTGACGCGCTCGGAGGAGGGCATGACGCTCTTCACCGACGAAGGCGTGCTGCACGCTTCGGCCGTTGCACGCGAAGTGTATGATGTCTCGGGTGCGGGCGACACCGTGATCGCCACGCTCGCCGTCATGCTCGGCGCCGGCCTGTCGCTCGTCGAAGCCGTCGGGCTCGCGAATCGCGCAGCCGGCATCGTGGTCGGCAAACTCGGCACCGCTACCGTCGACTACGACGAACTCTTTCAATGATGTCGCGCACCGCCCGACCTTCGCGCTCCACCGCGACACCGGCGGCGGGTTGCGAAGGCTGAACCTCATTTCTGCAGGACGACCATGACCCTCATCGTCACCGGCGCGGCCGGTTTTATCGGCAGCAATCTCGTCAAGGCGCTCAACGAACGCGGCGAACAACGGATCATCGCCGTGGATAACCTCACGCGCGCCGACAAGTTCAAGAACCTCGTCGATTGCGAAATCGATGACTACCTCGACAAGACCGAATTCGTCGAGCGCTTTACGCGCGGTGATTTCGGCAAGGTGCGTGCGGTGTTTCACGAAGGCGCCTGCTCGGACACGATGGAAGCCGACGGCCGCTACATGATGGACAACAACTTCCGCTACAGCCGTGCGGTGCTCGACGCCTGCCAGGCGCAGGGCGCGCAGTTCCTGTACGCGTCGTCGGCGGCTACCTATGGCGGGTCGAGCCGCTTCGTCGAGGAGCGCGAAGTGGAGAAACCGCTGAACGTATACGGCTACTCGAAATTCCTGTTCGATCAGGTGATCCGCCGCGTGCTGCCGACGGCGACCAGCCAGATCGCCGGCTTTCGGTACTTCAACGTGTACGGCCAGCGCGAGACGCACAAGGCGCGCATGGCGTCGGTGGCGTTTCATAACTTCAACCAGTTCCGCTCGGAAGGCAAGGTCAAGCTGTTCGGCGAGTACAACGGCTACAACCCGGGTGAACAGACGCGCGATTTCGTTTCGGTCGAAGACGTCGTGAAGGTGAACCTGTTCTTCTTCGATCATCCGGAGAAGTCGGGCATCTTCAACCTTGGCAGCGGCCGTGCACAGCCGTTCAACGATATCGCTTCGACGGTGGTCAACACGCTGCGTGCGCTGAATAGCGAGCCGGCGCTCTCGCTCGCGGAGCAGGTGCAACGCGGGCTGATCGAGTACATTCAGTTTCCCGATGCGCTGCGCGGCAAGTATCAGTGCTTCACGCAGGCGGACCTCACGAAGCTGCGTGCGGCCGGCTACGACGCGCCGTTCCTGAGTGTGCAGGAAGGGGTCGATCGCTACGTACGTTGGCTGTTCGGCCAGCTTTAACGCCTTCCTGCACATCAATACACTGGGGTCTCCTGGTCGGCGGCAGTCGCCGGCCGGTTGTTCAAGGGAGATTCCACATGTTCAAAAAATTTCTGGTTCTGACGGCACTGCTCGCTTCGTTCGGTCACGCGTTTGCATCGGTGGACGTCAACACCGCCAATGAGGACGCGTTGCGCGGTGTCAAGGGCATCGGCCCCGCACGCGCCAGGGCAATTCTCGACGAACGCACCGCACACGGCCCGTTCAAGGACGCCGCCGATCTCGGCAAGCGCGTAAAGGGCATGGGCGGTCATACGGTCGAGCGGCTCCAGTCTGAAGGCCTCGCGGTCGGACCCGCTGGTGCGCAGGCTACCGCTTCCGCGTCGGGCAAACCGGCGCCAGCCGCAGCGGGTACAGCTACCGCCGCGAACGCGAAGAAAGACAGTACGACCACCGTCGCGGTGAAGAAGTAACCTGAATCAGGCGGCCACGTGTGTGTGCAAGAGCGCGCGGCCGCCTGCCTGAAAGTGGAGCATCCGGTTCTGGGGTGAAGCACGGCGTAATGCGCGTCCATCCACACGGCCAAAAGGGCCACCCGGCAGGCGGGGGCATGGTGGTTTAGAATCGCTGGATTCCGCGCATCGCTTTCCAGGCATTCGATATGGCTTACAAAACAATTGAAGACACGATTGGCAATACGCCGCTCGTTCAGCTTGTCCGCCTTCCGGACGACGAAATCCGTAGCCGCAACAACGTGATTCTCGGCAAGCTCGAAGGCAACAATCCGGCGGGTTCCGTGAAGGACCGCCCGGCGCTTTCGATGATCAGAAAGGCAGAAGAGCGCGGCCGCATCAAGCCGGGCGATACGCTGATCGAATCGACAAGCGGAAATACCGGCATCGCGCTGGCCATGGCTGCGGCGGTCCGCGGGTACAAGATGATGCTGGTCATGCCTGAAGACCTGTCGGTCGAACGACGTCAGAGCATGGCGGCGTACGGCGCGGAGATCGTTCTCACGCCCGTCACGGGTGGCATGGAATACGCACGTGACCTCGCCGAGCAGATGCAACGCGAAGGCAAGGGCACAATCCTCGACCAGTTCTCCAATCCCGACAATCCACTTGCTCATTACGAGACGACTGGCCCGGAAATCTGGCAGGACACGGAAGGCCGCATCACGCATTTCGTTTCGGCGATGGGCACCACGGGCACGATCATGGGCGTGTCGCAGTACCTGAAGGAAAAGAACGAGTCGATCGAAATTATCGGTGCGCAACCGGAAGAAGGTTCGCGCATTCCGGGCATCCGCAAATGGCCTGAAGCGTATCTGCCGAAGATCTTCGATCGCAGCCGCGTGGATCGCGTCGAGAACGTGAGTCAGGCAGCGTCCGAAGCGATGGCGCGGCGTATGGCCGCCGTGGAAGGCATCTTCTGCGGCATCTCCGCGGCAGGCGCGTGCGAAGTCGCCTTGCGTATCGCGCGGCAGGTCGAAAACGCGACGATCGTGTTTGTCGTGTGCGATCGCGGTGACCGCTATCTGTCGACCGGGGTGTTCCCCGCCTGATCGCGGTCGGCCTTCCCGTCTGGCATCGCCAATAAAAAAGCGCCGGCTCCGGCGCTTTTTTTATTCTACGGCGCGACCTTCACGCTCCGGCGGATTACTGCGCGTTCGCGCCCGATGCTGCCGTGCTGCTCGAATTCGCGCCGGCGGCCGTTTCGCTCGCGATCTGTGCCTTGATGCGCTCCCCCAGCTGATACACGGCCAGCGCGTAGAAGAAGCTGCGGTTGTAGCGCGTGAGTACGTAGAAGTTTTTCAAACCCAGCATGTATTCGGTCGCGCGGCCCGGCGTCGGCAGATCGATCATCGCGACCGGCGTGCCGGCTTCCGATGCGATATCGAGCCCCGGCTCGTTCATCAGCATGCCCGCGCGCAGCAGTTGCTGAAGCGGCCAGTGCGGTTCAGGCTGCCCGTCGGCGGCGGCCTGCGCGACGCCGAGGCTGCCCGTGTCCGACGCAATCTTCCATACCACCGGACGGCCCGTTTCCCAGCCGTTCTGTTTAAGATAATTCGCGACGCTACCAATCGCATCCGCCTGGCTCGTGCGCAGATCGATCTGCTTGTTGCCGTCGAAGTCGACCGCGTATTGCACGATGCTGCTTGGCAGGAACTGCGGAATGCCGATGGCGCCCGTGTACGAGCCGAGCACCGAGGTGGGATCGATCTGGGCGTCGCGCGTCCAGACCAGGTAGTCTGCGAGATTCTTGCGGAACGTCGTCTGACGGTCGGCGCGATTCGGGGTGTTGGGGTAGTCGAAGGTTAGCGTGGTGAGCGCATCGAGCACACGGAAGTTGCCCATGTAGCGCCCGTAAATGGTTTCGACGCCGATGATGCCCACGATCACTTCCGGCGGCACGCCGAACTGCTCATAGGCGCGCTGCAACGTCGCCTGGTTCGCGCGCCAGAAGCGCACTCCCGCGTTGATTCGCACCGTATCCAGGAAGCGCGACTGATACACCCGCCAGTTTTTCACCGAAGGCGACGGCGAAGGTGTCACGAGTTTCACCGCTGTCGCCGAGTAGCTCGTGTGCGCGAACAGCGTGTGCAGCGTGGCGGAATCGAAATCGTAGCGTGCGACCATGTCGTTGATGAACGCGTCGACGTTCGGATTGTTCGCGTAGCGTTGCGGAACGATCTCTTCCTCGAAGGTTTGCCCCTGAGGCACGGGCTGCTCCGGTAAACCCTGCGCGACGAGCACGGGTGCTTTTGCCCGGGCAGTCTGCGCCAGCACCGCGGGCGATGCGATGAACGCGCATGCGGCGACGGACAGCGCGGCGGCAACGTTCGTTACGCGAAGCCGGTTTCGTGCGGACAGGGCAAGCTTGACGATCATAGGGCAGGGGTCGGTTCGGTGCGAAGGGTTCGGCGCAGTATACCCGACGGCATTCGCAAAACCATGGCCAGAGCGCGTCGCGGCGATCCGTTGTGGTAACTTGATGCCTGATACGCGTGCCACGTGCGGCGCGCGCAAACGGAAGGAGACATGTCGCGCTGGCTTTGATCGCCAGGCGGCAGAAGAACACGCTCATGGCAACAGGCTTCTATTCCCACAACGACTGTCTGCTGCACGAAATGGGGCAATGGCATCCCGAGTGTCCGGCGCGCCTGCAGGCAATCGAAGACCAGCTGATCGCAAGTCGCATCGGTTCGCTCATCGAGCGCGAATCGCCGCCGCTCGCCGACGATGACGCGCTACTGCGCGTGCATACCCAGGCGCATGTGGACTACATTCGCGCATGCTCGCCGGATGGGGGTTACGCCGCGATCGATCCTGACACAACGATGAATGCGCACACGTTGCAGGCCGCGTTGCGCGCGGCGGGCGCGGCGGTCGCGGCCACCGACGCCGTCATAGAAGGCCGCTACGACAACGCGTTCTGCAGCGTGCGTCCGCCCGGTCACCACGCGGAGCCGGCACGCGCCATGGGCTTCTGCTTCTTCAACAACGTCGCGATCGCCGCGCGTCACGCGCTCGAGGTGCACGGCCTCGCGCGCGTCGCGATCATCGATTTCGACGTGCATCACGGCAACGGCACCGAAGCCGCGTTTGCCGGTGACTCACGTGTGCTGATGTGCAGCTTCTTCCAGCATCCGTTCTATCCGTTCACGGGCGCCGACAACCAGGCGGCGAATATGGTCAACGTGCCGCTCGCCGCGCGCACGGGCGGCATGGTCATGCGCGAAGCCGTCGACCTGATGTGGCTGCCGCGGCTTCATGAGTTCAAGCCGGAAATGCTCTTTGTGTCGGCGGGATTCGACGCGCATCGCGAAGACGACCTCGGCAACATGGGCCTCGTCGAAGACGACTACACATGGTTGACCCAGCAGATCCGGGATATCGCAGCCCGCTACGCGCAAGGACGCATCGTCAGCACGCTGGAAGGCGGCTACAACCTCTCGGCGCTCGGGCGCAGCGTCGTGGCGCACGTCCGGGCACTGGCCGACATCTGAGCGACATCTGAAGCCTGCACGCCAGTGCGTCAGCCCGCACGCGCCAGGATCCACTGGATCAGGGCGCTGATTACCCGATCGCGGTCCAGGTCGTTCATCGTCTCGTGATAGCTGTCGTTATAGAGCGTGAGTGTCTTGTCCGGCGAGCCGGCGTGCGCGCCGAAGTCGCGGCTGCCATCGGGCTCGGTGAGTCTGTCCGCGGTGCCGTGCCAGACCAGCAGCGGCAGACGCAACGACGCGCGACCGCGTTCGATCCGTGTCATCGCATCGAGAATTTCCGCGCCTGTGCGTGCGGGTACC
The DNA here is from genome assembly GCF_907164545.1 of Paraburkholderia gardini. Classification (NCBI taxonomy): domain Bacteria; kingdom Pseudomonadati; phylum Pseudomonadota; class Betaproteobacteria; order Burkholderiales; family Burkholderiaceae; genus Paraburkholderia; species Paraburkholderia gardini. Next base: position 5,296 of record NZ_CAJQZB010000022.1, on the reverse strand, counting down.
GCGGCGTGATGCACCAGCGGATCGCCACGGTTCGCCTCCACGACCGCCGGGTCGCGCGAGAGCAGCGACGCATCGATCTTCATCGCCGGAAACCGGGGCCACACGCGGCTGATGATGCGGCTCATCGTGATCATCCAGCGCGGCACATCGCGGCCCGCGGCGAGCGCCGGGCTCGACAGGATCAACCCATGCAGCTTCGGGCCGTTGCCGGCGGCGCGCTCGATCGCATGGAGCGCGGCGACCGTGCCGCCCATGCTGTGGCCCATCAGGAAGAGCGGCGTTCCGGGCCGGGATGCCACGCTGAGCAGGGTGTCGGCATCGTCGAGATAGTCGTCGAAGCGCTTGATCCAGACGCGCGCGCCGGATGCCAGCCCGTGTCCGCGCAGATCGATCGCGACCAGTTCGATGCCCACGGCGTTCAGTTCGTGGGCAAGTGCCGTGTAGCGGCCCGCGTGTTCGGCAAGCCCATGGACCAGCGCGACGGTCGCACGCGGTGTGCCTTCAGGCGTCCACCGGTAGAGCGCCAACCCGGCGCCGTCGCGCGTGGTGACGCGCGAAATCGCGGCGACCGGCGCTGACGGCAAAGCTCCGTCCCGTGTCGCGGACGTGTCGGCTGCATGTGAAGTGATCTCTGTCACTGCTGTCTCCAGTCTCATTATTCTGATCCGACCGATCATAGCGGCGAGCACCCGGCCGACGTGAGGAACCTGTGTGGTGCGATCCTCTAATGCCTGCAGGTTATGAAAAGATCGTAATTGATTATTAAAGAGAATGATGCCGATGCGGTAAAATCCCGGCTCAAATCCCAATAAAAGCAACGGCGGCTGGGTGTCGGAGCGCAAAACGCTCGTCGGACAGAACCAACCGCCGTTTCGTTTTTCCACATGATCGAACTTCGCAATATTTCGCAGCGTTTCGCGGGGCCCAGAGGCTGGGTCGAAGCACTGCATAACGTCAATCTGGCCATTCCGCCTGGCGAGGTGTTCGGCATCATCGGGCGCAGTGGCGCGGGCAAGAGCACGCTGGTGCGCACGATCAACCTGCTGACCCGTCCGACCGAAGGCAATATCGTCGTCAACGGTCGCGATCTGACGACGCTGCCCGCCGCGCAACTGCGCGAGGCGCGCCGCGAGATCGGCATGATCTTCCAGCATTTCAACCTGCTGTCCTCGCGTACGGTCTACGAGAACGTCGCGCTGCCGCTCGAACTCGCCGGCATGAAGCGCGCCGAAATCGAGTTGACGGTGTTGCCGCTGCTCGAACTCGTCGGCCTGTCGGCGCAGCAGGATCGCTACCCGGCGCAAATCAGCGGCGGTCAGAAGCAGCGTGTCGGCATCGCGCGTGCGCTCGCGAGCAAGCCGAAAGTGCTGCTCTCCGATGAAGCGACGTCCGCGCTCGACCCTGAAACCACGCGCTCCATTCTCGATCTGCTCAGGCGTATCAACCGCGAACTCGGTTTGACGGTGGTCCTGATCACGCATCAGATGGAGGTGATCAAGCAGGTCTGCGATCGCGTCGCGGTGCTGGATGCCGGGCGCGTCGTCGAAGAGGGCAAGGTCATCGATGTGTTTCTGCAGCCGCACCACGAAGTCACGCGCGCGCTGATTGGCGACGTGATCGCCCAGGAACTGCCGCCGGCGATGAAGGCGCGCGTCGCCGAACGTTTGAAGACGGGCAGCGGTCATCTGCTGCGTCTTGCGTTCACCGGTTCGGGCGTCGACCAGCCGATCCTGTCGGAGACGATTCGGCGCTACGAACTGGATTTCAACATCCTGCACGGCCAGATCGACGAGATTCAGGGCCAGGCATTCGGCTCGCTCGCGGTGCTCGCGGGCGGACAGCCCACCAGGGTCGCCGAAGCGATCGTGTATCTTCGCGAACAGGGTGTGGTGGTCGAGGAGCTGTCGTATGTTGAGTGAAATGTTCGATATGTTCGTGCAGTCGTTCTGGGAAACGCTCGTGATGGTGGGCATTTCCGGACTGGTCGGCGCGCTGGTGGGTTTGCCGCTCGGCGTGCTGCTGTATCTGACGGATCGCGACGGCGTGCTGCAGAACATCGGCGTGAATCGCGTGATGGGCGTGGTCGTCAACGCCGTGCGTTCGACGCCGTTCATCATCCTGCTGGTCGCGGTGATTCCTTTTACCCGGCTGATCGTCGGCTCGTCGATCGGCACGGCCGCCGCGGTCGTGCCGCTGACGATCGCCGCCGCGCCGTTCATCGCGCGTCTGGTCGAGACGGCGCTGCGCGAAGTCGACCGCGGGCTGATCGAAGCCGCGCAGGCGATGGGCGCGACGACCAGCCAGATCGTCTTCAAGGTGCTGTTGCCGGAATCGCTGCCGGGCGTGATCGCCGGCCTCACGATCACGTTCGTTTCGCTGGTCGGCTATTCGGCGATGGCCGGTGCGATCGGCGGCGGCGGTCTCGGCGACCTTGGCATCCGCTATGGATATCAACGGTTCCTGCCGCAGGTCATGCTGACGGTCGTCGTCATCCTGATCGTGTTCGTGCAAGTGGTGCAGTCGTTCGGGGATTGGCTCGTGCGTCGTCTGAGCCATAAATAACAAAGGCTTTGCCCTTCACGGGTAGTCGCTCATACAGATTGGAAAGGTCAGTCATGCAACGTCGTTTTGTTCTCAAGCTCGCCGCCGTGCTCGGCGCCGCATCGGTATTCGCCTCGACCGCGACGCTCGCCCAGGCGGACGAAACCATCAAGGTCGGCGTCACGGGCGGCCCGCATGCGCAGATCATGGAAGTCGTCAAATCGGTCGCCGCGAAGAACGGGTTGAACATCAAGATCGTCGAATTCTCGGATTACGTGCAGCCGAACGCGGCGCTGGCCGGCGGCGATCTCGATGCCAACAGCTACCAGCACGACCCGTATCTGCAGGCGCAGGTGAAGGACCGCGGCTACAAACTGATCCGCGTGGCCGATACCGTCACGTACCCGATGGGCATCTATTCGAAGAAGATCAAGACGCTGGCCGAACTGAAGCCCGGCTCGAAGATCGCGGTGCCGAACGACCCGACCAATGGCGGCCGTGCATTGCTGCTGCTGCAAAAGCAGGGCCTGCTGAAACTGCGCGCCGATGCCGGTCTGAAGGCGACACCGCTCGATATCGTCGAGAACCCGAGGAAGCTGAAGATCGTCGAACTCGACGCCGCGCAGATTCCGCGTTCGCTGAACGACGTCGACGCCGCCGCGATCAACACGAACTTCGCGATGGAAGCGGGTCTGAAGCCGAGGCAGGACGCGATCGCGATCGAAGACGCGAACGGTCCGTACGTGAACATCATCGCGATCCGCGAAGCCGACAGGAACAAGCCTTGGGTCGCGAAGCTGGTGGCCGCGTACCATTCGCCGGAGGTGAAGCAGTTCGTCGACGGCAAGTTCGGCGGCGCGGTCATCACGGCCTGGTAAGGCCTGACAGGCCCGGTGGGCGTTATGGGTGTGAGATCGGGTTATCCGCCGCGCCCGGCAGTCAAGGCAAGTGCCGACCGTATGCAATCTCGAACTTAGAGGCATCGGGCATAACCCGGGCTTGTCGTCCGGGTTTTTTTGATATTAAAATAGAACGATCGTTCGCTAAACCTGTAGCATTGCGCAGGGGCGATATTTCCGATGCAGACAGCCTGCGGGCGGTTGCTGTGAGGGCAGTCGTTATAATGACCGTCGGGTTGACGTATTCGTAACTTTGGAGCGTGTGCATGAAGATCCTGGTGCCAGTCAAGAGAGTGGTCGATTACAACGTGAAAGTCCGGGTGAAGTCGGACGGTACGGGTGTCGACATCGCGAACGTGAAGATGTCGATGAATCCGTTCGACGAGATCGCGGTGGAAGAAGCGGTGCGCCTGAAGGAAGCGGGCGTGGCGACTGAAGTGATCGCCGTATCGTGTGGCGTGACGCAATGTCAGGAAACGCTGCGCACGGCGCTGGCGATTGGCGCGGACCGCGCGATCCTGATCGAGTCGAATGAAGAGCTGCAGCCGCTGGCCGTTGCCAAGCTGCTCAAGGCGCTGGTCGACAGGGAACAGCCCCAGCTGGTGATCCTCGGCAAGCAGGCGATCGACGACGATTCGAACCAGACCGGCCAGATGCTGGCTGCGCTGGCGAACCTGCCACAGGCGACGTTTGCGTCGAAGGTGGTGGTGGCGGACGGCCGCGCGACGGTCGCACGCGAAGTGGATGGCGGCGCTGAAACGCTGTCGCTGACGCTGCCGGCGGTGGTCACGACCGACCTGCGCCTGAATGAGCCGCGCTACGTGACGCTGCCCAACATCATGAAGGCGAAGAAGAAGCCGCTGGAGACGCTCAAGCCGGAAGACCTCGGCGTTGATGTGACGCCGCGTCTGAAGACGCTGAAGGTGGTCGAGCCGCCGAAGCGCAGCGCCGGCGTCAAGGTTGCCGACGTGAAGACGCTGGTCGAGAAGCTGAAGACCGAAGCCAAGGTGCTTTGATCACGAACACGCAGGAGACGGACGAAATGACGAATCTGGTAATAGCAGAGCACGACGGCGCATCGATCAAGGCGGCGACGCTGAACACGATCGCTGCGGCACAGAAGATCGGCGGTGATATTCACGTGCTGGTGGCGGGCCACAACGCGCAGGGCGCGGCGGACGCGGCAGCGAAGATCGCGGGCGTGAGCAAGGTGCTGCTGGCCGACGCGCCGCAACTCGAAGCGGGCCTGGCGGAAAACGTCACAGCGACGGTGCTGTACATCGCGAAGAACTATTCGCACATCCTCGCGCCGGCGACTGCCTGTGGCAAGAACATCGCGCCGCGCATCGCCGCGAAGCTGGACGTCGCGCAGATCAGCGACATCACGGCTGTAGACAGCGCCGACACGTTCGAGCGCCCGATCTACGCGGGTAACGCGATCGCGACGGTGCAATCGGCTGACCCGATCAAGGTCATCACGGTACGTACGACCGGTTTCGACCCGGTTGCAGCAGAAGGCGGCAGCGCGACGGTCGAGAAGATCGAAGCGGCAGCCGATACGGGCCTGTCGCAGTTCGTAAGCCGCGAAGTGACGAAGCTGGACCGGCCGGAGCTGACCTCGGCGAAGATCATCGTGTCGGGCGGGCGAGGGCTGGGCAGTGGCGAGAACTACACGAAGGTGCTCGAGCCGCTCGCGGACAGGCTGAACGCAGCGCTGGGCGCCTCGCGTGCAGCAGTCGATGCGGGTTTCGTGCCGAACGACTACCAGGTGGGCCAGACCGGCAAGATCGTGGCGCCGCAACTGTACGTGGCGGTGGGCATCTCGGGTGCGATCCAGCATCTGGCGGGCATGAAGG
>NZ_CAJQZB010000021.1:0-108034 GCF_907164545.1 Paraburkholderia gardini | reverse complement strand
CGGGGCGCGAGATTGGCGTGGCGTCGACCAAGGCGTTCACGACGCAGCTCGTCGCGCTGTTCGTGCTGGCCGCGACGCTCGGCAAACTGCGCGGGCATGTCGATGCCTCGCTTGAAGCGCAATACGTGCGCCAGTTGCGCCATCTGCCGGCAGCACTCAACAGTGTGCTGGCGCTGGAGCCGCAGATCATCGCGTGGTCGGAAGATTTCTCGCGCAAGGAAAACGCGCTGTTCCTCGGGCGTGGCCTGCATTACCCGATCGCACTGGAAGGCGCGCTGAAGCTCAAGGAAATTTCGTACATCCACGCGGAAGCGTATCCGGCGGGGGAGCTCAAGCACGGGCCGCTCGCGCTGGTGACCGAAGCGATGCCCGTCGTGACGGTTGCGCCGAACGATGCGCTGCTTGAGAAGCTGAAGTCGAACATGCAGGAAGTGCGTGCGCGCGGCGGTGAGCTGTATGTCTTCGCCGACTCGGACACGCGCATCGTCAGCGAAGAGGGGCTGCATGTGATCCGGATGCCGGAGCACTATGGGCTGCTGTCGCCGATCCTGCACGTCGTGCCGCTGCAGTTGCTCGCGTATCACACGGCGTGCTCGCGGGGCACGGATGTGGATAAGCCGAGGAATTTGGCGAAGTCGGTTACTGTGGAGTGAAGGGCCGTAAGATTCTAGACGACATAGCAACTTCGAATAGTTTCACTTAACGCGTTCGGAAACGCTTCACTTAATACCACTCGATTCCTCGCAAATCGAAGCGAGGCGTGGTTTCGACAATAACTGGTGCGAAAACAGATACGTACCATCGCCGTCGGTCGCGAGCGAGGCCAGTGCTGACGGCGCATCTCTCCAAGACGCGCACAAACACGCGTGGCGATTTTCGTTCTAGACCCCATTAAATCGCCGCCAGCGTTGATCGATCTGCAGGCCGATCACCGCCAGCACCACATACCAAGTCACGAGTATCGCCCATTGAAGTATGACCGGCACCTGCAAGGCGAGCAGTGCAACGAAACCACCAACCAGCATCAGCCAATAGTAAATCAGCGCAACATAAACGTGCCCACCGGTCATCTGCACGAGTCGCTGATAGTAGTGCTCTCGATGCGCCTGCCAGGGCGTCTCGCCGCGCGCGATTCGACGCAACAGCGTAACGGTGGAATCGGCGATAAACGGTGCGAACACGAGGGCTGGGAACCACAATGGCCACGCGCCGTGTTGCCACCCCCAGAAGCCTAACGCACCGGCAAGAAAGCCAAGTGGAATAGAGCCAACGTCACCCAGAAAAACCTTTGCTTGCGGAAAGTTCAGAACGAGAAATCCGACAGCCGCACCCGCCACGGCGGCAGCGGTGAGGGCGAGTGATGGCTGCGACTCCGCAGCAGCGATGGCATACGTGCCGAAGCCGAACACCGCCATACCACCTGCAAGACCGTTTGAGCCATCCATAAAGTTGTACAGATTCACCACCCATACTATCGAAACACCGATAAGAATCGCGAACCACCATGCAACGTCGACCGCGCTGACGACAACCACCACCGCGACCACAATAAGGTGTGCTGCAAAGCGAACGCGCGCGGACAACCCACGACGGTCGTCGATTTGAGACACAATCCCGAGTACCGCAGCGCCCGCCGCGATAGCCCACAACGGCGACGCAAACAGCGCGACGATCAACAGAACGGCCGGCACGATACCCCAGCCGCCGATTCGCGGCACAGGCCTGTCATGCAGTGAGCGATGGTTCGGGATATCGACGGCGATGTCCCACGCCCAGCCGGTACGTAACAAGATCAACAGGATCGCGAAGCAAAGGATGGCCGCAATCACCGCCGCTGCGGGGAGCGGCAAAGAATGAATCGACGTCATGTCAGCGCGCCGCCTTGAAAGCACGAGCCGTTTCGGCGAGCCCTTGTAAGACGGACCATGGCGGAGTCCAGCCGAGCTCACGGCGCAACCGGCTGCTGTCGACTCGCAACGAGCTCGTCAGCCTGTCGACTTGCGCAGTCCTTCTTGTCAACCGCCCGATGCCACGCAACCACAAGACCGGTACGGGAAGTAGGCGCAGGGGCCGGCCGAGCGCGCGAGCCAGCGCCTCAACCATATCGGCCACCGTCAGATCATCGCCATCGGTGACGTGGTAGATGCCTTCGACCGGTTCCAGCCGCGTAGCGACCGTCCGGATCGCATCGGCCAGATTGCCGACATACACCATGCTGCGGCGCGCGTCGATCGCGCCGAGCGGCAGCGGAATGCCGCGATCCACCGCGCGCATGAGCCCGTGGAAATTGGCGCGCACGCCGGGCCCATACACGAGCGGCGGCCTGATGACGACGACCTCAATACCATTCGTGCGCCCAAACGCGAATAGCGCCTGTTCGGCTTCGAACTTCGAGATCCCGTACGGATCGACGGGCGCTGGTATGTCGTCTTCGCGCCATGGGCGACCGGGCTCCCGATCCCCGAGCGCCTTCACGCTGCTCACGAACACGATCCGCCGCGCCCCTGCGCGTCGTGCTGCTGCCGCTGCGTTGAGCGTGCCGTCGACGTTCGCAGCGCGATAGGCCATAAGCGGATCGACGGCATCGTCCTGCATCATGTGCACGCGCGCCGCGAGATGCACGAACACGTCACAATGCTTCAGTTCCGGCTGGCCGGCCGCGATACTCGCGAAGTTGTCGTCTGGAATTACGCATTCGCGCGCGCGCGCAACACCTACGCCGGCACGCCGCACAAGCGCGTTTACATCATGCCCCGCGTCGCACAGCAGTGCGCATAGCACCCGGCCAACAAACCCATTTGCACCACTGATTGCTATCTGCATAGTCTCGTTCCTTGCTGCCGGACGCGTGACACGGACGATGTCCCCAACGTGCATGCCGGCCTGTGTCATGTGCGCTCACCCGCCTATCACCCGGGAAACATTGCATGTTTTTCTACGGTTATATCCCACGTCAAACTGGCCGCGCGGCGCAGGCCTTTCTCTGCCCGACAGATTACGCACGGCGCGCAACGCCATTGCAGTGATCAGTGATTCCGTCTCAAAACAAGGAAACTTTGCCAAGCGCCGCGCCATAGGACATTAACGCGATCAGGCTCTCTCGTTTGTACACGTCCGATCGACCCAGGCCCCGACATCGTCGACGTCGCTCTGCTCCCGCAAACGCTGGGAGCAATACTCGACGCCGCTTTTGGCCGGCCGGAGGGAGCTCCGGTCGAAGAGGATTCTCATGCAGCAGTCGATTGGGACAAGGTATCGATCAGTATGCGCTTCGCAGAAGCGCCGATGGCAGCGAAAGCCGCCATCGTAAGGGAATCACGGATGGGTTTCGCAGCGCGCTGTGCACCGGTTTATCGGCCGTTAATCTGCGACTGCCTGATCGGTGCGACGCTCTTTAGCGACGGCGTGCTTGTCGGCTGATATTCCGGCACCCAGCGGCGCAGATCGCGGCGCACCTCGTCGTCTGCCAGCACGCGGTGTTGCATAAGCCACGGCAGCAACTGATCGAGCAGATCGTTGGGCACTTCGCGCGCCTGAGCGATACGCAGCTTCGGATGCGGTGTGCGTGTCGTCGTTTCATCGTCAGCGAGCAATTCTTCGTACAGCTTCTCGCCAGGACGCAGGCCCGAAAAAACGATGCGGATCTGATCTTCGGTGAACCCGTAGAGACGGATGAGGTCGCGCGCGAGGTCGACGATCTTGACCGGCTGCCCCATGTCCAGGATGAAAATCTCGCCGCCGCGGCCCATGCTCGATGCCTGCAAAACCAGTTGCGACGCCTCAGGAATGGTCATGAAAAAGCGAGTGATTTCCGGATGCGTCACCGTAACAGGACCACCCTTCGCGATCTGCTGCTGGAACTTCGGAATCACGCTGCCCGCGCTGCCAAGTACATTGCCGAAACGTACCGTTTCGAACTGCGTGCGCGGGCTGGTTTGCTGTAATGCCTGACACGCCATCTCCGCGAGCCGCTTGCTCGCGCCCATCACGTTGGTAGGATTGACCGCCTTGTCCGTCGAGATCAGCACGAAGTGCCTAACGTCCCGACGTATCGCCGCACGCGCGACGCGGTATGTGCCCAGTACATTGTTGCGCACCGCCTGCCATGCATTCAGTTCTTCCATCAGCGGCACGTGCTTGTACGCGGCCGCGTGAAAGACAATGTGCGGCGTGTGACGCGACATCACCTGATCAAGCAGCAACGAGTCTTTCGCATCGCCGATCACGGGAATGACGGAAACATCGGGGAAGCGCTCGTGCAACTCTTCCGTCAGCCGGTACATCGCGTATTCGGACAGGTCATATGCAATCAGTTGCGCCGGTTCGAACCGCAGAATCTGTCGACACAGTTCGGAACCGATCGAGCCACCCGCACCGGTGACCATCACCATGCGCCCGCGCAGCAACGTCTCTACATGTGGCGTGTCGATCTTGATCGCGTCGCGGCCCAGAAGATCTTCCAGGTCGATCTGGCGCACTCGAGACAGGAATGCCTGCCCTTGCGTAAGCGTGGTGAGCGCGGGCAGCACCATCGCGCGTACACCTGCACGCACGCACAGTGTAGCAACGCGACGCTGCGCTTCAACCGACGCCGACGGAATCGCAATAATCGCGGAATCCGCTTTCAGTTCGGCGGCGATGCGCGGCAATTCATTGATCGAGCCCAGTACCTTGTAGCCATAAACTTCGCGGCCCTGTTTGGCGGGATCATCGTCGAGCAGGCCGATGAGACGCCATTCGCTTGATCGCGACAGTTCGCGGGCAAGACTCGCTCCGGCGGCGCCCGCGCCCAGGACGATCACCGGCTTGCCTTGCGCGACAAGCCCACCGTATAAATAGAACTCTTTGGCCGTGCGATAGAGCGCGCGCGAGCCGCCCATCGCAAGGAACAGCAGCAGCGGCGAGACGACCAGCACCGAACGTGGAATGACCGGCAACGGCTGCAGCATGACGGCGCAGATCATCACGATAACCGCGCCCGCCGCCACCGCCTTCGAAATGCGTACGAGGTCGGGCAGGCTCGCGAAGGCCCACATTCCACGATATAGACCGAAGATGCGAAACATGGCCGCGTAGGCAACGACAACCCATGCCAGCGCATGAAGGCCGCCGTGCCAGTATTCGAGTGGCACAATTCCGTTGAAACGAATCGTGTACGCCACCAGCCACGCTGTGGCCACCGCACACGAATCGAATGCGAAGGCGCTCAACGATAGTCGAGACGACTTGAAGCGGATCATTTTCATTACACCTCGGAACGGCTCAATCTACTTTGAGATGGCACAGCCGGTACCCCTTTAATAATTGTAAAAAACAGGGGTGCATGATACTGGCGCAGTCTAAATTGCCGACGCATGTTGAAATCAGGAAAAATCGCCCGATTGCATAACATGCGCCGCTGAGGAAGCGCGCTTATTATGCCGATACTCGGAGGCAAACACCATGCTTGACTGACGCGAGCCGACCATGATGAACCGGCTGAGGTCCCCGCGCGGCGGGCGCCAGTCCGATTGCAGAAGATCCTTCCGTATTTTGAGACTGATGCGCGCCGACAACAAGAAAACCACCATTCGCGTCATTTCCGCATCACATCCGCATCAAGCAACGGATTCGTCTACGACTCCTGCAGCATCTCCATACACATTGCTGCTCGCGATCAGGTCATTTCGAGTACAGCATCGATCGCCACAAGGTAAGCGCTCCGTGGGACGGGTTTCATCGATCATGCACCGGTGGCGCGTGTCACATCGTGTGTGCACAAACTCAAATCATAGAGCGCCGCTTGAGATTGCCAGCCATCAACCTATCCATGCAGCACCCTTAACGTTAGCTCCGATTGATAGTGCGGTCGCTTAACTAACAAATCTTCCGATTTTTGTCAGACGCACACCATAAACCAATACCATCGATATTAGAAAGCCACCAATTGCCATAAGTGGTGCCGTCAGCCAGACGTCCCGTCCCTCTGCACCAAATCCCATTCTCGGAAATATTCCTCCGATAATCAACACATGGAGACAATACGTCCCCAACGTGCAGTCGGCAACTCGCGCTACGAACGCGGATGGTGCCTTGGGTTTCGTGGAAAGAAACATAGAGAAAAAGCCTATAGAGGCTAAGATTATAAATGGCGAAGTATATTCGTAAAACGCTTGGCAAACGGATCCGATCCTGGCTGTTTGCCAACAGGTCGCTAGTAGCGCCAGCAGGGAGCCAGCTACGAACATAATCATGCCTGCGCGACCGCTAATTTTGAACTCATTGAGCATCGCGCCGAGAAGCAGAAAGCCGGCATAGCTTCCAAAGACGCTCAGTTGGTAGATGCCAATCCACGTGGCTGGGAAAGTGGACATGCAAGTATCCGGCGAGAGCGCTTTGGAGACTGCAGGCCAAGCAGATCCCACAGCCAACCATAAGGAAAGCGCCCACAGCTTCTCCGCTCGCGTCGCGCCTTGATAGAACCTTCGCATCACTGGCACCAGTGCATACAACCCTATGACGGCATACAGATACCATAGGTGATACATCGTAGGTCCCTTGAGAATCGCGAGAAACCAATTGCTAGTCTCAATGCCATTGTAGGAAAGCCAGGCGAGGTAGACGCACGACCAAAACACTAGTGGAGGCACAATTCGTATAAGCCTCTTTCTTACAAAAACAAGGAGCGGCTCGCTTTTTGTCAGCAGGGATACTCCCGATATCATCAGAAATATTGGTACACAAACGTGCGAGGACGCATTGTAAATATTGGCAATCAACCATCCTGGACCAACATGCACCGCCTGCTCCCCAGAGACATGAAGCAGGACAATCAGAAAGCATGCAGTAATTCGAAGCCACGATATTCGAGCGTCCATCTGAGTTCCTTCAGTTTTGATCGAATGATTATATTTTTGCCTCCTGCGACTTTCGCAATGCGGCTACGAACCGATGCGATCAGCGCCGGCAAGAACAGTTCGATCACAAGTCGGAATGAGAGCACCGGAGAAATGCGTACGATGTCGTCTGCGATCACTGCGCAAGCGCGATATCCATAAACAACCGTTGGAATGAATGGAGCGGCAACTACTTTACTCACGCCGCCTGTGCAGGATAAACGACGTTCGGATGATCGAAAGGATCAGTTGCAATCCCGCCCTAGGTTACGGAGTCATCTCCGATTGATGCGGCATGCGACGACTTAGTTACGCCGTCGCCGGCGGCGAGCCCTAGAACTTCTATATATTCGATGTCAATCTGACAAGGAAATTGTTCATAAGAGCAAAGCATGTCGCGATCGGATAAATCCAGAAACGGTTCACCTCTGAAGTTTCCTGCAACGATCAATTTTTGCTCACCTAAGTTTCAATTTCTTCACTTATCTGCTCGTGCGCATTTTCGAAGCGCTGCTCGCTCCTAGCAACCTCAGTGCTCACCTGCAAGTTGTGCCTGAACATAATCGAGACTCAACAGCAACCGCTTCACCCCCTCAACATCATGACGCTCTGTATTGTGTGAAGTATAGTCGTCGATATCTGATATCTTCGTTTCGCCCTCAACAAAATATTTGTTGTAGTTTAAATCTCTGTCGTCGGCGGGAATACGATAGTACTGTCCCATATCTTCTGCACGAGCCATTTCTTCGCGAGATATGAGCGATTCGTAAAGCTTCTCCCCATGCCTCGTTCCGATGACACGGATCGGGTTGTTCTTTCCAAAAATATCGCGCAATGCAACTGCCAGATCGCCGACCGTTGAAGCTGGGGCTTTTTGGACAAAAATATCACCTTGTCGAGCATTTTCGAATGCATGTAGCACCAAATCGACCGACTCGTCCAACGACATCAAAAATCGAGTCATGCTTGGATCGGTGACCGTTAAATCTTTATTCTCCTTCAACTGGTTAATGAACAGCGGAATGACAGAGCCACGCGATGCCATCACATTCCCATAGCGCGTAGCGCATAGCACTGTTTCTTTTTCATTCAATTGTCGCGACATTGCCACCATTACCTTTTCCATCATTGCTTTGGAAAGGCCCATCGCATTAATCGGGTATACGGCCTTATCGGTGCTCAGCACCACGACACGCGCCACTCCATTTGCAACAGCTGCGCGCAGTACATTTTCGGCCCCAAGGACGTTGGTGGCAACAGCCTCCATCGGATAAAATTCACATGACGGAACCTGTTTAAGCGCTGCCGCATGAAATACATAATCGATACCACGCATAGCGGCATGCACGGAATCATAAGAACGAACGTCCCCAATATAAAACTTTACCTTCGGATTATTCAAAGCAATCCGCATATCCTCTTGCTTCTTTTCATCACGACTGAAAATTCGAATTTCCTTCACATTTGTGCTCAAGAACCGCTTCAGCACCGCATTACCAAATGAGCCGGTGCCACCTGTAATCATCAAAGTTTTATCTTCAAACACTGTAACCTCTGCCACCTAAAGTTGAACACATGTGATACCCGAATTCTCGCCATGTATGCGCACAGCGAGGCTTGGAACATTGAGTCGGCCTGCATCGATCAACCGATCAATGCTTATCCGGCGCCCCACTCGAATATACAGTTGACGCAAAATCCATGCATCTCCTCCATGAGGAAAGAAAATCAAATACTGTAACTGCATTAAACTGGTCGAAAAAGTTTCGCTCAAGTTCTTGTGACATTAATAATTGATTGAAATTTTTCAATCAATTCCTTCGTAAGTCTATTGCTTTCGAAATTTTCCTCGAAGTACCTTTTCCCGTTCTCTCCAAGTTCCGCCCGGTCATTAGCGGACATTTGGTAAAGTCTTTCAACCTGCAACACGAGCCCGTCTACGTCCATCGCCCCACAGGTTAACCCGGCTTTCGCTTCGTTGATCACGCGCGAGCCTTCCCCGTTGATGCAACCAATGATGGGTCTCCCTGCAGCTAGGTAAGACTGTACCTTGCTCGGAACCGTTCTAGCAAAAATTGGATCGTCGGTCAGCGTCACCAACAACGCGGACGCATTTGCGAAAACGCTTGGCATTGCCTCAACCGGATAGCGCCCCGCAAGCACAACGTTGGTCAATTGTCGCACCTTAACCTGCTCGCTGAGCCACTTGGAACGGCTGCCATGACCCACGAGGAAAAACCTGATTGACTTTTCACCCGCTAGCCGCTCCGCTGCATCGAGGACTACCCCCAGCGCCTGCGCGGTGCCCAATGCTCCCGCGAACACGATCGAAAAATATTGCGTCAGGCCTGGTATCGGGCACTCAGATTTAGCACTGCTTGATGCGACCACATCTTCCGCCGAATTCGGGTAATAAAATATCTTTTCTCGTGCACATAAATTTGACACTGGCTCAATAAATGCATTGGATTGGACAAGAACAACATCGGCACGACTATAAATCCATTTTACGCAATGACCAACCAACCCAAGAATTAACTTATTTTTTACAAAACCTGTAGCCTCAAGACTATCCGGCCAAATATCCTGCACCCAAATTACCAGCTTCGCTCGCTTCTGCCATTTCAAAAAAATAGCCGGGATTGCTTGCAGAATCGGAGAAATTCCATAAACAAATATCACGTCTGCTGGCCGTCTAAAAGTTAGCGCGGGTCCCAGCAAAATCCCCCAAAAGACGAATGAAAGATAATTTGCTGCCAATTGCAACGCTCGACCAGCCTTTCTCGGTACAAGTGGAATACGAAGGATCTCGATGCCATCCATCGTTTCCCGCCCAAAGGACCATGTTGAATAGCCCTCAAAAATCTCTCCGCCAGGATAGTTAGGCTTGCCAGTCAGGACGGTCACATTTACCCCTTGCTCTGATAGGCGCCGTGACAGATCATTTATTCTGAAATCTTCAGGCCAGAAATATTGAGAAACAATTAGCAAATTCATACCGACCTTTTCGGATTTTATTTGAATAAATCGTCTCCAACTGTCCGATCAAATAATCGAAAATCCGGCAATTTACCGAAAATTCTGTCACCCGCTTCCAATGATCTACTCTTGTGCAGCGCCCCCAATCATGGATCACATGAAATTGGAAAAATCCGCTCCCGCATAAGCGTACTATACACTTGAATATGTCTTCATTTTATCAGATAGGAGAAAACACTATACTCGAGAAATTCTCATGCAACAGATTCGTGATTTATTATCATCGACAGGCCTGAGTCACCTCTCATTGGAGTTCAAACTCATGAGTTGAACATCGACACCGCCGCGGGAGGATTTTCCTCGCCCCCTCTTAAACCATTGAGACGGTGTGGCGAGAGGACCTGTTGGACAATTGGCCATGGACCATTGGTCGAATCGACCCGCCCAGCATCAAAGGTCGCACTACACTGCGCATCCCGACACGCTGCCGGGAGGCATATCGGTTACCCCTTGCAGCGAACGAGCAGCCGGCCATTGTTTACTCTCCGTTGACGTTGATGCAGCCAACGCAACTGAAACGCTTTGCAGCGGCAATGTTTTATACGCGTGAAACAGAGGCTTCCAAACGGCATAGATCCACGCGTAGAAGCTGTTTCGGATTCCGCCACGGGCCTCTGCATACCAACCCAAGGACGCGCCTGCCGACTCAGCTGCTCCAACGACGAGTTTGTTGAACGCCGTTACGGGCGCAATTGTCGGCACACGCCCGGCTCGGTTAGTATCTTCATCGCAATATTTCCTCTAGAAATTGCTTAGGAGAGTGAATTTCAATCAAATCATCTGGAACATTCATAAACCGCCGCACAGCGCGAGCGATCGATACAGGAGAATGTGGATCAAATGTCTCGACCGGCCGCACAATGTCACGCACATAATCCAGTTCAGCGGCAATCACAGGAAGACCAAGTCGAGTGGCTTCGATCAATGGCAGACCAAACGACTCGATTATTGAAGGGAAGATGAGCGCAGAAGACGAACGATAGAGATCGGCTATATCAGACTGCTGAAGCGGCCCGACATTCACGATATTTAATCCCAGTTGGACAATATGCCATGAAATACGATCCGAAAGATCCCGATAGGTAGAAGAATCCACGGTTAAGGTCAACGACGGTCTAAGCCCCGCTTCCGCCAGCAGCCGCCATGCATCCAAAAGGTTTCTGTGATTTTTGTGACTCTCGCCGCTCGCAACATACACGAAATCAAATTTCGACTTCCGATCATCCGAAGCCGACGTATAAGAATGATCATCTGACGTAAATGGAACTACAGAGACCGGCACGTCATAGCGCAGCCAGCGTTTTAGCGAAGCAGCCATAGACGGCGTCTGCACGATATACCGCGAACATCTGTGCTGAAGCATGCTACTCCATCGTCGCTCTACCAGGATCCGAAGTCGTACCTTGAGCGGATATCCGGCGAGGCTAACGGATCCAATAAGTAGTCGATTCTGAATCAGAACTATCACCTCGGCACGCGACGTTAGCAGTGGCGGTAAACCATGAAAGCAGAATAGACGTGTATCTTTATCTACAGCATCCCGGACCATGAACTCTGCCCGCAAACGCGATGTGAGACGCGGCTCAACCCATGTCACATCCGCCATCGCAGGCAGCGTCAAACGCTTGCGAGCCCGAATGTCCAAAAACGCACGTAGCGACTGCTCCGCTGGCCAAGCAGCCAGCAATGCACGCAACAAAACGTAACCTCCGCCCGTGTGCACGTTCGGCGCGTAAAGGACCAGGTCCGGTCGCATATTAATACTTTCCCGTCGTCACAACGATAACTTGGCGACAATGTCGGTAAACGCGCGAGCTACGCTTGTGCCGCTGAAGGCGTTACGATAAGACTCGTCACACCACGAGACGTCGGGACGATTCATGACATGCATCAGTGCCTCTTCGACCGCTTGCGAAATCCTATCGATATCGTTGGGGCGAGAATGCCAGCAACCCAATTGCTGTAGCGCGTCCTCCGAACTGCCCGGAGGTACAAGACCGACTATCGGCGTACCTGCTCCCATGTAGTCCGATAACTTGCTAGGCATGAATAGATTCTTACGAATATCAGCCTCAATTAGCAAAAGAATGTCTGCGTCATACATTTTCTCCAACGACTCGACAAACGACACGCTGCCAACCGTACTGATTGTGCCCTCTGGTAGACTGAGTGCGGCAGCGGTCTGAAGCATTTCCGGTGGGACCAGACCAACTAGTTCCACATGAAATACATCGCGCAAGTCGGGACGACGCGCGAGCAGCTTGACCAATGCCTGAAACAAGGGTTCCGGCGAACGGCGACCGTATAGCACCCCAACATAGCGAAGGAGAATTCTGTCATTCGTTGCTTTGGCGCGTCGAGGAAAGAGTGCCTCATCATAAGCATGCGGAATCACAGCAGTTTTGCGTCGATTCTCCTGCGGATGATTCTTCAACATTAAATCAAGTGAATAGGGCGAACTGTGCACTATGAAGTTGGCGGCATTAACTGTACGCGGTTCATGGCGCTGATTCCAGAATTTGGTGAAACGACTCACCTCAAGTGGGTTTCCCGCCCAAGGATCGCTAAATTGAGCAATCCAGCGCACGTTGCGGCGGGCCCTCTTAACACGCTCCATAACAGCGTTAATCGAATGGAAAGGAGACCAAGTCATGACGGCATCGTATTGACCCAAGTCCAAATCCATGAGCGATTCATAGGCAGATTCCTGCAAAACCGTCATTAGATCTGGCACGCGGGAGAACACGCGGGAAGACGAACGCAAGCGACTTACGAGTCCCCTAGACGGAGTCAACCGCGTAATCGTTGAAAACGTTTTCTCTGCGAATGGCAGGAGACTGTCGTCGAGCGGTAGTTCCTTGCAGAACGAATCAGCACATACAACGTCAACGGCAAAACCGGAGCGTGCGATAGCTGCCATCGGCTTGTATACCGCGGCCGTCATCTGAACCTGCATCGGCGGGAAAGCGTAGCTAAACAGCAAAATCCTGCCACGATTGACGAGCGTCCTCTCTTGACCGGAGATCAAATTGCCAGTGCCTACTGTCACTCTATCCTGCAACACGACGAACTCCCAAAACAGGCCATGATGACCGCGACGCTCTGGAGACTGAGTACAAGCGTCGCGACAGCAATGGGGAGAATGACAAACACCATTCTAAAATTGGAGGCGAAAGCTCGACATCAAGACGCAATATCGACGACTCCGAATATTTCACCAGCACCCTCATCCACGGGGTCAATAGGAACATCGCGCCTGACGTTCGCTGTCGGCGTAGACGACATAATAACGACCGTCTTAGCGAAATGTGGAGCGATATACGAGTCGGCAATTCCAAGACCTAGACGGAGACAATATCAGGAAGTCGCCGAGTACCGGAGGAATAAAAACATCGCGTGTGAATATCTCAGATATGATACCGTAGATGAGCGCCGCGCGACACAGCACCACCAACCATTCAGCCTAAAGCCCCGGTGAGTAGTCCGATATCCAGCGACCAGATCAGGCCAAACTGCTATAGCGCCGACAAGACTGCAACTCTCTCCTGCGAGGCGCGCCTTTCAAAATGGCGTCTCAACAATCGCTAGCACACTGGCTCAGCAACCGCTCGCGCTCGGCCCGATCCGATTGCCTCGCACACTACATCCAACAAAGACTCGCACCTGTCACCTCGCAACTCAGGCCGCCTTACGATTCGCGACGACCTGACGATAAACGTCTACCATGTGTTCAGCCTGTCTGCGAATGTCATAGTGCTGCTCGGCAAGTTGCCGTGAGCGGTGCCCCCGCTCCTCTCTTTCCTCTGGCGTATGAATTAGTCGCTCGATGGTATTGGCCAGCGCAGCAGAGTCACGTGACGGCACTGCGATCCCAGCATGAGGCGCGAAAAGCACCTCCGGCAATGCCGTCCCCTCAAAACATACGGATGGTTTACCAAAAGCCATTGCTTCCACCGCCATCAAGCCAAACGAATCCGCCAACGACGGCATCAGGAACAAGTCTGTCGCGTCGTATACATCGCGCATGACATCATCGTCATTGGTCCAGCCCAATTCAACAACCTGGAAGCGCTCCTTAAATCGATCAACCCGCCCTTTGTCGTTCAGCGTCAGCAGGCATATAGGCACGTTAACCTGAATGCGATCTAACGCCTCGATAACATATTGCAAGCCCTTGAAATCGTTCATGACCGAGCGAAAACACAGAACCAGACGGCCCGGCTCAATTCCTAGGCGCGCTTGAGCCTGTGCTTGATCACGGGCTTTGAAGAAATCCAGGTCAAGCCCAAATGGAAGTCTATGGACTGGCACCCCGTCGAACAGTGGCGACTGGTGAACCATATTTTCCATCCATGTGGACGCAACGATCACTTCGAAATTTGACCGTTTGTACGCAAACTGTTTCAGCCGGAAATTAAGTGCCGTGGTGTCAAAATTAATCTTGAAGTCCGTATTAAGGTCCGGGCAGTGACCGCAGCCCGTTTTCCAGCGCTGACAGGAAAAAGGGTGAATACAGTGGCCAGTCATGGCCCACGGATCATGCAGTGTCCACACTGTCGGCTTTAGCGCCGTCAGAGCGGGCAGAGACTGCATGCTCAGAAATCCAGAATGAATAATGTGATAGTGAACCAAGTCTGCTTCACGGAATTCTGGCAGTCGCGCAATTCGAGCGCCGTTGGTATAGAGCTGTGATTGCAAAGACAGTGTGCGCTCAATCCCGCGTGTCAAGCGATTTATCTTGCGCACCATCTTATCCTGCAAGCTGACTACATCGGCCTCCAGGCAGTCTTGCTCCCAGACTAGCTGCTTGGACGAAACGCCTAGCGTTGCCAGATATGGCTTCAGGGATAGACCGTTAAAACGCCGGCCTGGAGATTGATAGCCATTCACCTGTAAAACATTCATATCAACTCGCCTGTTCAGCGATCAGTTCAAACCGCAGGAAAAAAGAATTTTATCTGGACTTGCGCCTTCGAGGCATCACATCGCAACAATCTTTGCAGAAAAACTGCGCATACAGATCTCTTCGGCACGTTACGTTGGGGCAACGCTACCGGAGACGAAGTAGCCTCCTGACCAAATAAGCGACGCGTGATCGGAGCCTATTATTCCGAGCGGTTTGCTCCGCCCGCATTGCTTCAAGCTGCCCTTCTAGTCCATTCAGGATGTGCGCCTGCCGTGTAAGTTGCGCCTGGGCCTCTTCGAGCTGCGCCTGCATTTGCGCCTCCGACTGCGCGTGCAATTGCGCCTGTGTGTGTGCTTTCCGTTGATCAATGCGAAAAACTAACGTCGCTTCTTTTACGTACTTGACCCATAGATCATTGACAGCACCATCCACACCTTTATTTATCCAGTGTTGAATACAGGATTCCTGAGCAATATACGTCTCGACGTGATCGTCGGTGATCACAATTCCCTGCAATTTCAGAGCTTCCCGCAAAAGATCAATAATCCGCAGCGGCGTACCCGGTGCCGCTTCTGCACAACTGGCCACGCTGGCCAGACTCCCAAACAAGCCGCGCACAATCAGATAGGACAAGGAGAGACTAGACCGGATTTCCCATTCCTTATCAAAAAAACGCAACGTATTGTCGGGCATCTGGACGCAATTCATCGGCGTCCAATCAAACATCGTCCCCGACACATCCTTGTCAAGAGACAGTGCAACTGCGGGCCCGAGATTCGCCTGCTCGCACAATACATCAAGCCAGCGGCGGGCCCACGAACACACGTCGGTGACGGACCACCCTGGTTTATTAACAATTTCTACAAGCACATCCCACCACAGGACGCCGTTGAGATATTGCTCGTTCTCGACATGATGTGTCACTGGTACGCTCGGCGCAAGCTGAGGCGCGAGCAGTTCACGAGTGACAACAACAGTATCTTGCTCAAGCGCGAACCGCTTAACGGTAGCGAATGCAGGATGGCGCTCGACACTGTAGTGCCAAGCGAAGTTCCTTCGCCGCTGTAGAAAATTGAGAGCTTGCTCGTTCCTCCCCGCCACGATGAGAAATGAGTTCGCCAAGTCTGGAGCCAGACCGTTGCTATAGATGGATTTCCAAACTTGCTCCAGCGAAAACGACGGGGCAATCCAGTCGGGACGAGCCCGATCGCGACCCACCGAGAGTTCTAGCAGCGTCTGTCCGGAAAAATGGGGATTGGGTATCGATCCCGATGACGACAGGATCGATACCGGCATGTGATAGTCCGGCAGCGGTAACAGGAGCTGCTGACTTTGCAAACCCATAGAGTCCAGAATGCCGCGAATTTCTTCCAAACCGAAACGAATAATGGTATCGGAGCCGTATCGGTTCTCGATTCCATAATTCGGCAAATCTACATTTGGCTCAGGAAAGCCTGAAAAGTATTTGAGTCCTAATTTATTCTGAATGGCAATTACTAGAATTCCATCGTCCTTCAACTGGCGTGCCGCATTAGCGAGAAGCTCAAGTTCAGCACGCTCTCCACAGCGCGAAAATATTCGTGCGTACTGGAGCACGCCAATCATTGTCACAACGTCGAATTTCTCGATCGAGTCGAATTCTTCGATGCGATCGCACACCACTTTAACGTTCGGCAAATCCACTGTACGTTGTCGCGTAATGGAGGCGCGCAACGACGATGCTTCTAATGCAACGACATCTCCCCCCAACTCTCCCAGGAAGCGGGTAATGACCCCACAACCGGAGCCCAATTCGAGTACCCGGCCACGGCATGCCTCCTCCAATGGTCGAAGAATGTTGGCCCTAACAGGAGACAAATGACACGTCGAGCGCCAATCCCAACTAGCCGCGCTTAATTCGGCCGAAAACAGGGAGCGGTCTGACGCTTCAGAAATTATCCGCTCTATGGTGCGCTCGAATTCTTCCCCATCGGAGTAAGAAAATAAATCTTCCTGCTGATCATCCCGACGCGGCACGTGTATATCGTCAACAACCGCATATTGATTCGGATAGCTTCTCATTTTCTTCGCCAACAATCACTTTATTCAATAAAAATTCCCGCATAGCCTCCCACGCTAGACTGGCCACGCAGAACTTTAGACTCGTAATTTCCCACTCTAAATATCAGATTATCGTGATCCTGCAGTCACAATGCTTCAAAACCGGTGCCGTATCGCTTTTTCAATGAAGATACATTACTTAAAATCACGAAATTTAATTCACCGCTTCAAAAGCCCCCCTTTTTTGGCGGCACAGCAAAAAAACAGCGTTATCCAAATTCAAATTTAATTTTCAAAGCTGAATCGTTCGCAATTGAAATCCCAAATCAACTAGGGCGGTTGCCGCACTAGGTTCATCTGGAATAACTCTAAATACAATTGCATCAACAATACGATGGTGCAACGATCCATCGATACCCTGAATTGCAAAGTTACAGAAATAGGTTGCAGGAGTGAGCAAGCACGTGAACTCAAAATCAAGATTCAGTATGGTGCCCGCCGCTACATCAATGCCAGGCTCTCCCTGTAGGGGATGTGCACAGCCGGCCAAATCAACGCCTGCCGTGGTGCGAATCAGAGCAAAAAAGCGGACTCCATAGCAATCCTCTTCGAAGTGGGCTGTGCAGGTTAGTTTGTAATTTCCTCCCTGCAAAATGTGATTAACCTTTTCGCCAGACGAAGTGCACAAACTAGGCTGTTCTATGCGCGCGCCCACCGCCTTATACGCGGAGAAAGTTTCTGAAACGAAACTGGCATCCAGAAAAGGTTTGATCTCATGGTCCGCCGTCTTTGACCGAACATCGATATTTGCGTCAGTTATCGCTGATTCCGGTTTATTGGGCAGTAGCGTATAACCATCGACGTCTTCCCTACGGATTTCTTCGATTAGATGCGTTGTAGCCGGAGTCGGAAGATTACCCAATTTTTGGGAAAAAAATACGGCTCGCTTGGGGACACCTGTAAATAGTCGCTCACCCCGATTCAGTAAAATAGCCCGATCACATAAATTGATAATTGTGCCGCCAGAATGAGAAACGAATAAAATTGTCCCTCCATCGCTCTTGATCTTATTGATTCGAGCGAAACATTTCCGCTGGAAAGGTTCGTCGCCGACCGAAAGCGCCTCATCCACAACCAAAATATCAGGATCGACACTGATGGCAACTGCAAAAGCTAACCGAGCATACATCCCGCTGGAATAGTGTTTAACCGGCTGTTCTATGAAATCACCGATATCGGCAAACGCCGCTATATCGTCAAAGCGAGCATCAATTTCCTCATGCTGTAATCCGAGAACAGTCGCGTTCATGTAGACGTTCTCGCGCCCGGTAAACTCCGGATTAAAGCCCGCCCCCAACTCCAACAACGCAGCCACACGGCCGCGCGTTTCCACTCGTCCTGTCGTTGGTGCCAAAGTGCCGCAGATTATTTGGAGCAGTGTCGATTTTCCCGAGCCATTGCGTCCAATAATACCAATTGTTTCTCCTCTGCCTACTTCAAAAGACACATCCTTAAGCGCCCAAAACTCCCGGTAATAAGCCTTGGGAGCGCGACCAACGAGCGCGTGAAGCTTAGGCATAATAGACTGTCTGAGACGATCCTGCGGTCGCTCGTAGATCTCATAGCATTTCCCCAAATTATCCACTTGGATCGCAATATCTTCAGAGAACATCGGCGAACCCCCGGCGCATCTTCTGAAACCACCAAAAACCAGCCCATGCGAATATCATACTCACGAATAGATAAACACCCAGTCCTTCCCAATTCGGAGTTTGACCAAATAACAATACTTTCCGAGACTCTTCAATAATGAGTGTGAGAGGATTTAACATAACGAAAGGTCGCACCTTTGCCGGCAACGCCGAGGCGGGGAAAAACACTGGTGAAACAAACAGAAGAACAGATGTAATCAAGCCGGTTGTCTGACTAACATCTCTAACAAACACCCCAGTTGCCGCCAGGAACCATGCAAATCCCAATGTGATCAAAATGAACGGCGCCACTACGATTGGAAACAGTAAAACTGTCCAATACAGCCCACCGGAAATAATCAACTGAAGCAGTAACAAAACGAAGACACTAATTAATGCATGAAAGATAGCCGAGCCAGCCGCAATCCAAGGAAATATTTCCAGTGGAAAAACAACTCTCTTTACATAGCTTACATTGCTATTAATTAGCGTCGGAGCGCGATTAACGCACTCCGAAAAGAAATTGTGAATGATCAATCCAACAAATAGCACAATTGCAAAATTAGCGCGCCCGGATTCATTTCCCGAGCCCCAGCGACTTTTAAATACGTATGAAAAGAAAAACGTATAAACAGCAAGCATCAACAGAGGATTAAAAAATGACCAGGCAAGACCCATCACCGAGCCCCGATAACGCCCCAAAACCTCCCTCTTCGCCATGTGAAAAATTAACTTTCGATTTCTGACAAAACTGGCGTATATTTCAAATAGGTTTGTCTTATAGGCTTGATGTGGGTTCATTTGGACCACACTACTCTGTTAACAAAATCCACATAGCTCAATACGACACGGAGAATTTTCTGTGAAACCTCACCGCCGGCGTAGTCGGAAACCAGTTTGATCGGCCTTCCGTCTACACGACGCTGTCGCATCACTACGCTCACTGCGTCGAGCACTCGATCGGTTTTTAGTCCACTCATGATCAGCGTTCCCTCGTCCATTCCTTCGGGACGTTCGTGCGCATTTCGAATGGTAATCGCCGGCAAATTCAACAACGAGGCCTCCTCGGTGATCGTCCCGCTGTCGGACAGCACGCAGAGCGCTTCCATTTGTAATTTGACATAGTCAAAAAACCCGAAAGGCTTGAGAAACTGAATTCTAGCATCTACCCCTCCCACGCCAAGCGCCTCCAGGCGCTGACGTGTGCGCGGATGGGTGGATACGATAACTGGAATGTCGTACTTCTTTACCAGAGCCTGAAGAGTGTCCAGTAAATCCTGCAAATTACTCGGCGAATCAACATTTTCTTCGCGGTGAGTACTCAGCAAAAAATATCCGCCAACCTTTAACCTCAATCGTTCCAAAATGTCCGATTTAGCAATTTTCGGCATGTAATACTGGAGTACTTCCTGCATATGCGAGCCGGTCTTGATAATTCTATCGGCGGGTATCCCCTCTGCCAATAAATAGCGGCGAGCATGTTCGGTAAGTACCAGATTCATGTCGCTGAGATGATCGAGCACCTTGCGGTTAAGTTCTTCCGGCACTCGCTGATCGAAACAACGATTTCCCGCCTCCATATGGAAAACAGGAATTTTTCGACGTTTTGCCGAAATGACTGAAAGACATGAATTGGTATCTCCGTACAACAGGAGGGCATCTGGCCGCTCCTCTGCAAGTACCGCGTCGGCCTTTTCGATTACTCGTGCGATGGTCTGAGCTGCACTGTCGCCAACGGCACCCAAAAAATGGTCAGGGCGGCGGATTCCGAGATCATCAAAAAATACTTGATTCAACTCATAATCGAAATTCTGACCAGTATGGACCAACACGTGCTGGGTATACTCATCAAATTCCGCAATAACACGAGACATTTTGATAAGTTCAGGCCGCGTACCGACAATGGTCATTACCTTAAGCATAAAACTATTCCTGAGTATAATTTAACTTGAATATCCGCCTTCTGACGTCTTACGATCTGCGTCCGCCTACATATACATACGGCGGTTATCCAGATTCATCATCGTGCCTTTGACAAAGGCACGTCAAGGCATCCGACGTCGATTGTGGGTGGAATCATAATCACTTTTGAGGATCCTTTTAAAATCACCCAACAGTGTTTTCGAGCCCAATAAGAAGGAGTGAGATCTTGCAGCTCCGAGATTCAACATATTTTCCCATCTCCTCTTAGCTAGAAAGGCTAAATCGCTTGATCTCGGGGAAAAACACAGCAATATGGTATTTCTTGAGAGTTGCCCTGCAAGCATTGGGTTTTTCCGGCGCTCACTTTAATATCCATCGACTATTTGAATGCGTGCATGCGTTCAACAAGGACAGGCCAAGCAGGAGGTAAGTAACCTGTAGCTTCCTTGAAACGATCCGAGTTCAGCGAACGATCAATAACGAAATCCTCGACAGGATCAATCTGGATAGTTTTGCCATACACATTAGCAATCTGCCGCAACAATTCGTATTTATTGATGGGATCGGAAGAAATATGATAAAGACCGCAGAGTTCTGGGCGTGGTAATACGAAGTCCCGTATCGCGCCGGCCAGTTCTACCGTTGGTAAACCCGAAAAAACCGCACGAGCAAAACCTTTCACCGTGCCTGTCTGAGCAAGAAACCAGTTCAGAAGACTCCGCTGACCCGTCAATTCATGGCCGATAATCGAGGTACGCAGAGTAATGGCGTGCGGATAGTCCACTTCACCCAAAAACTTGGAACGACCATAGAGATCATTCGCATCCGGAAAATCCGTTTCTAGATAATTGCCTTGTGCACCGGAAAAGACACAGTCCGTACTAATGTGGATAAGGCGTGATTCGGTAGCTTTACACAATGCGGCAAGGCGATGAGGTAACAGCGTATTGATGGGAACTGCCTGCAAGGGATCGTTAGCATCGGCCAGCTGCTTGACCAGACCGATGCAGTTTACGACGACATCAGGTTGTACGGTCGCAAATGCCCGCACGAGGGAATCATGATGCTCAACGTCAACGCCGGCGATGATTCGGCCGGAAAGAGCGCTAAGGGGATGCTGCCGCGAAATTTCCCTGCGAGTCGTACCAAAAACGATCAGGTCAGGGTTCGCAGATAAAACGCGGAATACCGCATTTCCTAGCATCCCAGTTACACCAAATACCATTACTTTCATTGCGCGTCCAAAATTGTCGTTGCCTCTTCAAGGCTGACATGATCAACAGATGTCAAGACTAAGGAGGAAAACTACCTTTATTCAGCAAATCAGCTTAAAACCGAAGCAGTGCATCCTGCCCCGGAACACTGTACGACTTCATTGCCCGTCATTCCCACCTACTCCGGCCAACGAGAAACCGACGGTCACCAATGCCACGCTCAAGCCAGGCATGCTCCACACATCCGGACAATTTGTGGCCGACGACGAGTTTTGGTACCCGACTCATCGTGATCTGTGTCTTGGGAACCCACTCCCGTGACGCGGGCTCCGCGCGTCACGCCCCAAGATCGTTCATCGACAATTGCACAAGATTTCATCCTCTACGGCTCCGGAGTATCCATGCGTGATGGTGCCGCTGAAGTGGATAAAACTCAAGCGCACTCATCTTCACCCCCGGTTATCATGGGAAAGAAGGGACCGTCTCGCATGCAAGAACCGCGCCGCGCTCACAAAAATATAGATGGAATAACCGTCCAGCACCATCTGGTGGCGACGCACGTGGTCGCGAATACGGTGGGGGCCCCACTCGACGCCGAGGTCGATACAACATCTACAAGTACGCAAAACGGAAAACAGCCTTGTGAAGTCGCTTCGCCGACCAACCAGTTGGTTCGGTGAGCAAACGAAATGTCGAATCTGATATCGCGAAGCACAAAATACGCATTCAAACGAACGACCAAATGGCGCACGAGCATCGCGTAGAGCCAAGATGCGGCAATTGGGTTCTCGAGCACTTATGAGCTTGCTCAACCCTACGGGAGTTATCACAGCCTCAACAGGATCGCTAACGCCGTTCAATTGAGCGAGAATTGTACAGCGCCAATCGGTCACCTGTCTCGTGAGAACACGGCCCGCTCCTACGCTCAGGATATCTCTAGACAAAGTCGTAGGGCGTCCTGCCAGTTCTCCATGTTTAGACCAAAAATCGATGATATTTTTTTATTCGACAAGATCGAATTGGCGGGCCGCTGCGCCCGCGTCGGGTATTCAGAACTCAATATCGGAATCACACCCGGACGAAATTCACGTTGCTCCGCGTCGAAAATCGCCTCAGCGAATCCTGCCCACGAAGTCGCACCGCGTGATGTCAGGTGATAGATACCCGACCTCTCATCCCACCACTCGTGGTTTCGAGCACTGGACGCAATTCCTTGCGATACGATATGCGTGGTTGCAACTGCAATCGCCCGGGACCATGTGGGCGCCCCGGTCTGGTCAGCCACTACGCGTAGTTCGCGTTGTTGCGCTCCGAGCCGCTGCATTGTCAGCAGAAAATTCTTGCCGCGCGTCCCATAAACCCAACTCGTTCTGAGAATCAAGTGAGCACACCTGCTTGCCACAATGGCTTCTTCGCCAGCAAGCTTGCTACGTCCATACACATTTTGCGGATTGGGAGCGTCTGTCTCGACATAGGGTGACGACTTTGTACCGTCGAACACATAGTCGGTCGAAAAATGGATCAGTACAGCATTCACTTGTCGAGCTTCTTCCGCAAGAATCTCAGGAGCATCGCCATTGATGCGTTGAGCGGCGCCTTCCTCATCCTCGGCCAAATCGACGGCAGTGTAGGCTGCCGCGTTAATGATCAGTGCGGGCTTCGTCATTCGCACCACACGTCGTATGTCATCAGGGTTTGTTAGATCGAGTTCGTGTCGGTGCGGCGCAACGATTCGACCCAGGCCCTGAAGGCTGCGTACCAGTTCGAAGCCAACTTGGCCTGTTGAGCCCGTGACGAGAAGCGTTCGGTCAGGTGATGTGGTCATTGGTCAATCCAAAAAACGAGAAATGGATTTCGAACCGCCTTGTCAGTCAATGCTCAACTCGCTGAGTGGCCGACCAGCCGCATCTTTCGCCGCCAATATCGGTTCGCTCTGAATTGGCCACTCAATCCCAATGTTGGGATCATTCCAAAGCAAACATCGCTCGTGTTCAGCAAACCAATAATCCGTTGTCTTATACAAAAACTCCGCCGTTTCCGACAACACGGCAAAGCCATGTGCGAACCCTGTCGGAATCCACATTTGCCGCTTGTTTTCTGCGCTCAAGCGCTCGCCCACCCATTTACCAAAGTTCGGGGAATCAGTCCGAATATCGACAGCCACATCAAATACTTCTCCCGAGACTACGCGCACAAGTTTCGCCTGCGGATGCTTGACTTGAAAATGTAATCCGCGCAACACGCCTTTGACCGATAGCGAATGATTGTCCTGCACAAACTTCACCGCCTCACCCACTGCCTCACTGAACTCCCGCGCATTGAAGCTCTCAAAAAAGTAGCCGCGCGCGTCCCCAAACACCTTGGGTTCGATGATTTTTACTTCGTGCAGCGAAGTCGGATTGACGGTGATTTTCATACACTAGGATCCGAAAGTAACTTGAGTAAATATTCGCCGTAACCGTTTTTCGCTAACGGCTTAGCGAGACTCACGACCTGTTCCGCGCCGATCCAATTCTGGCGAAACGCAATTTCTTCGGGACACGCGACAACCAGCCCCTGGCGCTTTTGCAGCGTCGCAATGAACGTTGCTGCTTCGATCAATGAGTCGTGCGTACCTGTATCGAGCCAGGCATAGCCGCGCCCCATGATTTCGACGTTGAGTGCCGACATCTCCATGTAACGCGAATTGACATCGGTAATTTCGAGTTCACCGCGCATGGACGGCTTGATGTCCGTGGCGATGTCGCATACTTGGTTGTCGTAGAAGTATAAGCCCGTCACTGCATAGTTGGACCTCGGCTTGGCGGGCTTTTCCTCGATCGAGACCGCGCGGAATTGCTTATCAAATTCCACAACGCCGTAGCGCTCGGGGTCATTCACGTGATACGCGAACACGGTCGCACCCGACGTTCCGGCGCTTGCCCGTTCGAGATGTTTCGCGAGATCGTGACCGTAGAAGATGTTATCGCCAAGAATCAGTGCAGACGGGTCGTTGCTGATGAACTGACGCCCGATCAGAAACGCCTGCGCCAGCCCATCCGGCGACGGTTGAACAGCGTACTGAATATTCATTCCCCACTGACTACCATCGCCGAGCATCGCTTCGAAGCGCGGCGTGTCCTGCGGCGTCGAGATGATCAGCACATCGCGGATTCCCGCAATCATCAGCGTCGACAGCGGGTAGTAGATCATCGGTTTGTCGTACACAGGCAGAAGCTGCTTCGACACGACGTGCGTGATCGGATAGAGCCGTGTACCGGACCCGCCCGCGAGAATGATGCCTTTGCGTGCCATCGTTGCTCTCTTACGCGCGTTGCGCGTAGTTGGTCTCGACCCACTTCCGGTACTCACCGGAAGCCACTTCGTCCGCCCATGCCTGATTGTCAAGGTACCACTGGACCGTCTTTGCAAGACCCGTTTCGAACGTCTCGGCCGGCTTCCATCCGAGTTCACGCTCGAGCTTGCGCGCGTCGATCGCATACCGGCGATCGTGACCTGGGCGATCCGTCACATACGTGATCTGGTCGCGATACGTGCCGCCCGCCTTCGGCTTCAGGCGGTCGAGCAGATCGCACAGCGTGTTTACAACATCGAGGTTCTTCTTCTCGTTCCAGCCGCCAATGTTGTACGTCTCGCCCGGTGTGCCGAGCGCGAGTACTTCGCGAATCGCGCTGCAGTGGTCGCCAACATACAGCCAGTCGCGCACGTTCTGTCCATCGCCGTAAACCGGCAGCGCTTTTCCCGCCAGCGCGTTTGCAATCATCAACGGGATCAGCTTCTCGGGAAACTGATACGGACCGTAGTTGTTCGAGCAGTTCGTCGTCAGTACCGGCAAGCCGTACGTGTGGTGATATGCGCGCACCAGATGGTCGGAACCTGCCTTCGTCGCGGAATACGGGCTGTTCGGTGCATAAGGTGTGGCTTCCGAAAACTGCGGATCCGTGGCGGACAGGGACCCGAATACCTCATCGGTGGACACATGCAGAAAGCGAAAAGCCGTCTTCTCAGTGTCGCCCAACGCGTTCCAATAGCTACGCACCGCTTCGAGCAACGTAAAAGTGCCGACCACGTTCGTCTGCACGAAATCCGCCGGACCATGAATCGAACGATCAACGTGGCTTTCGGCCGCGAAGTGCAGCACGGCGCGCGGCTTGTGTTCCGCCAGCAGGGTATCGAGCGCGGCGCGATCACAGATATCGGCGCGCACGAAAATGTGCTTCGGACTGTCCTGTTGCGACTTCAACGTCCCCAAGTTGCCGGCGTACGTGAGCTTGTCCACATTCAGAACCGGCTCGTCCGAACCATTCAGCCAGTCAAGCACGAAATTGGCACCGATAAAACCGGCGCCGCCCGTTACCAGGATCATGGGATTCCTTTCAAGAATGCGTGACGAATACGCCCCGATATGTCGACCCCGCCACCCCGTATTGCGGTGAGTGATTCCTGTGAACGCCCGGCGCCACATCATTCAGGCGCTAATCAGACGCTCGGTCACTGATTTTTATGAATACGAGATTATAAAGCGACCAGTAGCAAAAACTAGAACCCTAACAACTTGAAACAGCTTGACAATGTTCACATTCAATCAGGGCGCTGGTCGCAAGAAAATCCTCCGGAGGGCGGATTGCGCCGGAGTTCCTGCCCATAAAGGCTGAGACTGGTTAATAATGACCGTTCATCATGGTCTATGAGCCGGTCTTCAATCGGGTTCGGACGCCTCACCGCACCCCTGACTTACGATAAACATGTCCAACGCTCCTGCCCCGCTTGCCTTCGGCGACCTTCAGGGCTGCCGCACCCAGTTCCAGCAACTCCTGGCGAAAGCCGCCCCTTCCGACGACACGCCACTGTGGTTTGCCGGCGACATCGTCAACCGCGGCCCGGAATCGCTCGCCACGTTGCGTGATCTCGTCGCGATGGGCGATCGCGCGATCGCAGTCCTCGGCAATCACGACCTGCATCTGCTGTCGGTTTCGGCGGGCATCCGTAACGCGAAGAAAGGCGATACGATCGACGAAATCCTCGCCGCTCCGGACGCCGAAGACCTGCTGGAATGGGTGCGTCACCGTCCGATCGCGCACTTCGAGAACAACATGCTGCTCGTCCATGCGGGCGTGCCGCCGCAATGGGACGCTGCATTCACGATGGAAATGGCCGGCGAACTGGAACGCGCGCTGCGTGCGCCGACCTGGAAGGAAACGCTCGCGGGCCTGTACGGCAACGAGCCGAATCGATGGAAACCGGGTCTGAAAGGAATCGACCGGCTACGTCTGACGTGCACCGCCCTCACACGGATGCGTTTTTGCAACGCGGAAGGTTCGATGGACTTCACGTCGAGCGGCGGAGTGAATTCCGCGCCGCCGGGTTACATGCCCTGGTTCGACGTGCCCTCGCGACAATCGGCCAGCACGACTGTCGTTTTCGGCCACTGGGCAGCGCTTGGCCTGATGGTCCGCGATAACGTGATCGGGCTCGACTCGGGCTGCGTCTGGGGTAACCAGCTTTCGGCAATACGCCTGACCAGCGATCCCGCGGGCCGCGTCGTCACGCAGGTGGACTGCTCGGGGTGTCGCGGGACAGGTAACTAACCGGCATCACGCGTCTAACATCCATCTCACCGTATCCCGGAAGTCGAGCGGCTCGACGTCCGGTACGAGCGAGCGCAGCTTCGCTGGCGACCCGGCGAGTACCTTGACGTCGCTCTGCCGCACGAAAGCGGGGTCCACCCGGACCTCCAGCTGGTGGCCTGTCAACCCTGCCGCCATATCGAGGATCTGCTTCAACGTATACGGCTGCCCCGTGCAAACGTTCACCGTCTCACCAACAGCTTCCGATTCCAGCAACGCCTGATAAACCCGCGCCACATATCGCACGTCGGAAAAATCTCGCGCGACATCCAGATTCCCAAGCGATATCGACGTCTCACGTCGCGCGAAATGATCGACGATCTTCGGCACCAGGAAGTTCGGCGACTGGCCCCGCCCGGTGTAATTGAACGGCCGCGTAATCAGAATCGGCAACCGGTCGAACCACGTTCGAACCAGCGATTCCATCGCGGCCTTGCTCGCCGCATAGTGATTGACGGGCGCCAGGGGAAACGTCTCGTCGATGACGTCGCTCGCGACGTTGCCGTAGACATTCGCGCTGCTCGCGACCAGCACCTTACGCGGGGTATGGCCGACTTCCGCGCAGGCCTGCAGCAGATTGAGCGTACCCAGCACGTTGACGCGATAGAACGCGAGTGCATCGTCGTGGCCGACAAAGCTGATCGCGGCCAGATGCACGATGTAATCCGGACGGACCGCGTCGATTACCCTGCGGCACTCCTCGATCGACACAATATCGAGCCCGGACGCCCCCGGCTGTTCGCCCGCCGCCGGCGGCGCGGCGTCCGCGATCGCGTGGCCGGCCGCAGCCAGGTTCCCGACCAGATATGAACCGGTGAATCCGCTCGCTCCTGTAACCAGCGTGCGGATCGGCCGCTCAGAATGAAGATCCAACCTTGTTTCTCCTGATATCTGCATCGACCATCATTTCGCAAAGGGTCTCGAGGGACGTGTCCGGTTTCCAGCCAAGTGTGGAGGCCGCCTTGGACGCATCCCCAATCAAAAGATCGACTTCCGCCGGTCGATAGAATTTCGGGTTCACCCGCACAAGGACTCGCCCACTGTCGGGCTCGATGCCCACTTCCTGTTCGGCTCGACCTCGCCATTCAATGTCCATTCCCGCGCCTTTGAAGGACATGGTGACAAAATCCCGCACGGTCTGTGTCCTGTTCGTGGCCAGCACGAACGTATCAGGCTGGTCGGCCTGCAGCATCCGCCACATCCCGTCGACGTACTCTTTCGCGAATCCCCAATCCCGCTTCGCGTCGAGGTTGCCCAGTTCAAGTACGTCGAGCTTGCCGAGTTTTATCTTCGCGACCGAATCGGTAATCTTGCGCGTCACGAACTCACGGCCTCGCAGCGGTGATTCATGATTGAAGAGGATGCCACTGGCCCCAAATATTCCGTACGACTCGCGGTAGTTCACGGTCATCCAGTGAGCGTAGAGCTTGGCCACGCCATATGGACTTCTCGGATAGAACGGCGTGGACTCCGTTTGCGGCACAGCCTGCACCTTGCCAAACATCTCGGAGGTCGATGCCTGATAGAACCGGATGGACTGATCGAGTACGCGGATGGCCTCTAGCAGATTGACGGCGCCGAGGCCCGTGATTTCCGCCGTTGTGACGGGTTGATCAAACGACACGCCCACGAAGCTTTGCGCAGCCAGGTTGTAGATCTCACGCGGCTTGGCCTTTTCGACGAGGCGAAATGTCGAACCTGGATCTGTCAGGTCGTGTTCGATCAGATGCAGATTCGGATGACCCAGCACCCCCAGTTCTTCCATCCGCCAGAAATTGACAGAACTGGTCCGTCTGTACGATCCGTAGACGGTATAGCCTTTTTCCAGTAACAATTGGGAAAGGTAGGCACCATCCTGACCCGACACCCCGGTTACGACAGCGCTCGTCATCGAATCTCCATTTCCAAGGATTTAAATATGCCCTGAACACCCTCTTGCAGTCTCGTCGCCCAGCAAAACTATAGCTTAACGAAATTCATCAAAAATTCACTGCTTCGCGGTCTGGGAATTTCACGCCTTTTGCGGTCTGCCCAACACCCTGCATCCCCCTCAACGCCCGCCCCACCACCGCCTCCGCTTCCGCCGCCAGCGACCGCCTGTCAGCCCCCGAAGCCAGCGGCGCCCCGACATAAACATGCGCGGTCAGCGGACCGCCTTTCAGCATCGCATTCAACGAATCGCTGAGCGTGAGATCGTCGATATACGCAGGCGTCGTCGACTGCCGCCCCTGCGCATCCTCATACATGAGACACACCGGCTGCACAGGGCAAGAAGCCGACACCGCCGCCTGAAACAGGTTCGCATGAAACGGCAGCAGCGCGAGACCATCGGACGTCGTGCCCTCGGGAAACACGCACACCAGTTCGCCCGCGCCCAGCCGTTCAGCCAGTTCATGCACGATCCGTCTCGCGTCGCTGCGTTTCTCGCGCTGGATAAACACGGTGCCAAGCTGCTCGGCCAGCCACCCCACCACCGGCCAGTTGCGAATCTCGGCCTTCGACACAAACGGCGTCGGTCGCCATGCGTTGATCACGTAGATATCGATCCACGAAACGTGGTTCGCCACGACAAGCGCGCCCGCATCGAGCCGCGCCTCGTCGTTATGCACGACGAGGTGCATGCCGCACAGCCGCAGCATCTTCAGCGACCACGCGCGGTTGAGTTCGAGCCGCTCACCGGCGGATGCGCGCGGAAAACGCGTCGCAACCGTCCACATGCCGTGCAACAGATGCGCAACCAGTCGTGTCTTGCGAAACGCGAGCTTCATGTTCGACGCTTTCCGTTCCTGTATCGATGTTCTGTCAATCACGCATCAACGCTGTTCGAACGCGAGATGACCCGCGACGATCGTCGCGCGCACGCGCGCCGGCAGTTCGTAGCCGAGGAATGGCGTGTTGTGCCCCTGGCTCTTCAGCGCACGCGGCTCGACGCGCCAGTGCCCGTTCGCATCGAACACGCACAGGTCGGCCACGGCGCCCACGGCGACGCGCCCGGCAGGCAGCTTCAGCACGTCAGCCGGCGACGACGTAATGCGGTTCAACGCCTTCGCCAGCGGCACATTCGCTTCGCTCGCCCACTTCACCGTCAGCGACAGAAAGAGTTCGAGTCCGGTCGCTCCCGGCGTGGCTTCGGCGAACGGCAGCAGTTTTTCGTCGTCGTCGACGGGCGTGTGGTCGGAGCAGATCGCATCGATCGTGCCATCGACGAGGCCCGCGCGGATCGCTTCGCGATCGCGCTGCTGGCGCAGCGGCGGGTCGAGCCGGTACTGCGCATCGAAGTAGCCGATATCGACGTCGATCAGATGCACGTGGTTCACGGTCACGTCGCACGTCACCGGAAGCCCTTCGGCCTTCGCCGCACGCATGAGCGCGACGCCGGCCGCCGACGACACATGCGAAAGATGCACGCGCGCACCCGTCACGCGGACGAGTTCGAAAATCGTATGCAGCGCGATCGTCTCGGCGGAAACCGGCACACCCGACAAGCCGAGCCGCGAAGCCAGCGCGCCGCTCGCCGCCACGCCACCCTTCGCGAGATACGCATCCTGCGGACGCAGCCACACGGTGTAGTCGTACGTGCTCGCGTATTGCAGCGCGCGCAGCAGAACCTGCGTATCGATCACCGGCACATCGGCCTGCGAAAAGCCGATACAACCGGCTTCCGTCAGCTCGACCATTTCGGTGATCGTCGTGCCCTTCAGGCCGACGGTCAGCGCGCCGAGCGGATACACATGCGCCTGGTTGAGCTTGAGCGCGCGAAACTTGAGCATCTCGACGAGACCCGGTTCATCGAGCGTCGGATCGGTATCGGGCGGGCACACGAGACTCGTCACGCCGCCCGCGAGCGCCGCGGCCATCTCGGATTCGAGCGTCGCCTTGTGCTCGAACCCCGGCTCGCGCAGACGCGCCGACAGATCGACCAGACCCGGCGCGATCGACAGCCCTTTGGCATCGATCGTCTTCGTCGCATGAAAATCCGCAGGCGCGTTGCCAAGGGCGACGATCTTGCCGGCTTCGATGTAGATGTCCTGCCGCTGTTCGGTGCCCGCTACCGAATCGATCAGCGTGCCACCCTGGATATGAATCTTCATTTGCTGCCTTTTTTCTGCGTTTCGTTGCGTGCCGCGTGTTCGCGCAAGAAGTTCGGTCGTCGCATTTCAGCCGTGATTGCCGGCGACAATGCCCATCACCGCCATGCGCACCGCGATACCGAACGTCACCTGATTCAGGATCACCGACTGCGGACCATCCGCCACCTGCGAATCGATTTCGACGCCGCGGTTCATCGGGCCGGGGTGCATCACGATCGCATCGGGCTTCGCGAGCGCAAGACGTTCGGGCGTCAGCCCCCAGCTCTTGAAGTACTCCTGCGCCGAAGGCAGCAGCGCGCCGCTCATCCGCTCGTTCTGCAGACGCAGCATGATGATCACGTCGACGTCCTTCAACCCTTCGTCGAGGTTGTGGAACACGCGCACGCCCATCTGTTCCAGCCCGCCCGGCAGCAGCGTGCGCGGGCCGATGGCGCGCACTTCCGGCACGCCGAGCGTGGTGAGCGCATGAATGTCAGAACGCGCGACCCGCGAATGCAGGATGTCTCCGACGATCGCCACACGCAGGTTCGTGAAATCCTTCTTGTAGTGACGGATCGTGTACATGTCGAGCAGACCCTGGGTCGGGTGCGCGTGACGTCCGTCGCCTGCGTTGATCACATGCACGTGCGGCGCGCAGTGCTCGGCGATCAGGTACGGCGCGCCGCTCGACGCGTGACGCACGACAAACATGTCGGCGTGCATCGCGGAGAGGTTGTTGATCGTGTCGAGCAGCGACTCGCCCTTGCTCGTCGACGACGCGTTGATGTTCAGGTTGATCACGTCCGCGGAAAGACGCTTCGCGGCGATCTCGAACGTCGTGCGCGTGCGGGTCGAATTCTCGAAGAAGAGATTGAACACCGACTTGCCGCGCAACAGCGGCACCTTCTTCACCTCGCGATCCGTCACGCTGACGAACTGCTCGGCCGTGTCGAGAATGTGATTGACGATCGACTTCGGCAAGCCTTCGATCGTCAGCAGATGTTTGAGCTCGCCGTTTTTGGTGAGCTGCGGGTTGTCCTTCAGAAAGCCGAAGCGGAACCGGTCCGCGGCGGCGCTGCTGTCGGTGGAACCTGGGGTCGCGGTGTTCATCGTGTACCTGCTGCGTTAAAACGTGTGCTGGAATGTGTGCGTTGGCGCTCGCCGCTTGCCTGGCAGCGCGCGCGGCCGCCGGAGAAAGCCGCGGCGATCCGCATCCGGTTCGCCCGCTCAGTCGGCGCGCGCTTCCGTGTGAAACGTGAACGTCGGGTCGTCGCCTTCGCTGCGTGCCAGGACAAGCGTCGCATCGGCCGGCACGTCGACCGTGCCGCCGGTAAAGCGCGCGGCAATCGGCAACTCGCGCCCGCCACGATCGGCGAGCACCGCCAGTTCCATCGAAGCCGGACGTCCATAGTCGTACAGCTCGTTCAACGCGGCGCGTACCGTGCGGCCGGTGCCGAGCACGTCATCGACGAGCACGATCCTGCTGCCGTCCACATCGAACGGCAGCGAAGTCGGGCTCGCCTGCGCGTGCAGACCGCGCTTCGCGTAGTCGTCGCGATGAAGCGCCACGTTGACGACACCAAAACTCGCCATCTTCAGGTCGCGGGCGAGCCGTTCGGCGAGCCACGCGCCGCCGCTGTAGATGCCGGCGAGCACGATGCTGCCTTCGGCGCCTGCGGGTGTCGTGATCGCCGCGCCATATGCCGCGCGAATCTGTTCGAGGACGGCGCGATACAGCGCCTCGGCGTCAATGGAACTCATGATCGTCGGGTAGTCCGTCTAGATATTGCTGGAGGATGATGCTGGCGGCTTCGGCGTCGAGCATGTCGGCGCGGCCGTTGCCGGCACGGATCTCCGCCTTCGCCTCGACCGACGAATAGCGTTCGTCGACCCAGGTGACCGGCAGATTGAAGCGCCCATTCAGCTGGTTGCCGAAGCGTTTGGCGAGCTGCGTCATTTCATGTGGCGTGCCATCGGGATGCATCGGCAGGCCGACGACGAGCGCATCGGGCTTCCATTCGCCGATCAGTTTGCCGACGGCTTCGAAGCGGTATTCACGGCTGCGGTTCTGCACGACGACGAGCGCCCGCGCATGACGCGTCAGCAAATTGCCGACGGCGACACCGATACGTTTTTCGCCATAGTCGAACGCAAGGAGCGTTGCCTCACGTCCGCC
This sequence comes from Paraburkholderia gardini, assembly GCF_907164545.1. Taxonomy (NCBI): domain Bacteria; kingdom Pseudomonadati; phylum Pseudomonadota; class Betaproteobacteria; order Burkholderiales; family Burkholderiaceae; genus Paraburkholderia; species Paraburkholderia gardini. Next base: position 74,473 of record NZ_CAJQZB010000021.1, on the reverse strand, counting down.
TGAAAGGCTCATGCGTGGCCTGCTTCGCCCGAAAGCATCGACAGATTGATGCCAAGCAGCGACAGCGCCGCTTCGAGCCGCTCTTCGGCGGGCACGTCGAAAACGATCTTCGGATCGGCTTCGACAGTGAGCCAGCCGTTCTTCGAGATTTCTTCCTCGAGTTGCCCCGCGCCCCAGCCGGCATGGCCGAGCGTAAGCAGGAAGCGCTCCGGCCCCGTACCGCTGGCGACGGCTTCGAGCACATCTTTCGACGTGGTCATTTCAAGCCCGCCCGGCACCGACATCGACGACGTGTACGGCGTACCGTCTTTCGGATCGTGCAGCACGAAGCCGCGCTCGGTTTGCACCGGGCCGCCGAAGTACACGGGAACATGCAGCAGAGGTTCGATCTCGAGCTTCAGATCGATGCGATTGAAGAGCGCTTCCAGGTCGATATCGGTCGGCCGGTTGATGACGAGGCCGAGCGCGCCGCGCTCACTGTGATCGCACAGGTAGACCACCGTGCCTGAAAATGTGGGATCCGCCATGCTCGGCATGGCAATCAGGAACTGATTGGTCAGGTTGATGCGATCGGTACTCATGGACATGGTTCGAATTTTAGCAAAGACGGTGCGGAATGGCGGGCTTCGAGCGTACGCAGGAACGCATGGAAAAGGCGCGTGGGCGACACGGTTCGCAGGGCTCCGTCGACGGCGTGGATATTGCACTTTATCACGCGTGGAGCGGCGGCCTGTCAGGCACTTCGCGGGCTACCCGCGTTCCGGCTCGCGAGGTTTCATGGGCCGACAGTTCAGCTGTTACACGCGGTGCTGTCTGCGCTGGTTCCGTGGTGTTTCCATCGCGGTTCCCTTGTTAACGGCACGCGTCCGTCATATAGCAGGGTTCGCGCCTGCGCCGCGCTTCATTTTGCGGCTCACGCCGCGCCGGCCCGCGCCGGGTCGGGCGCGCCGCCCTGCTCGATCGCGCGCGTGAGCGCGGCGAGCGCGGCGCTGCTGTCGGCCGGTGCGACGCCTGCCGCTATCTTGTGCAACATCGCCCGCAACGCCTCGGCGGCGTGATCCAGCGAACGGGCGTCCGGGGCGTCGACGATCGTGTGCGAGCGCACCGCCGGCGTCGTCACGCCCGCATGTGCGCGACGCCGCCACGCAAGCCCGAGCGCATCCGCCAGCAGCGCGACGTGGCCAAGACCCAGCGCACAGGCGGCCGAACCGAGCCGATACGCTGCGTCGCCGGCCTGCAACGCAGCGCTGGGGTCGGCTTTCTCGGGATTGTCGGCCTGCCGGGCATGGTCGGATAACGCGACGATCGCGGCGTCGGCGGTCTGGAGGAAATCTTCATACGCATGCGCGTTCACCGTCAGCACGCCGAGGTCGCGGGTACGCGCGGTACGCACGGCGGCTGATTCGGCCTGGGCGGTTTCCGCCTCCCACAGCGCCTCCGACGCCTGCGTGCCCGCCACATGCCAGTCGACCGTCAAGCCGTAGTCGTGCAGCAGTTCGACCTGACCGGCATCTTCGGCCGAGGCGCCGAAGAGTGCGTAGTCGCGCCAGAGCGTGGCGAGCGTCGCCCGTACGAGCGAGCGCGGCGCGAGCGGCGTGCCGCGCGCGTGATCGGCGAAGACAAGATTGCAGCGGGCGTAGAAATGACGGGCGCTACCGGACGCGTCGGCGGCGTTCCCGCCCGCGCGCAGCGCGCGGGCGCACGCCGCGGCGAGACGCCAGAAATCGTATGGATCGGGGCCGGCAGCCTCGGCGAGACAGGCATCGAGTTCGTCGAGCGCACCGTGAATATTCGGCGGCGGCGCACCCTCAAGCGGATGCGCGCGCAGAACGGGCAACAGCGCGCGTTCGTAGCGGGCGCGCAGATGCGCCAGCGTGCCGGCCGGTTGGGCATGCAGCGTAACGGGCGGCACGGGTCGAGCAGCGAGCGCGAGATCTTCGAACGTCGTGGCATACCCGGGCGTGTGCTGGGCGATCTGCTGGCCAAGCGCGCGATAGTGCGCGAACAGCGCCGGCGAACACGACAGCTCGCGCAGGTTGTGCCGGCCAACGGCCTCGCGGAATACTTCGAGCGCATCGCTCAGCGCGGTGCGATTCCTGTCGTCGTGGGGCGCGTCGGCTTGCGCCATCGAAGAGGCCAGCGCAAGCGCATTGGCGAAGCGATGCGCCGCCAGCCAGCCCGCCTCGCGCAGTGCGCGCGCAGCCTGGAGCAGCGGCGCAGTGGGATCCTCGCGCTGCACCAGCGCGAGCCGCGCTTCGGCAAGCGCGGATTCCGCACTGCGTACGATGCCGCCGCGCGGATTAGGCAAGGCTTCGAAGGAACCGGTGGTAGCGTGGCTAGCGAACATGGATAGTCGACGAAGACACCTGTGGGCCCTCTGCGCTCCGGAAGGTGACGCGCGTCCAGCGGTGCGCGTCGCGCGTCGGCGCGTAGACGGTACGATGAGCACTACCCTTGCGACACAGCCAGAACGACGCCGGTCCCGGCGCGTCAATGCGATACCCGGCCGGCAACGACGAGCGCAGCGGCCTCGCACCATTGCCCGCGAATACCTCAGGCATTACGCAGCGACAGGCACAACCCAGGCACACGCAACGTATCCGACCGGCGAACCGGTCAGATCTGGACCATCTCGAAGTCTTCCTTGCGGGCGCCGCATTCCGGGCAGGTCCAGTTGATCGGGACGTCTGCCCAGCGGGTTCCCGGCGCGATCCCTTCATCTGGCAAACCGGCTTCTTCGTCGTAGATCCAGCCGCAGATCAGGCACATCCAGCTTTGATATTCCATTCTTATGCCGCGTCGAAAAGTCTAAAAAGTCGGTTGAATCAGGACCATGATGGTACCGTGTTGCTGCCCCCATGCCTAGCGATCCTGGCCAGGCCCGCGCGTGATTCAGGTCAACCCGGGCATGAATTTGCACTGGCGCTCGAAAAAACGCCCTGGCATCAGATTAGGCCGCATAATTGGGGCAACCCCGGGCCACGTGCCTGGCACCCTTTTTGATCAATCCAGCAAGATTTTCATGCCCAGCGACACTCCTCCGATCGTCCTCACCTTCGGCCTCTCCGATCCGACCGGCGGCTCCGGCATCCAGGCGGATCTGATGACGCTGGCCAGCATGGGATGCCACGGCGTCTCCGTACTTACCGGTTACACCGTACGCGATTCGGCAAGCTGCGATGAGGTCACCGGTCTCGACCCCGAGGTCGTCGCCACGCAGGCGCGGATGCTGCTCGAAGACATGCCGATCGCCGCGTTCAAGGTCGGCGCGGCGACGCGTGCCGAAGTGGTGAGCGCCATCGCCGAAGTGGTTGCTGACTACGACGACATTCCGCTGATCCTCGCGCCCGACTTCACGCTCGACGACGAACATGTGCTCGCCGCCGACGAACTGCGCGAAGCCATCGCCGATCTACTCGCACCGCAAACCACGCTGCTCGTCGCCGATTTCGCCACCCTGCTCGCGCTCGCGCAACCCGATGGCGACGCCGAGGCACCGAGCCTCGATGCAGCGATCTCCCATTTGTTGTCGCAGGGGTGCGAGTACATCCTGTCGGCGGAAACGGGCACGCATCGCCTGGTCAACACGCTTTTCAGCGAAGACGGCCAGTTGCGTCAGGATATGTGGGATCGCGGCCCGAACCGCATCATGGGCATGACCGATACGCTCGGCGCGGCGATCGCCGCGTTGCTCGCCAATGGTCAGGATCCAGCTGAAGCCGTGCGCGAAGCGCAGGAGTACCTGTATCAGGCGACGCGCGCCGCGTTTCGTCCCGGCATGGGCGCGTATATGCCCGACCGTTTCTTCTGGGCACGCAGCAATGAAGACGAAGAAACGCCGCGTGCAAGCGGTAAGGGCGCGCCGCCGGACGAAGCGCGTCACTGAGCTTTTCGGCTCTTCCCCGCGCGAGACGGTTTGATGAAACAACAAACCGTCCGCGCAGAAAAAAACCCGCATTTCTGCGGGTTTTCTTTTTGGGCCGCGCATCTTTCGACGCGCTTCCCACATGTGTTCCAGACCGGGCCGCGAAGGCCCGGGAACCGGAATTACATGTCCATGCCCATGCCGCCCATGCCGCCGGGCATACCGCCGCCCATCGGTGCATCTTCCTTCGGCAGTTCGCAGACAGCTGCGTCCGTCGTCAGCAGGAGACCGGCGACCGAAGCTGCGTTTTGCAGCGCCGTGCGCGTCACCTTCGTCGGGTCCACAACACCTGCGTCGACCAGGTCGACGTACTCGCCCGTTGCTGCGTTGTAGCCGTAGTTGCCCTTGCCTGCTGCAACTGCTGCCACCACGACGCTGGCTTCTTCGCCGCCGTTCGTGACGATCTGGCGCAGCGGTTCTTCCATCGCGCGCAGCACGATCTTGATACCTGCGTCCTGATCGGCGTTAGCGCCCTTCAGACCAGCGATAGCCGTGCGAGCGCGGATCAGCGCAACACCGCCACCTGCCACGATGCCTTCTTCCACAGCCGCGCGCGTTGCGTGCAGTGCGTCTTCGACACGTGCCTTCTTTTCCTTCATTTCGACTTCGGTCGCAGCGCCAACCTTGATCACCGCAACGCCGCCTGCCAGCTTGGCAACGCGTTCCTGCAGCTTTTCACGGTCGTAGTCCGACGTTGCTTCCTCGATCTGCATACGCACTTGCTTCACGCGTGCTTCGATCGTTGCACCTTCGCCAGCGCCGTCGATGATCGTCGTGTTTTCCTTGCCCACTTCGATGCGCTTCGCCTGGCCCAGTTCGGCCAGCGTTGCCTTTTCGAGCGTCAGGCCGGTTTCTTCAGCGATGACCTGGCCACCCGTCAGGATAGCGATGTCCTCGAGCATGGCCTTGCGACGGTCGCCGAAGCCCGGAGCCTTCACAGCAACGGTCTTCAGGATGCCACGGATGTTGTTCACCACCAGCGTTGCCAGTGCTTCGCCTTCGACGTCTTCAGCGATGATCAGCAGCGGACGGCCAGCCTTGGCGACTTGCTCGAGCACCGGGAGAAGGTCACGAATGTTCGAAACCTTCTTGTCGTGCAGCAGCACGAACGGGTTTTCGAGCACAGCGACCTGCTTGTCCGGGTTGTTGATGAAGTACGGCGACAGGTAGCCGCGGTCGAACTGCATGCCTTCGACAACGTCCAGCTCGTCTTGCAGCGACTTGCCGTCTTCGACGGTGATGACGCCTTCCTTGCCGACCTTGTCCATCGCTTCAGCGATGCGGTCACCGATCGACGAATCGCTGTTCGCGGAGATCGCGCCAACCTGGGCGATTTCCTTGTTCGTCGTGCACGGCTTGCTGATCTTGCGCAGTTCTTCGATAGCGGCCGTCACAGCCTTGTCGATACCGCGCTTCAGGTCCATCGGGTTCATGCCCGATGCGACGTACTTCATGCCTTCGCGAACGATCGATTGCGCGAGAACGGTTGCCGTCGTCGTGCCGTCGCCTGCGTTGTCGCTGGTCCGGGAAGCCACTTCCTTGACCATCTGTGCGCCCATGTTCTGGAGCTTGTCTTTCAGTTCGATCTCTTTTGCGACCGAAACACCGTCCTTCGTGACCGTCGGGCCGCCGAAGCTGCGTTCCAGGACCACGTTGCGGCCCTTCGGACCCAGCGTGACCTTCACAGCGTTCGCGAGGATGTTCACGCCTTCAACCATCTTGGCACGGGCGGAATCACCGAATACGACGTCTTTAGCTGCCATCTTCAAACTCCTTGAATTCTCTGGGATATAGCCGGGATTTCAGCGATTTTTCGCTTACTTCTGCACCACGGCCATGATGTCTTCTTCACGCATCACCAGCAGTTCGTTGCCATCGACCTTGACGGTCTGGCCAGCGTACTTGCCGAACAGGACGCGATCGCCCACTTTCACGTCGAGTGCGATCTGCGCACCCTTGTCGTCACGCTTGCCCGGGCCGACTGCGAGGATTTCGCCTTGATCCGGCTTTTCCGCTGCGGCTTCGGGGATCACGATGCCCGACGCAGTCTTGGTTTCCTGGTCAAGACGCTTGACGATCACGCGATCATGCAAAGGACGAAGGTTCATACATACTCCTCTCTGGATTGAGACTGAAGAACGCTGAGAAAACCCGGCTGGCAGGGCCAACCGGAAATGTTGTTAGCACTCTCGTGCAGCGAGTGCTAATTATATGGACGGGCGGTGACAAATTCAAGAAGGGGCGCGGGGATTGTTTCGCCAGGGGCTGCTCAGCGGGAGTGTTGTTCGTCTCGAACCTGAATCTCGCGGCGCGGCAAATCTGGGTAGATCGGAATAATTCCCTTTTGAAACAGTGGCCTGTCTGTAGACGCGCGCCGATGTCACGCGAGATATCGATCATTTGTAGCCGACTGCCTGGCGATTCAGGTTCACTGAATTTTTCTTAGTGATCGCGACCTGGGGAAATCCCTTAGTCCGCAGATAGCAGGCGATATTTCCACTCCGCGCGGACGCGCGAGAACTGCAAGGGTCGCGAGAACATCAACGCAGACGACTGCCCGGGATGATCGGCACGCAGCCTGGCTTCGATCCAGCGGCGTCGATCTGCAGTGTCACCGGTGCATTGCCGCGGCGACGAGAAGATGGAACGGTAGCGCGAGGAGCGCCGCCCCGGCGACGCCGAGCAGCCACAACGCAACGAACCATATCAGGCGTTGACGATACGTCTTTCCGGTATCACGGCTTGTTTCAGACATCGCGTCTCCTGTCGGCCCGGAGTTAGCGCCAATCGATCAAGGTTTAGTCCATTCAAGGCAATCAGATGATCCGTTCATACCGTTTTGGAATCCATATTAATTTTTGACCGCACTCCTGCCTTGATAGCGAAAACGGCCCGCCTGCATCGATGGTAACGATACCGCAGGAGAAAAAGAAATCGCCGGACCCGATATGAAGTATCGAAATAAACAGTGAATTGAGAGGGGACGGCCCTGTCCCGCATCCGGACGCGTCGCAAAGCCCTTCTGCAGTTTCCATAAGACAGCCTCACGGTATAACATCTGCGAACACAACAGCAAACCTGCTTCGGTCCTTCGGAAATGCGACGCGTGTCCGTTTCAGGCTCATCATCGCGAAGCGGGAAACATTCGTTCGGCTGTTGCCGGAATCCATAACGGTTTATCAACATCCAGTCCCATGCCCAAAGACACGCCAGAATCGCAAGCCGTTTGCAATAACGTCGTCACGCGTAGCGCGATCTTCATCGTCGCGACCCTTGTGGGCGGCGATGAAGCAGCCGGCACGGTGCGCGCGTGGTGCGCGGATATCGCCGCCCTCGTGCGCTCGGTCGGCAAGCGCGTCCCCGCAGGCAACCTGTCGTGCGTGTGCGGCTTCGGCTCCGACGCGTGGGACACGCTGTTCGGCACTCCGCGTCCCGCTGGGCTGCATCCGTTTCGCGAATTCGGCGAAGGCGAACGCCACGCCGTGGGCACGCCCGGGGATATCCTGCTGCACATCCGCGCAGACCAGATGGATCTCTGTTTCGAGCTCGCCACGCAGCTGACAGGGCGGCTGCGCGACGCGGTCTCGGTGGTGGATGAAGTGCATGGTTTCCGCTACTTCGATTTACGCAGCATGGTGGGCTTCGTCGACGGCACCGAAAATCCGACGGATCGCGAGGCCGCCGATTTCACTCTCATCGGTGACGAGGATCCGGACTTCGTGGGCGGCAGCTATGTCCTCGTGCAGAAGTATCTTCACGACATGACTGGCTGGAATGCGCTTTCCGTCGAGACGCAGGAGCGCATTATCGGTCGCACGAAGTTGTCCGACATCGAACTCGACGCAGCGGTCAAACCGTCGTCATCGCACAGCTCGCTGACAACGCTCGAAGAGAACGGCGAGGATGTGAAAATCCTGCGGGACAACATGCCGTTCGGGCGTCCCGGCGCGGGCGAGTTCGGCACCTACTTCATCGGTTACGCGCGTTCGCCCGCGCCGATCGAGCAGATGCTGGAGAACATGTTCGTCGGACGGCCGCCGGGCAATTACGACCGGCTGCTCGACTATAGTCGCCCGGTCACGGGTGGCCTCTTCTTCGTGCCTTCGGCCGACTTGCTCGAGGCGCTCGCTGACCGCGATCCGCAAACCGCCGTTGCCGGCCAGCAGTCCGAACCGTCTTCGTCCATCGCGCCGCATCACGACGGCTCGCTGAATATTGGCTCTCTCAAAGGAAGCTCACAGCATGAATAACCTGCATCGCGAACTTGCCCCCATCTCCCGTGCCGCGTGGTCGCAGATCGAAGAGGAAGTAGCGCGCACGTTCAAGCGCTCCGTCGCCGGCCGTCGCGTGGTCGACGTCAAGGGTCCGGGCGGCGCGGAACTGACGAGCGTCGGCACGGGGCATCAGACCACGGTCGCCTCGCCGCAGCAAGGCGTCGTCGCGAGGCTGTCCGAGGTCAAGGCCTTCGTTCAGCTGACCGTGCCGTTCGAATTGCAGCGCGATGCGATCGACAGCGTCGAGCGCGGCGCGAAAGATGCCGACTGGCAGCCGGCGAAAGATGCCGCCAAAGAGCTCGCCTATGTCGAGGACCGCGCGATCTTCGACGGGTATCAGGCTGCGGGTATCGGCGGCATTCGCGAAGGTTCGTCGAATCCGTCGCTCGCGCTGCCGGCCGACGTCAGCGACTATCCGGGCGCGATCAGCACCGCGCTCGAACAACTACGGCTCGCCGGTGTCGACGGCCCCTATTCCGTGCTGCTCGGCGCCGATGCGTACACAGCGCTTGGCAAGGCAAGCGATCAGGGCTATCCCGTCATCGAGCACATCAAGCGGATCGTGAACGGCGACATCATCTGGGCGCCCGCGCTCGCGGGCGGCTGCGTGCTGTCCATGCGCGGCGGCGACTTCGAGCTACATCTTGGCGAAGACCTGTCGATTGGCTACGCGAGCCATACCGACTCAGTCGTGCGTCTCTATCTGCGCGAGACGCTGACCTTCCTGATGCTGACGAGCGAAGCATCGGTCTCGGTGACGCAGGCGGAATAGGCGGCGTCTGTCCAGATCCGCTCGCCGTCACCGTTGCGGGCTCAGGCCCGCAACGGTGATTTCAGAAGCGTGGAAACATCATCGTCGGGAAGTACGTCAAGGCAACCTGTCGCTTCGTCACAGTCGACGTGTACCCTTCCGACGATTTCCGGAATGCACGTCTTTAACATCGTCACGACCATCCGTACCCGTGGCGGCACCGGACGCTGCGCCTGGGTCAGCACGTTCAGCTCGAAAGGGCGCACGTCGAACTGCGGCAGTATGCGGACCAGCCGGCCCTCTGCAAGCGCATCGACGCACGCCGGCTCTTCCAGCACCCCGATGCCGACGCCCGAGAGAATCATTTCATACATGGGCCGCCAGTGACTGGTCTTGATCGCCGTATGGATCGGTGCGCTCTCCACGACGCTCGCCAGGTGTCTGAGCGGCAACTGGTCCGTGCCGAACATCCCCTGGACGCGAATGAACGGGTGGCTCACCAGGTCACCCGGCCCGGCAACCGGACCATGCTGGCTCAAATAGCCCGGCGCGGCAACGAGGATGCGCCCAACCTGGCCGAGCTGACGCGCAACGAACGCCCCCTCTCCGAGTTGCCCAAGACGGAAGGAGATGTCGACCCCCTCCGTCACGAGATCGACGATCCTGTCGTTCAGGACCAGTTCCAGATTCAGTTCGGGCCACGCTGCACGAACCCGCGTCAACGCCTCCGGCACAACCGTCTCGCCAAAGCAGTGCGGCGCCGCGATGCGAATCGTACCCTTAAGGATCTGCTCATCGTTCGACACCGCGGCGATAGCCTGCTCGACGGCGCCCAGAATCTTCCTGCTGTGCTCGTAGAAGGTGACGCCCTCGGGCGTGCAGTTGAACGCGCGTGCGCTACGGAGCAACAACCGGCAGCCAAGGTGTTTCTCCAGCCGCTCGATGCGCTCGCTCGCGGCCGGCTGCCCGATGTTGAGGTCTCGTGCCGCGCTGGAGATACTTCCGCGCTCGACTACCCTGACGTAAATGCGCATGGCTTCCAGCAGATTCATGATGCGCAGCCTGCTCTCGCGCCGCCATCGCTGTCAGCGCCCCGGCCTGCGGACCGCTGACGGCATGCGTTGCCGCTTCCCTTCGGTTTTACCTCTTCCATGCCCTGGCTCCAGTATTACGCGCAGCAAGGTCCCGGCATCGGGACCCTGCACCGCCTGTTCAATGGAAGAAAGAGTAAGACCGCAGAGGTAGTCGCGGAGTGCACAAATCGGGCCGCCTCGCACCAGTACAGTTCTGCTACGATCCCGGCACCGGGCGAACGCCTGCCGGTGCGAGCGCGGACAGGCCATCAGGAGGCCATGACAACTTGTCGCAACGAAACGCCAGGGGAATCGTCGGATGAATCTCTATGAGAAGCTTGCAGACGACATCGAGAAGTCGATCCGCCAAGGCGTGTACGTTCATGGCGAACGCCTGCCGTCGGTAAGGCAGACCAGCCAGCAGCACCGGATCAGCGTCACGACGGCTATCCGCGCGTATCTGCTGCTCGAAAGCCGCGGCCTCGTGACAAGCAGGCCCCAGTCCGGCTATTTCGTCAACTTCCAGAACGATGAGGGCGAGCGAAAGACGCTTGAACTCCGGCCGTCGAAACCGGTTCCGATTTCGTCGCCGGTTGACGTCAGCCGGCTGGTGCTTTCGACGCTGCGCTCGATCGGTGTCGACGATGCGGTGCCGCTCGGTTCACCCTACCCCGACCCCAGTCTGTTTCCATTCGACAGGATCAACCGGTACGCCTACGACGCGGGCCGAAGCAACACGCAGTGGGGCGTGACGGACGCGCTACCGCCCGGCAACGCGAAGCTCGTGCGGCAGATCGCGCGTCGCTACCTCGAGAACGGCATGGCCGTCGATCCGAACGAGATCATCATCACGGTCGGTGCGACAGAGGCGATCAATCTCTGTCTTCAGGCGGTCGCGAAACCCGGCGACGTGATCGCCGTCGAGTCGCCGACGTTCTACGCGATGCTTCATGCGATCGAACGGATGGGCATGAAGGCGATCGAGGTATCGACGCATCCGGAGCATGGCATCGATATCGAGGCGCTCGCTGCGATCGTGGAGACGCAGCCTGTCGCCGCCTGCATGGTCATGCCGAACTTCCAGAATCCGCTGGGCTTCCAGATGCCTGACGAGCGCAAGCGCGAGCTGGTCGGGTTCCTGACGAAGCGGGATATTCCGGTCATCGAAAACGGTGTCTACAACGAACTGCACTTCAGCGGCACGCACCCCAGCACGTTGAAGTCTTTCGATACGAAGGGACTGGTACTTCATTGCTCGTCGTTCTCGAAGAGTCTGACGGAAGCCTACCGGATCGGCTGGGCGTTGCCGGGGCGCTACCGCGATCAGGTCGAGAAGCTCAAGTTCCTGAACACGTTGACCTCTCCGGCGATTCCGCAACTGGCGATTGCGGAATTCCTCGAACGCGATGGTTTCGAGCATCATCTGCGAAGGGTGCGCAAGGCGTATGCGCAGCAGGCAAGGCTCATGAAGGCGACCGTCTCGCGTTTCTTTCCCGAGGGTACGCGCATGTCCAACCCCGCGGGCGGCTACGTGCTGTGGGTCGAACTGCCGCCGCAGGTCGACGCGATGCGGCTCTACAAGCTTGCTCTCGACCAGGGCATCACCATCGGACCGGGCTACATGTTCTCGGTCTCGGAGACGACCTACCGCAATTTCATCCGCCTCAATTACAGCAGCCCGTGGTCGAACGAAATCGAGCAGGCGGTGATCACGGTCGGCAAGCTCGCCGCGATATGCGCCCGCTAGCGGCACGCTGGACACTGACGGATGCGTCGATGCGCCCTTTTACGTCAGTTGATAAGCGCGCACCGGTGCGACCTCGTCGGGAATGTCACACCCGCACAGTTCGAGAATCGATCGCTCGATGTTGCGGGTCATGGCGTCGAGCGCCAGCGCATTCGGCGCGAGACTGAACGGCTCCGCGACTTCACTGGCAATCGCTTCGAGCGCAATCAGCGTATAGGCGAAGAAGACGCAAAGCAGCGGCGTGAACAACTCCGTCGAATCGACAAGACCGAACGGCAGCAAAACACAATACGCGTAGACGGTTCGGTGAAGCAGCACGCTGTAAGCAAACGGAATGGGCGTGGACGCGATCCGCTCACATCCTCCAACGGTCTTTCCCAATTCGTTGATCTGAGCGTCGAGCATCCAGAGCTTCGTGTCCGTTATCGATGCCCGGCATTGCAGATCGGCGAAGTCGCGACGAAGCTCATTGAGAAGCACAGACGGCTTGTAGCAGGTGTGCTGCAACGCCTCGGTTCGCGTGCGCCCGAGCAGGCGAAGGAGGTCTGGCGTCGGGTCGGTTCTTCGCAACTGGTGCTTCAGCGCATAGACACTCGCAATCAGGATACGGGCCGTGGCAAGCCTGTCGGCGCTGTCCGGGACGTAACACAGCATCTGCGACGTCAGCGCCCGCGCGGCGTTCAACAGGTTGCCCCAGAGATGGCGCGCCTCCTGGAACCGCTCGTAGCTGGCGTTATTGCGAAACGCCAGAAAGATCGCGAGCGCAAGACCGAATAACGTGAAGGGTGCCGTATTGAGCGGCACCTTCTCGCCGAAAATGCGCCCTTGCGTCAGCACGGCGAGACTGCTGATCACCCCCATGAAAATCAGCTGGGGAATAATCGATTGCAACACAGAACCGTTCCAGACAAACAGCAGCCGGAGCCAGTTTTCCTTTGGCCTCACAATCATGATGTGCTCTTGTAGTGTACTGACTGGCGGATGGCCGCCCGGGTCATTCAATCGTTGTGCCGTCATCCTCAGTGGTAGCCGGCGTCGCCTTCCCGCACCTTGCCCCGGAACACGCGGTACTGCATTGCGTTGTAGACGAGGATAACCGGCAGCACGATCACCGTGCCGACCAGCGTAAACAGCTGGCTCGAGTGGCTCGACGATGCTTCCCATATCGTCAGCGACGGCGGAACGATGTTCGGCCAGATGCTGATGAGCAGGCCGCTGTAGCCAAGAAAGCACAGTCCGAGCGTGAGAAGAAACGGCGTCGCCTCATGCCGCACTCGCAGCGAGCGGAAGATGCCCCACACACAGGCGATGACAAGGACCGGCACCGGCAGGAACCAGCCGAGATTGCCGCTTCCGAACCAGCGATGCGCCACCGCCGGCAATCCGATCACGGTCCATAGACTCACGACGGCCATCACCCCGAGCAGAACGCTTACGAGCGGCCGCATCACCTCGCGCATCTTGCGCTGCAGCTCACCATCCGTCTTCAGGATGAGCCAGCCGCAGCCGAGCGTCGCATACGTGAAGAGCACGCCGATTCCGCAGAACAGGCTGAACGGCGAGAGCCAGTCGAACGGGCCGCCGGCAAAACGGCCATCGACGATCTTGATGCCCTGCAGCAGCGACCCCAGCACGATGCCCTGGCAGAGCCCCGCGAGCGCGGAACCGCCCATGAAAGCAAGGTCCCACGCGTGCTGGGTCCGGACGGCCTTCGCGCGCAGTTCGAAGGCGGCGCCGCGAAAGATCAGGCCCACGACCATCAGGATCAGCGGCAGATAGTTCGCCGGCAGCAGCGTCGAATAGACCACCGGGAACGCCCCGAAAAGCCCCGCGCCGCCGAGCACGAGGAACGTCTCGTTACCGTCCCAGACCGGTGCGATGGTGTTGAGCATCACTTGCCGGTCACCCTTCGCCTCGAAGAACGGGAACAGCAGGCCGATGCCGAGATCGAATCCGTCCAGCATCACGTAGATGAAAACGCCGAGTCCGATGATCGCGGCCCACACGACAGGAAGATCGATTTGCATGGTGTCATTCTCCTTCCAGGGCGTCGAGCGCGCGATTGTTCAATATCGGATGCCGGCGGGACTTGCGCCCTTCGATATGTTCTTCAGGTCCGCGCTTCATCATCTTCATCATGTAGTAGAAACCCATGCCGAACACCAGGAAATACACCAGCACGAAGATCAGCAATGAGACACCTGCCTGCTGGGCGCTAATCGGCGAGAGCGAGTCTTTAGTACGCAAGACACCATAAACTGTCCAGGGCTGGCGGCCGACCTCCGTCGTGATCCATCCAGCCAGTAGCGCCACGATTCCGGAAGGACCCATGCACAGCACGAAAACCTGATACCACCGCGTCTCGTAGAGGCGTCCGCGCAGTCTGAGCACGAGGCCGACGAGCGCCGTCAGTAGCATCAGCATGCCAAGACCCGCCATGATCCGGAATGTCCAGAATACGATCGGCGAATACGGACGGTCCTGCGGGGGAAACTCCTTGAGACCGCGGATTTCTCCGTTCCAGCTATGGGTCAGGATGAGGCTGCCCAGATGCGGTATCTGGATCGCGTAGCGCGTCACTTCCGCATCCATGTCGGGCAGACCGACCAGATTGAGCGCGGTGCCGCCTTTCTCGGTGTCCCACAGTCCTTCGATCGCCGCGATCTTGGCCGGCTGATATTCGCGTGTGTTGAGGCCATGCGCATCGCCCACGACAATCTGTATCGGCGTCAGGAAAAGCAGGATCCACAGCGCCATCGAAAAACTGCGCGTGACGGGTTTGTCGCGGCGGCCTTTCAACAGATGCCACGCGCCGCAGGCAGCAACGATGAAACCCGCGACGATGAATGCCGCGATGGTCATATGCGCGAGGCGATACGGAAACGACGGGTTGAAAATCACTTTCATCCAGTCGACCGGTACGATACGGCCATTCTCGATGGCGAATCCTTGCGGCGTCTGCATGAAGCTGTTCGACGCGAGAATCCAGAAAGTGGAAATGAGCGTGCCCGCCGCAACCATGAGCGTTGCGAAAAAGTGTGCGCGTGGACCGACGCGTTGCCAGCCGAACAGCATGACGCCGAGAAAGCCGGCCTCGAGAAAGAACGCCGTCAGCACTTCATAAGTCAGGAGCGGCCCCGTGATATTGCCGGCGACGCTGGAAAATCCGCTCCAGTTGGTGCCGAACTCGTAGGCCATCACCACACCCGAGACCACCCCCATGCCGAAGCCGACCGCAAAGATCCTCGACCAGAAGAGAAACATCTCTTTGTAGGCAACGTCGCCGGTCAGCAACCAGCGCCATTCCAGCACGGCGAGGAAACTGGCCATGCCGATGCTGATCGCGGGAAAAATAATATGAAACGAAACCGTGAACGCAAACTGCAACCTGGCAAGGTGGAATGCATCGAAGATTTCCATGATTGGTCAATGGCTCCAGGTGACAACAGCATTTGCGCAAAAACGGACGCCATGTGGCGACGGGGCGACCGCGCGACTCATCGAGCGCGATAACACACGCTCTGCTGGACAACAGGTTGAACGGGAATCGCACGCATGTGCGGCAATGCGGATACGCGATCGCCGCAGGATGTTTCTGGCAGGACAGCGTGCCCGTTCGGCCTGTGTATATCGTGTCGGTCAACCGGACGCGCACGTCCGCTTGATCGACACGTCAGGCCCGGCACCCCTCAGGCTTCTGCGGAGCGCACGACGTGCACAGGAACAGACTTGTACGAAGGCGTCCCGCTCTCCTTGTCGATGAAGTCGAGCGGCACCAGCACGTTGGCCTCCGGATAGTAGGCCGCCACTGAACCCGGTGCGATGTCGTAGGCGATGGCAGTGATCTGCTTCAGGCGAAGCTGTCTGCCCGCCGAAATGGTTTCGATGTCGACCAGATCGCCATGTTCGAGTCCCCGGGCGGCAAGATCGTCCTCGTTCATGAACAGCACGTCACGCCGGCCGAACACGCCCCGGTAGCGATCGTCCATCGCATAGATGGTGGTGTTGTACTGGTCGTGGCTGCGGATCGTGATGAGACGCAGCACATTCTCAGCGCCCAGCACGTCCGCGTCTTCCTTTACGCCACCGTACACCGAGAACATCGCTTTGCCCGACGGTGTGGGCCACACGCGTTCGGTCGGGGGAAGTGGCATGCGGAATCCTCCCGGCACCCTGATTCGTGCGTTGAATGCCTCGAATCCCTGCACGGTTTGCTCGATCAGGTCGCGAATCCTGTCGTAGTCGGCAACCAGGTCCGACCATGCCACCTTGCTGGCCGGCAACGTTGCTCTCGCGATACCGGCGATGATCGCCGGCTCGGATAGCAGGTGTTCGGACGCGGGCGTCAGCTTGCCCGAAGAGGCGTGGACCATCGACATGGAATCCTCGACCGTAATGGACTGCCGGCCGCTCGCCTGGATATCGAGTTCCGTGCGCCCAATAACCGGCAGCACGTAGGTTTCTTTTGCCACTAGCAGATGCGAACGATTGAGCTTGGTACCGAGGTGGACGCTCAGATCGAGCCTGTTCATCGCGGGAAAGGACTGCCCGGAATCCGGCAATGCAACCGCGAAGTTTCCACCCAGGCAAATCAGGGCCCTGGCTGTGCCGGCGATCATCGCCTGCATCGCCTGGACCGCATCGTGCCCGTGTGCCGCGGGCGGCGTGAAGCCGAACACATCTTCGATCTGCTTGAGGAAGGTGGCGGACGGTTTTTCCGTGATGCCAACCGTGCGGTTCCCCTGCACGTTCGAATGCCCGCGCAAAGGACAGATGCCTGCGCCAGGCTTGCCGATGTTGCCGCGCAATAACAGCAGATCCGCAATCAGACGGACATTGGCAGTCCCCTTGTTATGCTGGGTAACGCCCATGCCGTACGTGACGATCGTCGCGTTCGATTTTGCGTAGGCAACGGCAACCTCATCGAGATCTTCGCGGGTGAGTCCGCTTGCCTTTTCGATATCGTCCCATGACGTCGCTTCCAGATCGGCGGCGAACGCCTCGAACCCCTGGGTATGCGTGGCAATGAACGCGTGGTCGAGGACGGTATGACCCTGTTCCGCGTCCATCGTGAGGAGCGCTTTCATGACGCCCTTGAGGGCGGCTGCGTCTCCGCCGGCGTCGAGCTGAAAATAGGTCGACGCGATCCGGGTCGATCCGAACGTCGCCATTTCGATGACACTCTGCGGATCCGCGAAACGTTCGAGCGCGCGCTCGCGCAGCGGGTTGAACACGATGATCGGAACATTGCGGCGCGAGCATTCGTGGAGCGTCCCCATCATGCGCGGGTGATTCGTGCCGGGATTGTGACCGATCGAGAGGATGAGTTCGGTCTTGTCGAAATCATCCAGCGATACCGTGCCCTTGCCGATCCCGATCGACTGGGGCAGGCCAACGCTGGTCGGCTCGTGGCACATGTTCGAGCAGTCGGGGAAATTGTTCGTCCCGTACTCCCGTGCGAACAGTTGAAAGAGGTAGGCGGCCTCGTTCGACGCCCGGCCTGACGTATAGAACTCGGCCTCGTCGGGAGAGGACAAACCGCGCAGCACTTCACCGATGCGAGCGAATGCATCCTCCCATTCGACCGCCCGGAACTTGTCCGTGGCGCGGTCATAGACGAGCGGATGCGTGAGCCGGCCGAGATCCTCCAGTTCGAAATCCGTGCGTTGCAGCAGCGACGACACTGTGTTGTTTTCGAAAAACGCCGGCGTCACCCGCTTCGTCGTCGCTTCCCATGTGACCGCTTTGGCACCGTTTTCGCAGAACTGGAACGTCGACTTGTGCTCCTTGTCCGGCCATGCGCAACCCGGACAATCGAAGCCGTCGGGCTGATTGGTCCGTAGCAGCGCAATCGGCGCCTCGATGCTTTCCATTTGTGTCCGGACGGCCTGAGCTGTCGCCCGAAGCGCTCCCCACCCGCCAGCGGGTGCGTCATACGGCCGGATTCCCGGCACTTCGCGTCGCGTGGTCATATGAGACTCCATGAACTGCTCCAGGAAACCTGGAGGCTGCCTTGCCTGGGTTACGCCGCATCACGGCGTAACGCCTGAATACCGTTTTAGTCTAATTGGGCCAATGCGCCGTGAAGGGTACAGATCGAACGGCGGCGGACATGCACAGTACAAGTACAGTGACACTCCCTGTATCGCCCAGGCCGCGAGCCCGCACCTCGTCCGCAGTGACGCAGCGGCTTCTTCCAGCTTGTTACGCGTCTCATTCCTTCGGGGCGGCGCTTTCAGTGGGTTCGGGGCTGCCGACTTCGTTCGACGGCTTTTTCTTCGCACGTCCGCTCCCCTCCTTCCCGCCCGTCGTCCTGGGAGCAGGAGGTGCCTCGCTCTTGCTGAACGTCACTTCGCCGCTTTCCTTGTCATAGCTGACTTCAACGCTGTCGCCCGACTTCAGGGCGTCACTGAGAATCTCCTTCGCGAGCTGCGTTTCCAGTTCCTGGCGAATCTGGCGCTTCAGCTCGCGTGCACCGAACTCCGGCCGATAGCCGGCCTCGGCAAGATGATCGATAACCGGTTCGCCTATCTTGAGCGTAATGTCCTGCGCGGCGGCGGTGCGCACCACCCGTTCGAGCTGGATCTGCACGATCGAGCGGATGTTGTCGCGCGAAAGCCCGTGGAAGACGATGATCTCGTCGATCCGGTTCAGGAATTCGGGGCGGAAGTGACCCTTGAGGACGCCCATCAATTCCTCGCGAATCGCTTTCTCGGCCAGACGATTCGCCTCGGGCTTTTCGAGGTTATCCATGATGATCGATGCGCCGAGGTTGCTCGTTGCAATGATGATCGTGTTGCTGAAGTCCACCACGCGGCCCTTGCCGTCGGTCAGCCGCCCGTCGTCGAACACCTGCAGCAGCACGTTGTTGACGTCGGGGTGGGCCTTCTCGATCTCGTCGAGCAGGATCACGCTATATGGCCGCCGCCGGACGCGCTCGGTGAGTTGCCCGCCCTCGTCGTAACCGACGTAACCCGGAGGAGCGCCGATCAGCCGCGCGACCGCGTGACGCTCCATGTATTCGGACATGTCGATACGGATGACCGCCTGCTCATCGCCGAACACCGTTTCTGCCAGCGCCTTCGCGAGTTCGGTCTTGCCGACGCCGGTGGGCCCGAGGAACAGGAACGTCGCGATCGGCCGGTTCGCCTGGCCGAGGCCCGCGCGTGACAGACGCACCGCATCGCTCACGGCAATCACCGCGTCGTCCTGGCCGATCACGCGTTCGCGCAGCTTCTTCTCCATATCCAGCAGCTTCTGGCGCTCTTCCTGCGTGAGCTCCGTGACCGGAATGCCGGTAAGACGCGACACCACCTCGGCGATCGACTGCACGGTCACTTCGAGCGTTTCCGAGCCGGTCTTGCGCTGCCATGCCTCGACCTGCTCGTCGAGTTTCTCCTGCTTCTCGCCAATACGTTGCTCGAACGCTTTCGCCTCGTCGAAGCGCTTGCGCGACGATGCATAGTCCTGCTCGCGCCTGAGCTGGGCGATTTCGGCTTCGAGTTCCTGGATGGCCGCCGGACGCGAGGTCGCGCCGATGCGCACGCGTGCCGCCGCCTGGTCAATCAGGTCGATGGCCTTGTCGGGCAAAAAGCGCGATGTAATGTAGCGATCCGAGAGTTCGGCGGCGGCAACGAACGCCTCGTCGGCAAACGTCACCTGGTGGTGCGCCTCGAGCTTGTCGCGCAGGCCGCGCAGGATGACGATGGTCTGCTCGACCGTCGGCTCCGGCACCAGCACTGGCTGAAAGCGCCGCTCGAGCGCCGCGTCCTTTTCGATGTACTTCTGATATTCGTTGAGGGTCGTCGCGCCGATCAGGCTGAGCTCGCCACGCGCGAGCGCAGGCTTGAGCACGTTCGCGATATCCAGGCCGCCTTCTCCCCCGCCTTGTCCCGCGCCCACGATCGTGTGCAGCTCGTCGATGAAGAGGATCAGTTCGTCCTGCTTCGCCGTGACCTCGTCGATCAGCTGCTTTGCGCGCTCCTCGAATTCGCCGCGATACTTCGCGCCCGCCACCATCGAGTTGATGTTGACTTCGACGAGCCGCTTGCCGCGCAGCACTTCAGGCACGTCGCCGTTGATGATGCGCTGCGCCAGCCCTTCGACGATCGCGGTCTTGCCGACACCTGGCTCGCCGATCAGCACGGGATTGTTCTTCTTGCGCCGCGCGAGCACCTCGATCGTGCTCTCGATCTCCTGCGCGCGACCGAGCACCGGGTCGAGCTTGCCCTGACGCGCCATGACCGTGAGATCGCGCCCAAACTTGTCGAGCGTGGGCGTGCCGGTCGGCGTATCGACGCGGCCGTCCTCCGCACCTTTACCCACGACTTTCACGACCTTCTGCCGCAACGCCTCCGGCGTCACGCCGTACTTCTTTAGCAGTGTGCCCGCGATACTGTCCGGCACGGCCGAAAGCCCGATGAGCAGATGCTCCGGGCCAACGTATGAATGCCCCAGATCGCGAGACGCCTGGAACGCGTATTGAAACGCCTTTTTCAGGCGCGGCGAGATGGTCATCTTCTCGATCGGCGCATCGGGATCGGCGGTTCCCGTTTGCGCATGCTGGTCGATATATCCCTTGATGTCTTGCGGCGAGAGCTTGAGTTCCTTCAGGAGCGCCGCGCACACGTCGGTGTCGGCGAGTACGTAAAGCAGATGCTCGGTGTCGAGTTCGTTGCGGCGAAGCTCGTGCGCCTTCTCCGCGGCACGCTGCAGCAGTTCAAGTGTCTGTTCGCTGAACGCGTCGGTTGCATCGACCGATTCACGCGGCAATTCGGCGGCGAAACCTGCTTGTTCGTCTTCATCCGCGGCTTCGCCCCCCATGCCGCCGAAGAAGCGCGACAGGCCGCCTCCCAGCAGGGAATCGAACGGATTGACCATGCTTTGGTGCCGCATCAACTGCCGATAGTCGTAGTCGCAGATCGATAAAGACTTCCGCTCGCCGTTCTGCACAACGGTCACACGAGCGACAGCGGGACGGGCGTTACAGATTTCGCAAAGGGCGGGCATCGTGGAGTCACCTTTATCGGTTAAAGCATCTGGCCTTCTTTCAAAGGTTACAGAATGCATTCGCGTGATTTGCGAATACTCCAGACCCGCCGCCCGTGACTGCTTATGCAGAAGCGGACCGGTGACGAAGCACACGCATCATCTTCGTCGCTACGCGTAGCGCCAGAGCATGATGGGCATCGCGAACCCTGCGTCAAGTGTCACGCACCCAACTCCTGGAATGCGTGGCCATTAGCCTCGAGCCCCTTCATGAGTTCTGGCGTCAGATCGCTTTGCCGCACCTGCCCCTCGAATTGCCAGTCGCTTTTGTCAACGAGATCGGGCAGGCCCGCCCCCTTGCGCACATAGAGCCCGAGTGTCGGTTTTTTCAGGTTGATGTAGAAATCGAATTCCTGCATTTCCAGCCCCTCATGCACATTGGGTGACATAACACCTTCCGCCTGGCGCTTCCCATGTGCATCCGCTCAGACGACGAATGTCGCTCTATCGAAGACGTCAAATCCTGCCTGAAAGTCTACGAACAAGTCATGGTTATGTGAACGGCGATTTCTCCGATGTTAGCTATCGGCAAAATACACCCGGCCGTTCGTCGTTTCGTCTGAATATCCTGCTGTCGGGGTGATGGAATTGCTGCATCATGGCTTCGTGGGAAACGCACGCGCACCGGATGCGGACCGCGTGTCGATCGTGAAGGCGTGAAAGGAGAAAACGATGCCAGCATGCACTGTTTCTTACGGCGAGTTTGAGATCGTCGTGCGACCTGAGCCTAACGAGTTCGGCGCCTGGATCGCAAGTGTGACTGTGAGCCGCGGCGCGGGTGCGGTCGTCCATACCTGTCCGATGACTATTCAACCGGAGTGGCTAACTGAAGAGGAGGCGACTAGAGACGGGATTGAATGGGGGCGTCGGTTCATCGATCGTGAGTTCAACACGCCGCGGTCTCACTCGTGGGTTGCCGGACGATCTCATGCAGAACACTGGTTCCGTGATGCCGAGGAATCGCGCAGATCCGGATCCAGTACCCAGGTCTCGCGGCGGCAATAAAATATCGTCTCCGAGCCGGGTTGTTGAGTATGGCACTGAAGATGAAGGCAACCGGTCAGTGTCGCCGCATGTGTGCCTCGAGTTCTTGAACATTGAGCGTCGACAGGTCCTCGCCAATTTGTTCGAATATCAATCGACGTGCCTCCTCGCTCAGATCCGCTTTGACCATGCCCAAAAATTCTGGCTCGACGACGAGTCTCGGTCGATCATAGAGTTGATGGAGTCGGCCTTGTTCCAGATAGTCGGAAACGCGCTTCGCAAATTTCTCGCGGTCTTTCTCCGTTAGCATCGTGCCGGTACAGGCATCGTTGACGAGGTACGAACGACTTCCATTGAAGATAGCAGTTCGGGCCAAATGCGCCATGGCCGATTTGCCGATTTATAGTATCGGCCTGAAGTTCGTCACGAAGCCGCTTTGGCATTTCATTATCATCGCCGCATTGCTCGCCTCGACCGCCATGTTGTCGCGCAAGACACGGGCGAACGCCCCCGTACTGTCCAGGAGCGACTCTGCCGCCCAGCCGCGGGGTGATAGCGCAGATGCGGCTCATATCGGACCTGCGACGCCACCCGCCAGATATCCCGTTCTGCCATGCCGGCTCCGTCGCGCCCCTGGGGCCGACGTTCGCTACGCCATCGTCGCAGCGGGTGGGCTTTTCCCATCCAGTCGCCTCCCCTACTTCATCACCAGAAGGGGGAGCGCCGAATGGTCAACGCGTCACCAGACGCGAGTCTCACATTCTTCACGCAGATGCCCGACGAATGCCTGTTGTATTGCCGTGCCTAACCAGTCGGTACGCACAGTAAATCCAACGGCTCTGCGTGCTTCGGGCATCTCCAGTTCCAGCGCGACCATCTCGCTACCCGGGTAAGCCTCGCGAATCTGCGAGCGCGATAACAGCGTAATGCAGTCGCTTTCGATCAGCATCGCCATCATCATCGCAAGCGAACTCGTTTCGACCACCAGCGGCGGCTTGACCGGCAAGCGGGCGAAGATCGAATCGATCACCGAGCGACGCGGCACATTGCGCTGTGGCACGACCCAGTCGTAATCGGCAAGGTCATGGGCCGCGATGGTTTTCTGTCTGGCCAGTCGATGTCCCTTGCGGACGGCCACCACATAAGGGTCGGCGAACAGCTCCATCTCCTGCACGGCCCCCGTGAGGCGGGGCTCGCGCAGCCCACCGATGATGATATCGATCGTACCGGAACGTAATTCGCGCAGGAGACGCGCATGGGAGCCTTCGTCGACGGTGATGCGCGCGGCGGGATAACGCTCGCGCAGGCGCTGAATGGCACGCGCGACGAGGCGTGGCGGCAGCAACGGCAAGACGCCGATCGCCACTTTTCCGATGAGTTGCCCGCGGGCGTACGCCAGATCTTCACTTGCCTGCGCGATCTCGTGAAGCGCCAGACTCAGGCAACGCGCGAATTCGATGCCTGCGGGGTTTGCCGACACACTATGCACACGCCGCCGGTAAAGCGACACACCGACATTTTGCTCGATCTGTCGCGCCGCCCGATGCACTGCGGGCTGTGAAATGCCCAGTAACTGGGCGGCCTCGGCCGCCGATCCCGTATTCGCTATCGCGATGTGGCAGCGCACCTGCGTGTCGGTCAGATGCAGACAGATTTTGCTTGCGTTCGCCGCTCCGGGGGTGGAATGCCCGACCACATTCGCTACGGCCCGCTCCATCTGGTCAAGCATGCGACGAACACGACGTTGCAGGATCACGCCCTCCGCCGTCAGTTCGCTTCCGCCGAAGCCACGCTCGAACAGCTGACCGCCGAAGCTCGCTTCCAGCTTGCTGATGGCAAGGCTCACCGCAGGCTGCGTACGCCCCGCGCGGACCGCTGCCTGGCCGATTCCGCCAGCCTCGCACACCGCGTCGAACAGGAACAGACGCCTTAATCGCGTCAGGTCATCACCCGATGACGTATGCCCGCCTACACCCATCGATCCTCCAGAACCGCCATGTGAAAACCCTTAGCTTAACTAGAATTTATGCCTCATGGTTCACTTCATATTGAGGACTTCGACTACATCGCACTTACAGTAACGCCCATTCCATCGAAAAGTTTCCAGTCAGGAGCAGCTTCATGTCCGTCGTCATCGACACGCACACTCACGCAATTTCCCCGGATAAACAACGCTATCCGCTCGCACCGGTCGGCGGCCATCAGTCGGAATGGTCGGCGAAGCGCCCTGTCAGCTTTGAAGGACTGCTTGCGTCGATGGACGAAGCCGGCATCGACCGCGCAGTGGTCGTGCAAGCCTCGACGGTGTACGGCAACGATAATAGTTATGTGGTCGAAGCGGTGCGCAGCCATTCTGATCGCTTCGCGGGCGTATTCTCGATCGACGTGCTGGCAGGCGACGCCATCACGCAGATGCAGCGCTGGCTGGACGCGGGCCTCTCCGGGCTGCGCCTTTTCACGACCGGCAGCACGATGCCTGGCCAGGCTGGCTGGCTCGACGACGAGCGCTCTTTCCCGGTGTGGGAATACGCGCAGCGCCACAACGTGTCGATCTGCCTGCAGATGACCTCGCAAGGCATTCCCGCGCTCCTGAACATGCTCGCGCGCTTTCCTGACATCCGGGTGCTGCTCGATCACCTCGCACGTCCCGAACTCGCTGGCGGCCCGCCGTACGAAGCAGCCGCACCGCTCTTCAGCCTCGCGTCGCATCAGGGCGTGTATCTGAAGCTCACGAACCGCACAATCGCCGAAGCCGCTCGCGGTGCCTCGACGCCCACCGCGTTCTTTCCGCGCGTACTCGACGCGTTCGGCGCACATCGCATTGCGTGGGGTTCGAATTTCCCGGCTGCTGAAGGCGCACTGCCGCAACTGCTCGCCGATGCCCGCGAAAGCCTGTCGATGCTGCCCGTCGATGCACGCGAAGCGATCTTCGGCGGTACTGCGCGCACGGTTTATCCAGCGCTCGCCGCTTGATACACCCACCTCGAACGAAACAGGAAAACCCGATTGTGAGCATCTCCACGCAACCGCTGCGCCTGAAGACCGCGCTGAAAACCTATCCGCACACACAGGCGCTGAAAACCGGTGAGCTGACCGACCCCGCCGTCGAACTCGTGTTCGAAGACATCGAGCCGATTCATCGCGCGTTCGCGCCGATGGCACGCCGTCAGGCGTACGACGTCAGCGAAATGGCAATCGTCACGTATCTGCAGGCGAAAGCCTACGGCAAACCGGTCGTGCTGTTGCCGACGGTCGTGGCCGCGCGCTTTCAGCAAGGCTGCATTATTTATAATGCCGCGCGCGGCAAACTCGACGTCGGCAGTCTCGCGGGCAGGAAAGTCGGCGTGCGCGCCTACTCGCAGACCACCGGCATGTGGGTGCGCGCCATTCTGGGGCAAACCTGCGGCGTGCCGCTCGAACAGATCGAATGGGTGACGATCGAAGGTGCGCATCTGGAAGAGTATGCCGATCCGTCTTTCGTGCATCGTGCCGAACCCGGCAAGCAACTGTTGCCGATGCTCCGCGCGGGCGATCTCGACGCCGTCATCCTCGGCAACGATTTGCCGGACGAGGTGGGACTCGAACCGCTGATCGACGATGCGGCCGCCGCCGACCGTGAATGGTACGCGCTTCATCGTTACGTGCCGATCAATCACGTCGTGGTGGTGACGAAAGCGCTGGCCGGCTCGAACCCACAAGCCGTGCGTGCGGTGTACGACCTGCTGTGCCGTGGCAAGGCAACGGTCGCCGCGGAGAACACCGGCAAACCGGACGGGCTGCTGTCCGGTTATGACGCACTGCGCGGGCCGCTTGAAGAAACCCTTGCGTTCTGCGAGCAGCAGCAACTGCTGCCGCGCAAGCTGACTGTCGACGAAATCTTCGCCGACAGCCTCGACATTCTCGGCGACGCTGCACGTTAATACCGCGTTCGTCCGTTTCACGATACTTAAGCGAACCCGAGTTCGCCGCCGCTTGACAAGGAGACATCATGAGCATGCCCGGCAAGTCCGCCGACATGAAACCCAGGGCACGTCAGCCGTTCTATCGCGACCTGTCCTTCCAGGTGCTGGCCGGCATGGCATTGGGCATCGTCACGGGCTACTTCTTCCCGAAGTTCGGCATCAATCTGCAGCCCGTCGGCGACGCCTTCATCCGCATCATCCAGATGCTGATTGGACCGATCATCTTCTGCACCGTATGCAGTGGTATCGCGGGCATCAGCGACTTCAGGAAGGTGGGGCGCGTGGCGATCAAGGCGCTCTTCTATTTTGAAGTGGTGACCTCGCTTGCGCTGGTGCTGGGCCTCGTGGTCATCAATCTGCTCAAGCCCGGTGTCGGTATGAACGTGGACATGCACAGCGTGCACTCCGCCACCGTTGAGGCATACGCTGCGAAAGCACATCACGTCGTCACCACGAGCGAATTCCTGCTGAATGTGATTCCGCACACGGCGGTCAGCGCGTTCGCCGGTGGCGACGTGCTGCAGGTGCTGTTCTTCTCGGTGCTGTTCGCATTCGGCCTCGCTGCCATCGGCGAGCGTGCACGGCCGGCGTTGAACCTGATCGACGCAATGTCGGGCTCGCTCTTCTGGATCATCGGTCTCGCGATGAAGATCGCGCCGCTCGCCGCGTTCGGCGCGATCGCCTTCACGGTCAGCAAGTTCGGCTTTGGCACGCTGCTCTCACTCGGCAAACTCGTGCTCGAGTTCTATCTGACCTGCGCGCTCTTCATCCTGCTGATTCTCTGGCCGATAGCGAAAATCAACGGCTTCAGCCTGCTGCGTCTGATGCGCTACATCGGCGCGGAGTTGCTGCTCGTGATCGGCACAAGTTCGTCGGAAACGGTTTTCCCGCAACTGATCGACAAGCTCGAACGGCTCGGCTGCGAAAAATCGGTGGTGGGTCTGGTTCTGCCGACAGCGTACACGTTCAATCACGACGGCACCTGCCTGTATTTCGCCGCAGCCGCCGTGTTTCTCGCCCAGGCCACCAACACGCCGATGAACTGGCACGACCAGCTGGTGCTGCTCGCCGTATTGCTGCTCACGTCGAAGGGCGCGGCAGGGGTGTCCGGTGCGGCGATTGCCGTGCTGGCAGCGACACTTACCGCATCAAACACGATTCCGGTCGAATCAATCGCCCTGATTCTCGGCATTCATAAGGCACTGTCCAGCGGATTCGTATTCGTCAACATTATTGGCAATAGCGTCGCCACCATCGTGGTAGCGAACTGGGAAAAGGCACTTGACCGCGTCGCGCTACGCCGCGAACTGCAAACCGGCTTCAAACCGGTCGACCCGCCGTCCGCACTCCTCAACCAGGCGAGCAACTAGCAACATATGCAACCAGGACCGGCGGCACGGATGAACGTACGCCGCCGGCCTGGCAGAAAGCCGGCAGCCAGATCCGGAAGCAGCAGTTTTATTAGTTATACGAATCGTACGACGAGGCTCTGCCATCGCCAGTCGTTCCACACATACGACATTAGATCGGAGACACACTATGAAAATAAGGATTTGGAGAACCATTGGGGTTGGACTGTCGGCCGCGGCCGGCACGCTGGGCGCAATGCCCGCGCACGCGCAATCGAGCGTCCAGCTATACGGCACGGTGGACGGCGGCGTCCGTTATCAGACGAATGCGGCAAAAGGCGGCGGCACGGTGGTGACGATGAATTCGAACGGCTACTACAGTTCGAACAAACTCGATTTCCGCGCAAAGGAAGACCTGGGCGATGGCTGGAACGCGCACTTCCTGCTGGAAAGCGGTTTCAACCTCGGTAACGGCCAGTTCGACAACACCACCGGAACGGAATTCAACCGGCAGGCCTTCGTCGGCGTCGGCAACACGAAATACGGTTCGCTGGATCTCGGTCGCCAGTACACGATCGCGCACGACATCATCAGCATTTACGATCCGTTCGGTTTCCACTTCACCCCGATCATTCCGTTGACGACCGCCTCGGACGGCACGCGCAACAACAATGACGCCAAATACAAAAACGTCGTCGGCCCGCTGCTTTTCGAAGCGGACAACTCGTTCGGCGGCGTCGCGGGAGATTTCAACAGCGGATCCACGCGCGCGGTCGGCGTGAGCTACGGTGAAGGTCCGGTCAGCCTCGGTGGCGTATATGGCCATCGCAACATCCTGACCGGCACGAACTATATCAGCGACAGTTATTACATGGTCGGCGCCGGCTACAGAATCGGCCCGGTACGTCTGTCAGGCGGCTTCATGTCCGAGGATCTGCAGAATCCGGCGGCGCCGCATCAGGTAACCAATAACGGCTTTGGCGGCCTCTCGTGGACCATCACTCCGGTCATGGTCTTCCGGGGTGCCTACTACCAGACCAACGTATCGAACGACAAGGCGAGCCGCCGGGGCCTGTCCGTGCTCTCGCTCGCCTATCTGCTGTCCAAACGCACCACGCTTTACAGCGAATTCGACTACACGTCCTACAAACACGCGGTGGCCAGCACGCTCAACCCGGCCGGCACGTCCAGCCAGACAGCGTTCACCATCGGTATCGATCATCTGTTCTAGCACGTCACGTCCACACGTTGGCGCGTGACCGATGCACGCGCCAGACTTTCCAGGAGTCACCGATGATCATCGACATCCACGGGCACTACACCACCGCACCCAGGACGCTTGAGACCTGGCGCAACCGCCAGATCGCCGCGATCGGCCAGCCGTCGGCCATGCCCGGGCCGTCCGAACTGAAGATCAGTGACGACGAACTGCGCGAATCGATCGAGACCAACCAGCTGCGTCTGATGCACGAACGCGGGCTCGATCTCACCGTGTTCAGTCCACGTGCGAGCTTCATGGCGCATCACATCGGCGACTTCGAGGTGTCGAGCACCTGGGCGGCGATCTGCAACGAGTTGTGCTATCGCGTGAGCCAGCTGTTTCCGCGGAATTTCATTCCCGCGGGGATGCTGCCGCAGAGTCCGGGGGTCGACACGGCAACATGCATTCCCGAACTGGTGAAATGCGTCGAACAGTACGGCAATGTCGCGATCAATCTGAATCCCGATCCGTCCGGCGGCCACTGGACAAGCCCGCCGCTATCCGATCGCTACTGGTACCCGATCTACGAAAAAATGGTCGAGTACGACGTACCCGCGATGATTCACGTGAGCACGAGTTGCAACGCGTGTTTCCACACGACCGGCGCGCACTATCTGAACGGCGACACGACTGCTTTCATGCAGTGCCTCACGTCGGATCTTTTCCATGATTTCCCCACGTTGCGTTTCGTCATTCCGCACGGCGGCGGCGCGGTGCCCTATCACTGGGGACGTTTTCGCGGCCTCGCGCAGGAAATGAAAAAGCCGCCACTGGAGGACCACCTGCTGAACAACGTGTTCTTCGATACATGCGTGTATCACCAGCCCGGCATCGATCTGCTTACCGAAGTCATTCCGGTCGACAACATCCTGTTCGCGAGCGAGATGATCGGTGCGGTGCGCGGTATCGATCCATACACGCAGCACTATTTCGACGACACGAAACGCTACATCGAAGCCGCCGACATGCACCCGGAGCAGCGTTTCAGGATTTACGAAGGTAACGCGCGCCGCGTCTATCCGCGGCTGCACGCCGCTCTCACTGCGCAAGGACGTTGATCATGTACGAACTCGGAGTCGTTTACCGCAGCATCACGCGCGCGGACAGTCGCGTCGCGGACGCACTCGGCACGCTCGGCAGCGCTACCGTGCATGAAGCAATGGGCCGCACCGGTCTGCTCAAGCCATATATGCGGCCGATCTATCCCGGTGCGAACGCATCGGGCACGGCCGTCACCGTGCTATTGCATCCCGGCGACAACTGGATGCTGCACGTGGCCGCCGAACAGATCCAACCCGGTGACCTGGTGGTCGCCGCGGTCACCGCCGATTGCACCGACGGCTATTTTGGCGACCTGCTCGCCACCAGCTTCAAGGCGCGCGGCGCGCGCGGACTGGTCATCGATGCGGGCGTACGCGACGTAAGCGTGCTCGCCGAAATGAACTTTCCGGTGTGGAGCAAGGCGATCTCGTCGAAGGGCACCATCAAGGCGACGTTAGGTTCGGTGAACGTGCCGGTGGTATGCGCGGGTGCTCTCGTCACGCCTGGCGATGTCATCGTCGCCGATCAGGATGGCGTGGTCGTCGTGCCCCAGGCGATGGCGGAGAAAACGCTCGAGAACGCGAACGCACGCGAGGCGAATGAAGCGCAAAAACGCGCGAGGCTCGCCTCGGGCGTACTGGGGCTCGACATGTATCAAATGCGTGAACCGCTGGAGAAACTGGGGCTGCGTTATATCGACTGACCGGCGTCGATGGCGGGTAATGGGTTGGCACAGCGTGTGTGGTGCCACACCGCGGTGTCGCCAGTCTTTTCAGACTATCGCTTTCCCATGTCATGACACTTGTCGAGGCGCTGCCGATGCAGATGCCGCGCACTGCGTGCATGAGCCGGCTTCGTGAACAGAAAAGGAAACAACGGCATGACTGGTCGACGTACGTTTTTAAAAGAGGCGCTTGTCACTGGCACGGCTGCTGTGCTCGTGAAGCCGAACGCCAGCGCGGCACAACCTGCTGCGACGGACAGCAAGCAGACGATCGGTATGCCATCTCCAGCGCTCGTCGCGGCCGAGACGCAAGCGCCTTCGCTGGATGAACCCCCCGCCGCCGACGCGGCACACATCGGCAACCCCGGCTCGGACTTCATGGTCGACCTGCTCCGGATCGCTGGCATCGACTATGTCGCCGCGATGCCGGGGTCGACCTTCCGCGGCATTCACGAATCGATTGTCAATTACGCTGGCGATAAGCGCCCGCAACTGATCGTTTGTACGCACGAGGAAGCATCGGCTGCCATTGCGCATGGCTACGCCAAGGTCGCGGGCAAGCCGATGGCATGTCTCGTTCATAGCACGGTCGGTTTGCAGCACGCCTCGATGGCGATATACAACGCGTGGTGCGACCGGGTGCCGATGATGGTGCTGGCAGGCAACATTGCCGATGCCGCGAAACGTCGTCCTGGCGTGGAGTGGTATCACACGGCTCAGGATCTTGGCGCGCTCGTGCGCGACTACACGAAGTGGGATGACTACCCCATGTCGCTCCAGCATTACGCCGAGTCGTTCATGCGGGCCTACACGATGTCGGTGACGCCACCCATGGAGCCCGTGCTGATTGTCGCGGATGCAGAGCTTCAGGAGCAGGCGGTTGCCGATCCGCGCGATATCCGTGTGCCGCCGTTACGCGAGGTCTCGCCGCCCGTGGGAAGCCCCGAGGCGCTTGCCACGGCAGCCTCGCTAATATGCAGTGCGCAGGCGCCGGTCATCGTGGCCGATCGGGCCGTCCGGACGCAGGCGGCGATGGACACACTCGTCAAGCTCGCGGAGTCGCTCAATGCACCCGTCATCGATCTGCTTGGGCGCATGAACTTCCCGACCAGTCACTACCTTAATCATTCTTCGCTGCAGGGGAGACTGCTCGGAGAAGCCGACGTCATCCTCGCGCTGGAAGTCGGCGATGTGTGGGGATTGACGACAAGCGTGCCCGACACCATTAGCCGACCATCAAAGCCGCGAGCGAAAAGGGATGTCAAGATCATCAGCATTTCGACGGCTTATCTGTACGGCAAGGCAAACATGCAGGACGCGGAACGTTATTTCGCCCCCACGCTGCCAGTCGCAGCCGATGCGGAGGCGTCGCTTCCCGGACTGCTGGATGCCGTGCTGACGACGATGACGCAGGCGCAACGCAAAGCCGTTGGCGCGAGGGCACAGCCAATGCGTGAAGCATTCGAAAAGATGCGCAACAACGCGCGCGAAGCCGCGACGCGGGCATGGGACGGCAGTCCTGTCAGCACCGCGCGTCTGTCTCAGGAAGTCTGGAATGCTATCCGGCATGAGGACTGGGCGCTGGTTTCTCCGCCGAATCCGATCAGCATGTGGCCGCAGCGGCTGTGGGATTTCACCAAAACGTATCAGTTCATCGGGTCAGGGGGCGGCTATGGCGTCGGCTACGGCGCGCCAGCCGCAGTCGGCGCCGCCCTGGCGCATCGCGACGCTGGACGCATCGCAGTCAGCATTCAGACAGATGGCGATCTGATGGTTCTGCCGGGCGTGCTTTGGACGGCTGTCCATCATGGCGTGCCATTACTCACGGTGATGCATAACAACCGGGCATGGCATCAGGAAACGATGCACATCCAGCGGATGGCCAGTCGTAGGGACCGGCACCCTGAAAGGGGCACCATTGGTACCGTGCTTCATGATCCGCCGATCGATTACGCAGCGATGGCGAAAAGCATGGGCATGTGGGCGGAGGGTCCGATATCGAATCCAGCTGACCTTGGTCCAGCGCTCGCGCGTGCGATGGAGCAGGTAAAAGCCGGCAAGCCTGCACTGGTGGATGTGCTGACCCAACCACGATAACGAACCCGTCAATGAAAGCTCATTCCGGTTTAACCGTCTGCATGGCAACGATTGCCGCGGCGGCTGTCGCCTGTGCATGGCCGATCGTGTCGCATGCCGATTCGAGTGTCGATATCGAAGCAGGCCGCGCCCTCTTCATGCAGAAAGGCTGCTACGAATGCCACGGCATATTCGGGCAGGGCAGTGTCGCGACGGGACCCGCACTGGCGCCCGACCCCATCCCGCTCCCGGCGATGCAAATTTATGTGCGCAATCCTGGAGGCCAGATGCCGATCTTTAGCGAGAAGATCCTGTCGAACGACGAGATTTCGCTGATTCATGCGTATCTGGCTTCACTACCGCCGAGTCAGCCGGCCGACAGCATTGCGCTGCTGAACAACGGCACACCGTCGGCCGGAGCATCCGGCAGCAGTTCATCCGTCTCCCGGGCTTCAAATCCGACTGCGCATGCCAAAGAAGCAAAAAACCCCAACGCGCCCTGAAACGCATCGGGGTTTTCCTCACTTCTCGCGAAAAACGTCGAACAGCGACCGCTAGCAGATCAGGCGATCCGTTCTTCGTTCGAAGGATCGAACAGAACAGCCTTCGAAACATCGAACAGCAAAGTCGTATTAGTCAGCGGCTGCGGGTTCGAAGCCGGATGCACACGGCTGACGATCCGCTTGCCGTTGACCTGCGCGAACACCAGGGTATCCGGTCCGGTAGGCTCGATCACATCGACCTTCACTTCGACCGGCTGCAGCTTGCCGCCTTCGACGTTATGCGCACTGCGGGCGTCGGTAATACGCTCAGGACGCAGGCCCAGAATCACTTCACGTCCAATGTGCGATTTGACCTTGCCCGAATCGAACGGCAGATTCAGCACGCCGCGCGAAACACCCGTATCCAGCTCGACGCCAACACCCGAACCCACTTCAACCAGCTTGCCCTGAATGAAGTTCATCGGCGGCGCGCCAATGAAGCCGGCAACGAACAGGTTCGAAGGCGAATCGTAAATGTCCTGCGGCGCGCCAAACTGCTGCACCACGCCGTCCTTCATCACCGCGATCCGGTCACCCAGCGTCATTGCCTCGATCTGGTCGTGCGTCACATACACGATCGTCGTGCCCAGACGTTGATGCAGCAGCTTGATTTCCGAGCGCATCTCGATACGCAGCTTCGCGTCGAGATTCGACAGCGGTTCGTCGAACAGGAACATCACCGGATCGCGCGCCAGCGCACGACCCATCGCCACACGTTGACGCTGGCCGCCAGACAGTTGACCCGGCTTGCGGTCCAGCAGATGCGTGATCTGCAGCGTGTTGGCGACACGCTCGACGATCTGCTTCTGCTCGGCCTTCGGCACCTTGCGGATGTTCAGGCCGAACGAAATGTTTTCGCGTACCGTCATCGACGGATACAGCGCGTACGACTGGAACACCATCGCGATGTCGCGATCTTTCGGCGACAGGTTGTTCACCGTCTTGCCGTCGATCTGGATCTCGCCCTTCGTCACGGTTTCGAGGCCGGCGATCATGTTGAGCAGCGTCGATTTCCCGCAGCCCGAGCCGCCCACCAGAATCAGGAACTGGCCGTCTTCGATGTCGATGTCGACACCCTTCAGAACCGGCACCCCGTTCGGGTAGGTCTTGTACACGTCACGGATGGAAAGGCTTGCCATGCTGTGAATCCTCTAGTCTCTGTACTGCGTCCTGTGCATCCCGCCGGCCGGTCACTATTTTCTGCACCGGCAGGACGCCTTGTTCGGGCCGCCCGCGCCGCGAAAACACGCGCCGGCAGCATGCATTGAGTCGGCTTGATCAGCCCTTGACCGCACCTGCCGTCAGACCACGCACAAAATAGCGGCCGGCGACGATGTAGATCAGCAACGTGGGCAGCGCGGCGATAATCGCGCCGGCCATGTCGACGTTGTATTCCTTCACGCCCGTCGACGTATTCACGAGGTTGTTCAGCGCCACCGTGATCGGCATCGAATCGACACCGGAGAACACGATACCGAACAGGAAGTCATTCCAGATCTGCGTGAATTGCCAGATCAGGCAGACCATGAAGATCGGCAGCGAAACCGGCATCAGGATCTTCGTGAAGATCGTGAAGAATCCCGCACCGTCAATGCGCGCCGCCTTCACGAGTTCAGCCGGAATGCTGACGTAGAAGTTGCGGAAGAACATCGTCGTGAACGCGATACCGTAGATCACGTGAACGACCACCAGACCGGTGGTCGTATTCGACAGGCCGAGCATGCCCTCGAAACGCGCCATCGGCAGCAGGATCGCCTGGAACGGAATGAAACAGCCGACCAGCAGCATCGTGAAGATCGGATCCGCGCCGCGGAAGCGCCAGTGCGTCAGCACATAACCGTTGAACGCGCCGATGATCGACGAGATCAGCACGGCCGGAATCACCATGCGCACGGAGTTCATGAAGAACGGTTGCATGCCGTCGCATCGCACGCCGGTACACGCGCCGCTCCATGCCTTGATCCACGGAGCGATCGTCCAGTGCGTGGGCGGCGTGAGCAGGTTGCCGCTGCGCAGCTGGTCGATGTCCTTGAACGACGTCGACAGCATCACGTACAGCGGGAACAGGAAATACAGGGCAAACATGATCAGGGCCGCGTAAATGACGGCACGGCTGATCGTCATCTTAGGCTGCATTGCGCGTGCTCCTCGATTCCAGATACATGAGCGGCACGAGCACGGCTACAACGGCCGCAAGCATCATGATCGACGATGCGGCGCCAACACCCAGTTGCCCGCGATTGAACGAAAACGTATACATGAAAATAGCCGGCAACGATGAAGACGTACCCGGACCACCCGCCGTCAACGCGACCACGAGGTCGAACGTCTTGATCGTGATGTGGCAGAGAATCAGCAGCACGGAGAAAAACACCGGGCGCATGCTCGGTATCACGATCTTGCGGTAGATGGTCGGCAGGCCCGCGCCGTCCATCTGCGCGGCCTTGAAGATTTCGCTATCCACACCGCGCAAACCGGCGAGGAACAGCGCCATCACGAAACCGGTGGATTGCCACACGGCCGCCACCACGATGCAGAAAATCGCCTTGTCGGGGTCGCCCAGCCAGCCAAACGAGAAGCTCGTCCAGCCCCAGTCGTGGAACACCTTTTCAAGGCCGATGCTCGGCGTCATGATCCATTGCCACGCGGTGCCGGTCACGATGAACGACAGCGCCATCGGGTACAGGAACACGGCGCGCAGCGCGCCTTCGTTGCGGATCTGCTGATCGAGCAGGATGGCGAGAAAGAGACCCAGGCCAATACAGACACCGATGAACGGAATGCCGAACCAGCCGAGGTTGGCCGCCGACGTCCAGAACACATCGTTCTGGAACAGTTCACGGTAGCGGTCGAGACCGACGAAATCGTAGTTTGGCATCAGTCGCGAATTGGACAGCGACAGATAACCGGTAATCAGGATGAAACCGTAGACGAACACAAGGCTGATCAGGACGCTGGGTGCAAGCACCAGCTTCGGGATATAGCGATCGGCCAGCGCCGCCATCGGCGACGTGCGGCGGGTGACGGAAGCCGTCTTCTTCCCGTTTCCGCTGATAGAAGCAGTCACTACTCGACTCCTGCTGAAACGATGCCGCCGGTTACGTCACGCATGAAACGCGCGATGCCGGACAGGCAAAGGTGTGACTCTCGGTGAAGCATTCAGGGCACTCGAACAACGTGCTGCGATGCTGCTGAAAGAACCTGCTGAAGCACCCGGCGCCTGCGTGGACAGGCGCCGGGCACGTCACTGCATTACTTCGTCTTCGCTGCCTTCGCGAGTGCTGCAACTGCCGTCTTCGAATCTTCCTGCGAGTTCATGAACTTCGTCACGACGTCCGAGATCGCGCCTGCTGCCGCGTCCGGTTGAGCCATGCCGTGTGCCAGCGAAGGCACATAGCCGCCCGACTTGATCGCAACCTGTTCATCCGCGTACGACTTCTTCGCGCAGTCGTCGAACTTGTCCATCGACACGCCCAGGCGAACCGGGATGGAACCCTTGTACAGGCTGAACTGCTCCTGGAAGTCCGGCGACATGATCGTCTTCGCGAGTGCCAGCTGACCCGGCGTGGCCGACTTCTGGCCCTTCTGCTGGAAGAACACAAACGAGTCGACGTTGAACGTGTACGACTTTTCCGTACCCGGCACAGCGGCGCAGACGTAATCGACACCCGACTTCTTGCCGGCGTTGGCGAATTCGCCCTTCGCCCAGTCGCCCATGAACTGCATGCCGGCCTTGCCGTTGATGACCATCGCCGTTGCCAGGTTCCAGTCACGGCCCGTGCGGCCCGCGTCGAAGTAACCCTGGATCTTGCGAACCGTGTCGAACACGTTAAGCATCTTGTCCGAGGTCAGCGTCTTCTGGTCGAGATCGACGAGTGCCTTCTTGTAGAAGTCCGAGCCTTGCGACAGCACGACGTCTTCCCACAGCGTCAGGTCCTGCCACGGCTGGCCACCCATTGCGATCGGCTGGATGCCGGCGGCCTTCATCTTGTCGGCGAGCGCGAAGAACTCCGGCCACGTGGTCGGCGCCTTGCCGCCTGCCTTGTCCAGTGCCGCCTTGTTGATGTACAGCCAGTTCACGCGGTGCACCGAGAACGGCGCGGCAACGTAGTGGCCGTCAGCGTGCATGATCTTGTCGATTTCCGGCGGCAGGTTCTTCTTCCAGTCGGCAGCCGACGCGTCGATCGGCACCAGCACGCCCTGAGCGGCCCACTCCTGAATCAGCGGGCCCTTGATCTGGGCTGCGCTCGGCGCGTTACCCGAGATCACCTGCGTCTTGAGTGCCGTCATGGCAGCCGCACCCGCGCCACCAGCAACCGCGAAGTCCTTCCACGTGTAACCTTCCTTCGTCATGTCGTCCTTGAGGACGCCGACGGCTTTCGATTCGCCGCCCGAAGTCCACCAGTGCAACACTTCGATCGACTCGGCCGCCTGAACCGCGGACACGCCACACATCAGACCTGCGGCGCACAGAGCGCCCATGATCGCGCGAAATTTCATTGCTTATCTCCTCCAGACACCTGAACAAAAAACGAATGCCCCTGCAAGAACAGGGTGCGGTGGTTTGGTCAAACAGGCAAAACAGGGCGGTCGAACGTCGGGCGGCCGATGTGCATGTACATCGCCGGCGCGCCGGTATCCGGCCGCTGGACGCTCACAAGATGAGTGGTTCGGAATGCAACTGAGTGTCTCCTCTTTTGATTTTTGCCTGCCCGCTGTGGCGCGCTGCAGACTCGAGGGCGGACCGCGCAAGATTTCGGACATCCGCTGCTGCAAGCCGCCCGGTCAACCCGGCCGGCCCATGCAGAAACGCAATGTCCGTTAGCATGCAAGGACGCTTCGCTCATTCGGGAAAACGCGCATCTCTCTCGACAGCGCACGCTTTTTTTATCGAATTAGCGTTACCTCTTGATTTGGATTGTAGTTAAACTACAATTCAGTGTCAAAAAAAATTTTATCGGACTACGGCCGCCCTTTTTTCTCACCGGCGGCCCCCAGGACATCGACGGAGACTCATGCAAACCGATTCAAGTTTCACCTTCGTTCTCTTCGGCGGAACCGGCGATCTGTCGATGCGCAAAATCCTGCCGGCTCTGTATGAAGCGCACCGTGCAGGCGGCATGCTGGCTGAAAGCGGCAGGATCGTGGCGGTCGCGCGTCACGCGGAAGACCGTGACGGTTACCTGCAGTGGGTCAACGAAAACGTTAAATCGCACGTCTCGAAGAACGGCCTCGATGAAGCCGCATGGGCGAGCTTCCTCAAGCGCATCGATTACGTGAAGCTCGATCTCGGCAAGCCCGAGGACTTCGCGCTGCTGCGCGATGCCGTGAGCGAACTGCCCGGCATCCGCGTGTTCTATCTCGCGACGGGCCCGTCGCTCTTCGTGCCGATCTGCCGCGCGCTCGCTTCGGTGGGCCTGAACGAAAACGCCCGCATCGTGCTCGAAAAGCCGCTTGGCTACGACCTGAAGTCGTCGAACGCGATCAACGATGCCGTCGGCGAAATCTTCGCGGAAGAACAGATCTACCGCATCGACCATTACCTCGGTAAGGAGCCGGTGCAGAACCTGCTGGCGCTGCGTTTCGGTAACGCGCTCTTCGAGCCGCTGTGGCGTCGCGAATGGGTCGAGAGCATCCAGATCACGATCGCGGAAGAGCTGGGCGTCGAAGCGCGCGGCGACTTCTACGACAACACCGGCGCGTTGCGCGACATGGTGCAGAACCATTTGCTGCAACTGCTTTCCATCGTCGCGATGGAGCCGCCGCATTCGATGGATTCCGACTCGGTCCGCGACGAGAAGCTGCGCGTGCTGCGCGCGCTCAAGCCGGTCGACGAGCGCGATATCGGCAAGGTTGCCGTGCGCGGCCAGTATCATGCGGGCGGGATTCGCGGAACGCCGGTGCCGGCGTACGCGACCGAACCCGGTGTGAAAAAGGACAGCACGACGGAAACGTTCGTCGCGCTCAAGGTGGAAATCGAGAACTGGCGCTGGGCCGGCGTGCCGTTTTTCCTGCGCACCGGCAAGCGGCTGGCGGATCGCGTCGCGGAAATCGTCGTGAATTTCAGGCCGGTGCCGCATTCGGCGCTGGGTTCCCCGGCGTTGCGTCCGGGCGCGAACCGTCTCGTGATCCGCCTGCAGCCGAACGAAACGATCCGTCTGTATTGCCTCGCGAAGCAGCCGGGCGAAGGCATGAACCTCGCCAGCGTCCATCTGGATCTCGCGTTCGACCAGTTCTTCCGCGAAGGCCAGATGGAGGCGTATCAACGTCTGCTGCTCGATGTGATCAACGGTCGCCTCGCGCTTTTCGTGCGCCGCGATGAACAGGAAGCCGCATGGCGTTGGGTCGAGCCTATCCTGAACGAGTGGAGCAGCGCGAACAGGCCGCCCAAGCCGTACGCGGCTGGCACGTGGGGACCGGCCGCGTCGAGCGCGATGCTCGCGCAGCACGGCACGTGCTGGCTGGAAGAAGAGAACTGACGTCGCATTAACGGTCAGGGGCACGCGCAGGTCCGCGTGCCCCTGACCGTTGCAACGCCGCACTGGAAGTATCGAGCCAGCCGACGTATCTGGCCTCTGCCTTGCGACGCAGCACATCGCGTATCGCGCACCGGCGGAAATATGGCGGGCTTACACTTTCGCAAACCTACAAGAAAGCAGCATGGAGGAGAAGTGATCGAGCTTCACGCTTTCGACGACCAGCAGGCCCAATCCGGCGCGCTGGCGAAAGCGGTGGGCGACGCGTTACATGCGTCCCTTGCCGCGCAGGCGAACGCGCCCCAGCCTGGCGCGCGCCGGGCGACGCTTGCAGTATCCGGCGGCGCCAGTCCGCGCCCGTTTCTGCAGACATTGTCGACCTGTCCTTTCGACTGGGCGCACATCGATGTGACGCTGGTCGACGACCGTTGGGTGCCCGAAACCGACGCCGCCAGCAATTCGCGGCTCGCGCATGAAACGCTGCTGAAGAACGCCGCGGCCGCCGCCGCGTTCTGGCCGCTCGTCGACACCGCACAGACACTCGACGCCCACATCGCCGCCCTGAACGCCGACGCCCTGCGCCGCGTGCCGGACGTCGCGATTCTCGGCATGGGCGAAGACGGCCACACGGCCTCGATCTTCGCCGACGCGCCCGAGTGGGACCACGCGA
The DNA here is from genome assembly GCF_907164545.1 of Paraburkholderia gardini. NCBI lineage: Bacteria > Pseudomonadati > Pseudomonadota > Betaproteobacteria > Burkholderiales > Burkholderiaceae > Paraburkholderia > Paraburkholderia gardini. The sequence continues at coordinate 34,570 of NZ_CAJQZB010000021.1, read as the reverse complement.
TCACGACGCCCGAGCGTTTCGTCGCCGTGCATCCGGGCAGTGCGCCCCATGCGCGTGTGAGCTGGTCGCTTTCCGCGCTGCAACAGGTCAGGCATCTGTATCTGCTGATCGCCGGACCGCGCAAGCTGGAGGTGCTGCAACAGGCCGCCGCTGCGCCACAAAAAAATGCCATCTCGAAGTTGGCGAACGACAAGGGAGTGAGACTCGATGTCTACTGGTGTGCAAACTAAGGCTGTCCCGGGCGCGGGCCAGCACGCCGACGGACCGAGACTGCTCGCGGACATCGGCGGCACCAACGCGCGTTTCGCGCTTGAAACCGGTCCCGGTGAAATCACCCAGGTGCTGGTGTATCCGTGCGCGGAATACCCGGGCGTCGCCGAAGTCATCAGGAAGTATCTGAAGGACACCAAGATCGGCCGCGTGAATCACGCGGCGATCGCGATTGCGAACCCGGTCGATGGCGACCAGGTCAGCATGACCAATCATGACTGGACGTTTTCGATCGAAGCGACACGTCGTGCGCTCGGCTTCGATACGCTGCTGGTCGTCAACGACTTCACCGCGCTCGCGATGGCGCTGCCGGGCCTGACCGACGCGCAACGCGTGCAGGTCGGCGGCGGCGCGCGTCGTCCGAACAGCGTGATCGGCCTGCTCGGCCCGGGCACGGGCATGGGCGTATCGGGTCTGATTCCCGCCGACGACCGCTGGATCGCGCTCGGCAGCGAAGGCGGTCACGCGACGTTCGCGCCCGCGGACGAACGCGAGGACATCGTGCTGCAATACGCGCGCAAGAAGTGGTCGCACGTGTCGTTCGAGCGCGTGGCCGCGGGCCCGGGCCTCGAAGTGATCTATCGCGCGCTCGCCGGCCGCGACAAGAAACGCGTGGCGGCCAATGTGGATGTGGCGGAAATCGTCCGGCGCGCGCTCGAGGAAAACGAGCCGCTCGCACTGGAAACCGTCGACTGCTTCTGCGGCATTCTCGGCACGTTCGCCGGCAATATCGCGGTGACGCTCGGCGCGCTCGGCGGCATCTATATCGGCGGCGGCGTCGTGCCGCGACTCGGCGAATTCTTCGCGAAGTCGTCGTTCCGCAAGCGCTTCGAGGCGAAAGGCCGCTTCGAGGCGTACCTCGCGAATGTGCCGACGTATGTGATCACGGCGCAGTATCCGGCGTTCCTCGGTGTGTCGGCGATTCTCGCGGAACAGCTGTCGAACCGCGCGGGCGGCAGTTCGTCGGCGGTGTTCGAGCGTATCCGCCAGATGCGCGATGCGCTGACGCCGGCTGAACGCCGTGTCGCGGATCTCGCGCTGAATCATCCGCGTTCGATCATCAACGATCCGATCGTCGATATCGCGCGCAAGGCCGACGTGAGCCAGCCGACGGTGATCCGTTTCTGCCGCTCGCTCGGCTGCCAGGGTCTGTCCGATTTCAAGCTGAAGCTCGCCACGGGCCTGACCGGCACGATTCCGGTGAGCCACAGCCAGGTGCATCTCGGCGACACCGCGACCGACTTCGGCGCGAAAGTGCTCGATAACACCGTATCGGCGATCCTGCAGTTGCGCGAGCATCTGAACTTCGAACACGTCGAGCGCGCGATCGATCTGCTGAACGGCGCGCGACGCATCGAGTTCTACGGCCTCGGCAATTCGAACATCGTCGCGCAGGACGCGCACTACAAGTTCTTCCGCTTCGGCATTCCGACCATCGCGTACGGCGACCTGTACATGCAGGCCGCTTCGGCCGCGCTGCTCGGCAAGGGCGACGTGATCGTGGCCGTGTCGAAGTCGGGACGCGCGCCGGAACTGCTGCGCGTGCTCGACGTTGCAATGCAGGCCGGCGCGAAGGTGATCGCGATCACGTCGAGCAACACGCCGCTGGCGAAGCGCGCGACCGTCGCACTGGAAACCGATCACATCGAAATCCGCGAATCGCAGCTTTCGATGATCTCGCGCATCCTGCACCTGGTGATGATCGACATCCTGGCGGTGGGCGTGGCGATCCGTCGCGCGATGCCGAGCCCTGAGGTAAGCGAAGCCGTCACCCGCGTGCGCGAACGCGCCGACGACGATTCGACCGCCGTGCTCGACTGGTTGAGCCACGGCGCGGCGTCTTCGGCAAAAGACTGAGTTTTATCCTTACCTGAAATCCCCCGAAACTGAATGGTTTCGGGGGATTTGCTTTTGCTGGCTGGAGATGTCCGCGGAACACGGTGAGCCGTCTCGCCGCTGCGGCAGGGTCAGCAACTCGCGCTCGCATTCCCGGTTTGAATGCTCGTAAAATCGAGCATTATTAGCATAATGCTCGATTTTACGAGCATAACTCCGCAAACGAGAATTTGACACGCGACGCTTGATAGCCCAATATGCTCGATATATCGAGCATTAGGCTCATAATGAGCGTTTTAACGAACATGAAGGTCACCCAGGCTTCCAACCTCACGCCGCGCCTCCTCGAGCAGAGCAGGCGCCTTGGGGAACTGCTCGCACGCCTGCGCATCGCGCGCGGCGTCAAACAGACCGACGCGGCATTGCGCGCCGGTCTGTCGCGCAACACCGTGTATCGCATCGAACACGGGGATCCCGGTCTTGCCATCGGTCAGGTGCTGCGGTATCTGGACGCCATCGCACCCGGCACGTCACTTGAAATCCTGTATTCGGAAAAAGACCCGGCGCTGGCGGCGTTAGCGGCGCGCGAGCGCAAATCCCGGGTGCGCGAGATGAGCGCAGCCGAGCGCGACGAACTGAATTTCTAGTTATTCACGTCACTCTGCTGAGCCGAAAAAGGAACCCGATGCCAACTCGCGAATCAAGGCTGACAGCTTTTGCCAACATTGGCGCGCAATGGGCGCCATGCGGACAACTCGTCTTGACCGAGGAGGGCTCGAACCTTATCGCATCGAGCTTCGCGTATGGCCTGAACTACCTCAAACGCAATGACGCACTGGAGGTGGACCCGGTCAGCCTGAGCATTGCAGACAGGACTTCCATTTCAGGCAAGTACCTGCTGCCGGTCAACGCCCTTAATTTTTTTGGTGGTATCCGCGACGCGGCGCCAGATTCATGGGGACGGCGCGTTATCGAGGCCAAGCTCAAGGCGCCACCGAACAGCCTGGCTGAATCGGAGTATCTCCTGCACGCGGGAAGTGATCGCGTGGGAGCGCTCGACATCCGTCGCAGCCGGACGGATTTGCCGACGACGGGCGTGAGCAACTGGCACACCCTGAGCCATCTGATGGAAGCTGCGCAGCGCATCGAGGATGGTCTGCCCGTTCCGGCCCATCTGGAAGCCATTTACGTGGAGGGCACCGCTCTGGGTGGCGCGCGCCCGAAGGCCTCCGTTCGCGATGAGCAAGGCGTGCTATGGCTTGCCAAGTTCGCAAGTCGCCATGACCGGTTCGATATTCCGGGCATCGAGTACGCCGCGCTCAGAATGGCGGAGAAAGCAGGGTTGAGGGTGCCGCCCGTGAAAACGCTGTTCCTCGGCAAGCGCCGCATCATGCTCATCCGTCGGTTCGACCGCTACTGGATGGTGCCAGGCGGCTCACCGGCGCCGCACGCCGACCTCCTCGAGCTCGGGGCCGGCGATGGGCGAGCTGAACATCGCTCGGGGTTTGTCAGCGGCCTCACGCTTCTGGCGTGCGACGAGACCGAGTCGCGCGACAAGTCGTATGCCGATCTGGCCGACGCGATTCGGAGATACTGCCATCCAGGCGTGATTCGCGATGACAACGCTGAGCTCTTCAAGCGCATGGTCTACAACATCTTCGTCAGCAACGACGACGATCACCTGCGCAACCACGGCTTCATCTGGGATGCCGCGTTGCCCGGCTGGCGGCTAAGCCCCCTTTACGATGTGCTGCCTCGCGCGAGCAATGCCACCGAGCGCTATCTCCACCTGAGCATCGGCAACGATGGGAGACTGGCCACGCTCGACAATGCCCTCGGCAGCCACGACAAGTTCACGCTGTCGCGGCGCGCCGCCAGTCAGTTGATTGCGGATATCTGGCGCGTGGTGCGGGAGTGGCGAGTCTACTTCGAGGAGTTCGGTATCGACGCCGCGGAGATGGATAAAGCCGCACCGGCGTTTCGCCACATCGACGATATCTCGACGCCGGAGCTGCGCAAGTTGTTGCCCTGATATGTTTCACTGAATACCACTGCGCCACCCACGCCCGGCAGTTGCCACCATCCCCGGTTTTATCGTGCGATCTCGTACGAAGGAAGCGCACGGCGTCCTATCGCGCGGGTCGCCTGCGTCAGGCCGCGTGCGCGCCGGGCAACGGCCGGTCGTGCCAGCGCAGCACGAGCCAGCGGCCAAGCAGGCACAGCAACCCGGCTGCGCCGATCGTGACACCCATGCCCTTCGGCGTTCCATCCTGCCAGAGCCCGACCGCGAGACTCGCGAGCGCGCCGAGCGCGAGCTGCACGGCGCCAAACACAGCGGCGGCGGCGCCCGCGTTACGCGGATAGCGGTGCATCAGTTCGGTCGTGCAGTTGGCCGACAGCAGCCCGACCACGCCAACCACGAAAAACAGCCCGGCAACGATCGACCACAAGCCGCCCCATCCCGTCAGGCACACCAGCGCCACGAAGAACGACGCGCCGCAACTGATGCCCGCGGCCACCGAGATCATCGGCATCGGGCCGTGCCGGCCGACCATCCGCGTATTCATGAAGTTGCCGAACATGATGCCGATGATGTTCAGCCCGAACAGAAAGCCGTAGTGTTGCGCCGAGACGTGGAAGTATTCGATGTACACGAACGGCGTCGCGGTGATGTACGCGAACATCGAAGCGAACGCCATGCCGCCGCACAGCATGTGTCCCCACGCAACCGGATCGCGCAGCAGCTTGCCGTACGCCGCGAACGACTGCAGCACCGCCGACCCTGCGCGCTTCTCACGCGGCCAGGTTTCCGGCACGCGCATGAACGCCGTTACCGCGCAGACCGCGCCGAACGTCGTGAGCGCGACGAACACGACACGCCAGCCGCCCAGCAGCAGCAACTGCCCGCCGATCAGCGGCGCGAGCAGCGGCCCGATCGACGTGACGATGGCCAGCATCGACAGCACGCGGGCGGCTTCGGTGGGTTCGTGCGCATCGCGGGCGATCGCGCGCGCCAGCACGGATGCGGCGCCCGCGCCGAGCGCCTGGACGAAACGGAACATCATCAGTGAGCCGATCGAGAACGACAGCGCGCAGACGACGCTCGCGAGCGTGTACATCACGATGCCGCCGAGCAGCACCGGCCGGCGTCCGAACGAATCCGACAGCGGGCCGTATAGCAGCATGCCGATCGAGAAGCCGAACATGAAGCTCGTCAGGGTCGACTGCGCGGCGCCCGCGCTGACGGCAAACGCCTGCGCGATCGACGGCAGGCTCGGCAGGTACATGTCGATGGAGATGGGCCCGCATGCGGCAAGCGCACCGAGCAACAGAATCAGCCGGCGATCGGGCCGGCCTCTGGCAGCGAGAGACATGGAAATCCAGATGGGGCGGCCCGCCAGGGCAATCAGCGAGCGGCAGGAACGACGGGGTCAGTGTCTGCGCATTGTACGCGACGCCTAAAAGCGCCGTTCGCGATCCGTCCCTGCCCCGCGCCCGGCCCGAACGACGCGACTCCGGTACAATTTCGTCACCATCCAGCCGCCGCTGGCGCCAGCATCGGCGAGCGCACCGCCGCGCTTCCGTGCGCCAGCCGCGCGTGCTTCACGATCAGGCAGATCACTTTCAGCAGGTCCAACGTTCATGTCCAGCACCTCCAGCTCTTCCAGCATTTCCAGCACACCCCGCAGCGAGGCACTCTTCGAGCGCGCCCAGCGCACCATCCCGGGCGGCGTCAATTCACCCGTGCGCGCGTTCCGCTCGGTCGGCGGCACGCCGCGTTTCATCGAGCGCGCGCAAGGCGCGTACTTCTGGGACGCCGACGGCCAGCGCTATATCGACTACATCGGCTCCTGGGGGCCGATGATTCTCGGTCACGTGCATCCGGAAGTGCTCGAAGCCGTGCAACGTGTGCTGGCAAAGGGTTTCTCGTTCGGCGCGCCGACCGAATCCGAAGTCGAAATCGCCGAGGAAATCTGCAAGCTGGTGCCTTCGATCGAACAGGTCCGCATGGTATCGAGCGGCACCGAAGCGACGATGAGCGCGCTGCGTCTCGCGCGCGGCTTCACGAACCGCAGCCGCATCGTCAAGTTCGAGGGCTGCTATCACGGCCACGCCGACAGCCTGCTCGTGAAGGCGGGTTCCGGTCTGCTGACGTTCGGCAACCCGACCTCGGCGGGCGTGCCGGCCGATATCGCGAAGCACACCACCGTGCTCGAATACAACAACGTCGCCGAACTCGAAGAGGCGTTCAAGGCGTTCGGCAACGAAATCGCCTCGGTGATCGTCGAGCCGGTCGCGGGCAACATGAACCTCGTGCGCGCGACGCCCGGGTTCCTCGCTGCACTGCGCCGCCTGTGTACCGAATACGGCGCCGTGCTGATTTTCGACGAAGTGATGTGCGGGTTTCGCGTCGCGCCCGGCGGCGCGCAAGAGGTGTACGGCATCACGCCGGACCTCACATGCCTTGGCAAGGTGATCGGCGGCGGCATGCCGGCGGCCGCGTTCGGCGGACGCCGCGACATCATGGCTCACCTCGCGCCGCTCGGCGGCGTGTACCAGGCGGGCACGCTCTCGGGCAACCCGATCGCCGTCGCGGCCGGGTTGAAGACGCTGCAACTCATTCAGGCGCCCGGGTTCTACGAAACGCTTTCCGCGCAGACGTCGCGCCTCGCGAAGGGTCTCGCCGAAGCAGCCCGCGAAGCCGGCGTGCCGTTCGCGGCCGATTCGCTCGGCGGCATGTTTGGTCTCTACTTCACCGATTCGATTCCCGCGAGCTTCGCGCAGGTCACGAAGAGCGATGTGCCGCGCTTTAATGCGTTCTTCCACAAGATGCTCGAAGCGGGCGTGTACTTCGCGCCATCGGCGTATGAAGCGGGCTTCGTGTCGATCGCGCACGACAACGCCATCATCGACGAAACGATTGCCGCCGCGCGCCGCGCGTTTGCCGCGCTCGCGGCCTGAACCCCCTCTACCCAAGTCGTCGCCGATGTTCTCGCAAACCGATTTCGTCCATATGGAACACGCGCTCGCGCTGGCTAAGCGCGGGATGTACACAACCGACCCGAATCCGCGTGTCGGCTGCGTGCTGGTCAAGAACGACGAGGTAATCGGCGAAGGCTACACGCAGCCCGCCGGTCAGGACCACGCCGAGATTCGCGCGTTAAAGGATGCGCGCTCGCGCGGCCACGACCTGCGCGGCGCCACTGCCTATGTGACGCTGGAGCCGTGCAGTCACTTCGGCCGCACGCCGCCTTGTGCGAGTGCGCTGATCGATGCGCAGGTCGAACGCGTGATCGCCGCGATGGAAGATCCGAATCCGCAGGTGTCGGGCCGCGGTCTTTCCATGCTGCGCGACGCCGGTATCGAAGTGCGTTGCGGACTGCTCGAACACGAAGCGCGCGAGCTGAACATCGGTTTCGTGTCGCGCATGACGCGCGGCCGGCCGTGGGTCCGCATGAAAGTCGCGGCTTCGCTCGATGGACGCACCGGCCTGCCATCCGGCGAAAGCCAGTGGATCACCGGCGAGGCAGCGCGCGCCGACGGTCACGCGTGGCGCGCGCGTGCTTCGGCGATTCTCACGGGTATCGGCACGGTGAAGGAAGACAATCCGCGCATGACCGTGCGCGCCGTCGATACGCCGCGCCAGCCGCGGCGCGTCCTGATCGACAGCCAGCTCGACGTGCCGCCGGAAGCGCAGATCCTGGTCGGTGCGCCGACGCTGATCTTCTGCGGCAATCTCGACGAGCGTCACACGGAGCGCGCCGAAGCGCTGCGCGCGCGCGGCGCCGAGATCGTGCAGATGGCCAACGCGAACGGCAAGGTCGATCTGCCCGCGATGCTGAAGGCGCTGGGCGAACGCGGCGTGAATGAACTGCACGTCGAGGCGGGCTACAAGCTGAACGGCTCGCTGCTGCGCGAAGGCTGCGTCGACGAACTGCTGATCTATCTCGCGCCAAGCCTGCTCGGCATGGATTCGATGAGCATGTTCAACCTCGTCGCGCCCAGCTCGCTCGCTGGACGCACGCAACTTCGATTTCATGGCATCGATCGCGTCGGCGACGACCTGCGGATTCTCGCGCGCTTCGCGCCGCCCGCCGCGTCCGGGACGCCCGAAGCCACCGACGCTTCGCACTGAGCACACTGAATACACGTAAAGGAACCAGCACGATGTTTACCGGAATCGTCGCGGCCGTGGGCCGCATTGAATCAGTCAAGCCACTCGGCAACGATGGCGATGCGGGCGTGCGCCTGAACATCGAAGCCGGCGCGCTCGATCTCGACGACGTGCAACTCGGCGACAGCATCACCGTTCAGGGTGCGTGCATGACGGTCGTTGTAAAGACCACGCATTCGTTCGAAGTCGACGTGTCGCGCGAAAGCCTGAATTGCACCGCGGGCCTGGGTGAACCGGGCGAAGTGAATCTCGAGAAAGCGCTGCGTGCGCATGACCGCCTCGGCGGTCATATCGTTTCGGGGCACGTCGATGGCCTCGGCACGGTCACGCATTTCGCGCCGGTTGGCGAATCGCATGAACTGCGCGTGCTCGCACCGCGCGACATCGGCCGCTATCTGGCATTCAAGGGGTCGATTACCGTGAACGGCGTGAGCCTGACGGTGAACTCGGTCAAGGATCGCGACGACGGCTGCGAGTTTTCGATCAACCTGATTCCGCACACTGTGGAAGTGACGACGCTCAAGAACCTGCGCGCGGGTTCGAAGGTCAATCTGGAAATCGATCTGATTGCGCGGTACACCGAAAGAATACTGTCGTCGGCGTCACCCATAGCGCGCAGCTAACCGCTGCGGCTGCCCTCGCTGCGCAACCGCTTTGTCGCTGCGTGCAAGTCGTCCATTGGGCGACTTCGGAACCCCCGGCTTCGTTGAACCCGGCGTGGCAGATGTCAGACCGTCACGCCGAACCCGAGCTTGCGGACAAGGCTCCGAAATTTTTCCTCGTGCTCAAGCCTGACCACCAGCTGCCGCTCGCCGGCGCGTAGACACAGACCAGTTGCTTCCTTCGCATCCGCCACCATCGAAGCGATCTTTTCGTTCTCGCAATCAATCAGTAGCACGGTTCCCAGGACTTTGAGCGCTTTCCCCTGCTGCTCGGCAGCCTTTGAGAACGACTCCACTGTTTCAGGCAACGGTTGATCTTCTCGTGCCTCGAGAAACACCCGAAGCTCGCCAATATCGAGCCCTTTCTCGATGGCACCAACGGCCCTTTGAAGGTCCAGACGCCACCTATTTTCCGCCTGTTCCTCTGCCCACGTAGCCAGCGTCAGCATTTCGTCGATTGAGAGCCGTCCGTCGACGACATTCACTTGCAAACTCGGCAACACAGCAAGCTTGACGCTCGGCACAACAGGAGGAGGCGCGTACTCGTCGTTCAGTCCGAGGCAATATGCACCGAGCGAGCTAACGCGGAAATACATCAGGCCATCGTAGCGGCTCAGATATTCCAGGTCGTCGGTCCCCCACATCCAGCGATAGTCGTCACGCACGCCGGCGGGCTCAATATAGGCGACATCGACCACACCGAGGGCCGCTGCGTACTCGAACAGCACGCAAAGAAGATATCGAAACTGCAGAATTGACCAGTCGTGGTAACCGTCGTGGCCCAAGTTACCGTATTGCGGTTCGCAGATATAAAGGCTCCAGGGATCATTCGCCACTTCAAATTTACGCCCAGTCGCCTCCATGAACCGGGAAAGGTCGTCAACGCCGACCCAGGCTCCGATCGGGCAGTCCCTCAGCACTTCACTGATCACAGTACGACGCGGCGCTACCGCGGTCATCGCTCGCGCTTTGGACTTTTGCCCCTTGATGACATCGATGCGGCTAAATTCATCGAACAGATTGGTCTTCAGCCATTTGTTCCAGATCGCTCTCAAGACCATGGCTGGCGCGGACGTCAACGCTTTTCGACCAGCGACACTCAAAGCCAGTTTGCTGCCGTTTCGTTGCACCAGCCCTCCTGCCTGAAGCAGCAGCGGCCAAGAAAACGCCTTGAGCGGACCGGTGCGCGGGTCAGAGGTACCGCCGGCCGGCCGATAGAAATCCCCATTGGCAAGGTGCTCCGTCAGCAACCGCAACGTAGCGCTTCCGGGCAGCGACGTTTTCTCGCTCGTCTGAACCTTCCCCTGGTCCGCCAGTCGCAGCAAAACCGGAAGATCGACCAATGCATCGAGTTCCGTACGCCTCACAGTCAGCTGCTTTTCGCCGATCTTTTCGGGCAGCGCGCCGACCGGGCTCAGCCTAACGGGTGCAGGCTCATGTACGAAACCGCGCAGCCGTTCACCGAGTTCGAATGGCAAGCTGTAGCGACCGGCCTCGTAATACAGGAAAAGACCCAGCGCCGTCGGCTGCCCGCGGTAGGAATAGCGCCGGCCGCCCTCGTCGACGGTGAAATCCGGCAATCTCCCGTATTTCGCTCGAAACCGCTTCGCATCGAACACCCCTCGCTCAGCGTACGTAGCTTCGGCAACAGCCATGCGTTGCGTATCGTCCAGGCGATCCCAAAGCGCGCGCAGCCCATCGCCATCGAGACTCTTCAGGATCTGCCCGATCAGTTGGTCTTTCTTTCCAGTCAGCGTCGTATCAGGCAGCCAGCGCATAAGCGATTTCAGCTGGTCCACGGTGAGGCGCAAGAGCACGTCGTTCAACATATCGATGGTGGGTTTGGTCTGGCAGGTGCAAAGCAGGTGACTGGCATTATCGCCGACCGTCAGCTGGTCGGTGGTCGCCGCTACCGGGCTGCCCTCCGGTCCGATCGAACAGGAATACGCGCGCGATAGAGCGCAATCAAGCGACCGCGTCTCTATCGCCCGTCAGCTCTTTCAAAGCCCTGTCCGGAAAGACCGGCCCCTTGTAAAGCGGGCTACATGGCGTGTGCGCCAGCCTTAGCGACAGTGCAATGAGGTCGTTGTTCTTATCGCCGACACGGTACGCTTCGGCGAGATATGCAAACTGCGTCATGATCCCGACAATGCTGCGGTTTTGCGTCCTGGCGTACTTGATGGCCTGCATTTGGGATATTTCCGACTCGATGAATGAATCCGGTACGCCGTGAGCGGCCAGTATGTCTGCCAGAGCCCCAGGGAATCTCTTGGTCAGGTCCGCTGCCGGGGCCAATGGCATCAGCGCCGGCACGAGCGTTCGCTCGTTCACAAGCATTGCAATCTGCGGCTTCCATGGCAAAACAGTTGCGTACCAGTTGCCGAGCGTCGTGGTGCTTCTTCCGATCTCGACCACTTCGGGGTTCAGACGCTTGAGCAGCTTCTGCGTACAGTGAAGGTAGAACAAGAAAAAAGGCGATCCTACGTCAAAATACACGCGTACGTCTACTGTGCTAACATGACGTACATCTGAAGGAGGGAATTTCTCATGAGCACGACTACTCGTTCCGCCCGTCTGGGCTTGCGAGCCACGCCGCAGCAGGAAGCGGTGCTGCGCCGCGCAGCCGAGATCGCACACAAATCAATGACCGATTTCATTCTCGATAGTGCCTGCCAAGTTGCCGAACGAACCTTGCTTGACCAGCGTTTGTTCCTCATAACCAAAAGCCAGTCGCAAGCACTGCTTGACATGCTGGATCGGCCGGCGCAAGACAACGTGGGCTTGAAGGAGTTGTTCTCCCGAACGACGCCTTGGGAGAACTGATGCCGCCGTCCCCACCGCAAGCACTGAGTGCAAACCATGTATTGGAAGACTTCGATTGCGGCAAACCCGGCCTGAACGACTGGCTCCTGCGCCACGCGCGCCAGGCTCAAGCGAGCGGTTCAGCCAAGACCTTCGTCGTCACCGACCGTCACCGTCTCGCAGGGTATTACAGCCTGGCTGTAGGGCAGATCGACACCTTGGAGGCGCCCGACCGGGTACGCAAAGGAATGGGAGGTTACCCAATTCCTGTTGTCATCCTGGCTCGGCTGGCGGTAGCAATGCAGGACCATGGGCGTGGCATCGGGATTGGCATGCTACAAGACGCAATCCGCCGTACCGTCGCCATTTCGGAACAAGCCGGAGTTCGTGCGCTGCTAACACACCCGATCGATGTGGATGCAGAGCGCTTCTATCTGCGTTTCGGATTTGAAGCTTCGCCGGTGCAAGAAAAGTTACTGCTTCTGTTGCTCAAGGACGCTCGGCGGTTGCTCATGCCGGCAGCACCAGGCAAACAGAAGTAAGGATCGTCGCGTCATCATCTAGTAACGTCTCGCTGCAGCCCGCGTGACATGACGGTGTTTCTGACGGTATACGCGCACACTTCCCACGCCTCTGCCTTGCTGTGCAAGCGTCTCCGGGCAGACTCAACATAATTGCGCGGTATGTGGAGCGAATGCTTACTGCGTCTCAGGACGGCGATAAATCGTTGAAATAGTCCGGTTTTTCAAGGCGGCGCCAATACGTCTTCGCGCAATAGCTCGCCAGGGTGGGGGGATTCTTCATCATGGCAAATTCTTCAGCAATGGCGGCCACAACCGGGCGATATGGACCAATGCCAGCATCCACACGGTGCCGCCCTCGATCTGATACACAAGCCGGTAGTTTTCGTGCGGAATCAGTTCATGAGTGCCGGGGATCTTGCCGGGACGCCCCAACTCGGGAAAATCAGCCAACTGCGCGGCAGCGTCGCTGAACAATTCGTCCATCCGCGCAGCGGCAGACACGCTATCGGCCGCGATGTACTCCCACACGTCATCCCGATCCTGTTCGGCTTCCGGGGTCCAGACAACCCTCATGCTTTGCTTGCGACGCTTGCGCGCCGTTTCGCAAACCTGGCCTCGACCTCTTCATTCGAGCGACCGCGCCCGGCCCGCAGCGAAACGCGGGCGGCGTCTACCTTACCGTTCAGGAACCCGTCGTATTCGCGAACCGCACGTTGACGTTGCACGAATTCACGCATCAATTCGCGCAACACCTGCGAGGCCGGTCGGTGCATTGCTTCAGCTTCGGCCATGAACTCCTCGCGCAACTCAGCTTCGAGTTTCATCGTAAAAACGGCTTCTTTCGACATAGGCTATCCTCCCCCAGTTACGTCACATACTTACCAAGTATATACATTTTCATTACCTAAGTACGGCTCCAATCCTGTGCATCATCTCTTCTGCCGGCTTTGCGTGACGTTGAAATCCGGATCACTTGCGCGGATCCACCCCTTTTAGGGCACCCGTCCGATATACGATATCTCCCCCTTGATCTGGACCAGCACCATCGCCTGCTTCGTGGAGCCAGGGCACCGACCGTTGTGACCTTGAATGGCGCCCCGCTCGCTACACTTTCATGACATCAGGCTTGACCCCTGGCTGCTCGAGTTGACGGAAGATGAAATGCAGGTGCGCTGCGCATGTTGCTCGACGATCAGCGCAGATCGGCACGAAGATCGCGCACTCCTCTTTCAAGTCGTTGGCGCAGGAGGGTCCGCAACGTTGCTCCGTCGACGTACCCGACCTCGGCTGCGATGGCGTCGAGGTCAAGGCCGCTGCCATGGAGGAGAGACTGCGCATGCTCGACACGCAGGTCCTGAAAGTAGGCAAGCGGCGATTTGCCGAGCACCTCCTGGCACCGGCGTTGCAATGACCGTGCGCTCGTCGCCAGCGCGCTGGCGGCTTCCTGCAGCGAGAACCCTGCCTTGAGATGGTCTCGCGCCCACCGCTCGAAGCGCAGGATGAGCGGATCGGCCTGCGCCAGATGATTGGGGATAATGTACGGCGCCTGCGAGGAGCGTATGTCGGCAAGCAGGTAGCGAGAGTCGTCCCGATCCTAGCTGCAAATCGCGATAATCTGATTCAACTGCTCGCATGCAGCGGCGAACACTTCATCCGGCACACGCTTCCACGGATGCGCCTTCGCTCCCCGTGCTCGCCAGTCAAACGATTTGGGTTGGTGCCCAAGCACGTAGCTCGTGACGTTTTTCGGCCCCTGAAACTTGATGGCGAACGGATTCGTGTCATTGAACCCGGCAGTCGTCATTGGAAGCCCAATGACGATACCTGTTCGCTCGTTGAACTGCCTGGGTGAAAGGACCAGCATCGAGTGCAAATCCCTCATCTCGCGACCGACCTGCGGGTTGCAATCAATCCAGATAATGTCGCGGCGATCAGGCGCCCACAAAGCTGCCGCTATCAAAACACCTCCGCACCAACGCGACCCGTTGCCATCGCCTCACCGCCGTGCTTTGCCGGATCAAACTGTGCCAGCTTCTCCGCGAGCGTGAGCTTACGCGGACCAACAGGCTTCACCGTCACACCAACCTCCTCAGTCGTCACCTCAACCTCCTGACCGACCTCGAAATGCGCCGAGCGCGCGACAGCAGCCGGAATGCGGACAGCCAGGCTGTTCCCCCACTGCTGAATCGTGAGCGTTGCTGTTTTTGCCATGATGCCGCCCCCCATTAACGTATAAACAAGTATATACGTTTTGCGACGGGGTTTCAACATGTTTAAACGGCTGGAGAGTTCTGAGCGGCACGGTGTATCGACAATGCCGGAATCAGCAGGCGAGGCGCCTGAGTCTGTTCCGCGAAAACTCGTTGTAGTCAAAAGCCGCCCGCATAACCGAACCTTCGCGGCCCACTTCACCCCGCGCGAACAGCTTCGATCATTCGCTCGTGGAACCGGCCGGAATCCCGGCGTCGCGGCCCTCGGCGGGAGCGCGTCCGGGACGGCGAACGGCCAGCACCTTCCCGCTGCTCGCGCCTCCGCAGAAGAACTGGTCGCCGCCATTGGATTCGAGCCCCGACACGAACACGCCATGTGGCATATCGAGCGTTTCCAGGACCTCTCCGGTTCGAGGATCGACTCGCCTCAGGTCGCTCGTCTCGTCTTCCCAGGTGCCGTGCCAGAGCTCTCCTTCGACCCACGTGACGCCCGTGACGAAGCGCCCGGATTCGATCGTGCGAAGAATCGCCCCTGTTTCCGGATCGATCTGATGAATCTTGCGGTCCCGGTACTGCCCGACCCAGAGCGACCCTTCGGCCCAGGTGAGCCCGGAATCATTGCCGTCGCCAGGCGCTGGAATCGTAGCCAGCACACGGCCAGTCCGCGGATCGATTTTCTGGATGCGGCCTGCGGCAATCTGGAACAGATGCTGGCCGTCATACGCCGTTCCGGCGTCCGCGGCGACATCGATCGAGCGCAGCGTCTTTCCGTTCGCCGGATCGAGCGCGGTCAGCGTGCGGCCGGTAGCAATCCAGACCTGCTGGCCGTCGTATGACACACCATGCACGGCGTCGACGCCCGGAAAGGGTCCATATTCGTTGATGATTCTGGCGGCAGATCGGTTCATGCGCCCATCCTAGTCGTTCGGTAGTGGAACGGGGAGTAACAACGTCGTCGTGAATCCTGGCACGGGCGGCGTCATCCAGCGACGCGCCCGGCCGCGTCCAGACGATTGCACCTTGCCGGCCGCCGAAAGCGAATCGAGCGCCCGCTGCACCGTGCGCTGGCTCGTGCCCAGCACCAGCGCGAGCGCTGAACTCGACCACGATTCGCCGTCAGCGAGAAAAGCGAGCACCGTCGCGTGCGCCTCCTCGACGGGACGCGCCAGCACGACGACCTCGGGGGCGCGACGCGGCGTCAGCGCAAACCCGCGCTTCGTCGCGCTCACGTCGGCCACGTCACGCAGCGCCGTGCGCAGCCGCCCGACTTCGACCCGCAACCGCGCGCGATGCGATTCGTCAGCGGTCTTCGCGCGAAAGGCCCGCGCAACGAGCGTATCCCTCGGCACATCTTCCGGCCACGCTTCGGCCAGCACGCGGGCGAGCGTGAACAACACCGGACGCGTCGCAAGCGAGACCTTCGTATCGGTATCGCACACGACGTAACGGCACGCATCGACGACGAGCGCCCGCGATTGAAGCAACGCCTCGACCTCCGCGAGCACGAGGAGTCGCGCCTCGCCGTGCGCGATGAGACGTGCGGTGGGCGCGTCCAGCACCCGCGATGCGCTTTCGACTTCCGCCATCAGCGCGGGAATGCCTGCGTGGCGCGCGGCGCGACCCGCCCGTGTGAGCGCGGCGCGCGCCGGTTTCGTGTGGAGGCGTCGCATGGCTATACCCGCGACGACCAGTTCGTGCGCGGCCCTCGATGCAGGCGGAAAGAGTTCGGGGTCCAGCGCGGCGAGCCGGCGCTCGGCGTCGTCGAGACGCCCCATCAGAAGAAGGCGCCGGACTTCAAGGTAGCGGGCGTGCGCGGCATTCACGCGATCGCCATGCGCTTCGAGCGTCGCTCGCGCTGCGTCGAGCGTTTTCGCGGGCCAGCCGAGATCGCGCGAGGCCAGCGCGATTTCCGCCTCGGCGACGATACATCTCGCGCGAGCCACGGCCTCTTTCGGACCGAACGCGCGCGCGGCAAGTCGCACGAGCGCTTTCGCCCGAACGAGGTCGCCGAGCTGCGCCATCGCGATACCGCGAAGCGCGAGCGCATGCGCGTCGTCGCGCAACGCGACACGATTGAGCGCGCCGAGCGGATCGCCCGCGGCCAGAGCACGCGCCGCGGCTGCGATCAGCGAATCCATGGTCTGGACGAATCCCGCCACACTTGTCACTCCCACCGTTCGAGGCCCGGAAACTAATCTATCACGACCAACAACCCATACGTCGTATCGAAACCGAACGACACCGGAAACCCGATGGAGGGAAGCATGACGACGGAACACACAACTGGAACACGGGAAGCCTGGCTGGCAGCGCGGCTCGATCTGCTCAAGGCAGAGAAGGAATACACGCGGCGCGGCGACGAACTGGCGCAGCAGCGTCAGGATCTGCCGTGGGTGCGGGTCGACAGGACATACCGGTTCGAAACCGACGAAGGCAGCGCGACCCTCGCGGACCTTTTCAAGGGGCGCTCGCAGCTTCTCGTCTACCACTTCATGTTCGGGCCCGACTACAAGGCGGGATGCCCGTCCTGCTCAGCGATCGCGGACGGCTTCGACGGCCTCGTCGTCCATCTGGCGAATCACGACGTCACGCTGATGTCGGTGTCGCGCGCGCCGCTCGCGAAACTGCGTGCGTACAAGGATCGTATGGGGTGGACGTTTCCATGGGCGTCCGCGCCCGGCGGCGACTTCAACTTCGACTTCAATGTCTCGTTCACCGAGGAGCAGCAGCGCGAAGGAACCGTCGAATACAACTACCAGCGCGGCGGCCACGCAATGGACATGACGCCGGTGCCGCAACCGGTCGCCGAGTTCGCGGCGACGTGCGGCACCGACGCGCCAACGTACGCGCGCGAACGGCCTGGCATGAGCGCGTTCGTGCTCGAGGAGGGTGTCGTGTATCACACCTACTCCACCTATGCGCGCGGCGTGGATGGCGTCTGGGGCATGTACCAGTGGCTCGACCGCGCGCCCAAAGGGCGCAACGAGACAGGCGTGTGGTGGCGTCGCCATGACGAGTACGCGAAAAGCACCGCTCAAAGTCGTGGCTGAGATTGGCGCAACGTGCGGACGGGAGCGCTCATCACGCGCTGCCCGGCACGCGTTCCTCGGCGTCTCCGCGCTGCTCTTCGCCGCCAGCGCGGCGACGACGGTCGTGCGGTGCGAGTCGATGCCGGCGATGGGCGAAATGCCGATGCCCGGCGGCTGGACGATGTCGATGATGTGGATGCGGATGTGCGGACAGACGTGGCCCGGCGTCGCGGCGTCGTTCCTCGGCATGTGGGCCGTGATGACGGTCGCGATGATGCTGCCGTCTCTCGTGCCCATGCTCTGGCGCTACCGCGAGGCCGTCGTCAGGACGGGTGAGGCGCGCCTCGCGCAGCTGACCACGCTGGTGGGCGCGGGCTACTTCTCCGTGTGGATGGCATGCGGAATCGCCGCCTTTGCGCTGGGCGCCGCGCTGGCGCAACTGGAGATGCAACTGCCGGCGCTCTCGCGTGGGGTTCCGCTCGTGGCGGGCGCGATCGTCATAGCGGCCGGTGCGTTCCAGTTCACCGCGTGGAAGGCTCGCCACCTGGCCTGCTGTCGCGAGACACCGCCGCGCGGACGTACGTTGCCGGCGGACGCCGCCACCGCATGGCGACACGGCGTGCAGCTCGGCCTGCATTGCAGTTACTGCTGCGCAGGCCTGACCGCGGCCCTCTTCGTCATCGGGGTGATGGATCTGCGGGCTATGGCTGTCGTGACGGCGGCGATCACCGTCGAGCGTCTCGGCCGGTCCGGCGAGCGGGCGATGCGCGCCGTCGGGGTCGTTTTTGTCGCAGCCGGGTTGCTGCTGGTCATACGGGCAGCGCTCGCGGGATGACGAATCACGCATGCACGCGGCGCGTCGGTTTCCGGTGCGATGAATTCACGCTCTCGCCCAGTGGTCGCAATACGGGCTGCTGGCAATCACATCGATCGCGTCTTACTTCGACAGATGCAGCTTTTTCGAAAGCACGATGTCGTGCTGCGGGCTGACCAGCCAGATCGCGTGAATCGTCGCGTGCAACGTCGAGGTTCGCGTGGTGATATCGGTGGGTTCCTCGTTGGTCGGATCGCTGTGTTCGCTTTCTTCGGTCAGATAAGGCGGCATGATGTCGCACTTCAGCACGATCGCGAAGTCTCCAGCCATTTTGGCGAACAGTGCCTGCGAGAGGGTCACGTGTCCCTTGACACTGGTCTCGCGTTTTTCACCCACCTTCAGTTCGATCAGGTCGATGTGCTGGACGTACCCCATGGCCTTCGCCTCGGCCGCGACCACGAGATGTCGGCCACGTCGCCCGGTGATGGTCTTCTGCAGCTGGATCAGGCCCGGAACGTCGTCGCCGGAGAGGTCCACGTCGACCGTCAGCCGGTGCGTGCTCGACCGGTACAGTATTCCGTAGGATGCAGGTATGACGAAAGTCAGTTCGCGGTCGAGCCCGGCCTTCGCCAGATCGATATCATCCGGCGTCCTGCCGGCGGGGACGTGAACAAGGCTCCGCACGCGGTCGCCCAACGATGGCGATTCGGCCTTGATGCGCAGTTTCGCGAGGGCGTCTCTTATGGCAACCGGATCGTCACCGACGAAACGCTGCGTCGATGGCGCTCCGGCGGAAGCGGACAGCTCAGCGGGCGGCACATGGCTAATAGCGGCTGGCTCCGGCGCATTTTCAGCGTGCGTGAGCGACGACGCGCAGACGAGCACGCACGCCGCGGTTGAACGAACCAGCACGGACTTCAGATCAGCCACGGAACCCCTCCAGGATCCAGCCAGTCTAGCGCAACGCCGTGAACGATGGTCCGCTCACCGCCGGGCGAAAACATCAGCCACCGGTAGGTGTAGTCCCCGCGCAGTCATGGCCGCTGCTGTAACGCATGGCATAATCCGCACACAATTGTCACCAGATCGCCGGGCGCATTTTGACTCGCTTCTATCGGAAGATTGGCAGCTTGCTGGGATTGCTCGCGATCCTGATGGCGACACTTGCCCCGACGGTCTCGCACACGCTCGCAGCAAATCGCAACAGTGCCGCGATGTCGCAAGAGGATTGCGGCATGCCCTCGATGCAAGGCGCGGCGCCGGAAGGAAAGGTCGACAAGGCCGGCCAGCATCCATCGATGTCCGATGGGCAGGATTGCGGCTATTGCAGTCTGCTTGCGCACTTGCCTGTGGTGCCCAGCGTGACGACGCTGTTCGTCGTCACGGTCCACGCCATCCAGCATGGCGACGCCACGCGTTTCGAGAGCGTTCGTCGCGTTGAACCGCTCATCTCCGCCCAGCCCCGCGCCCCTCCCCTTCTGTCCTGATTCGAATATCGCCTGCGCGATGCACTGGCTGTATCGCGCCACTGGCGTACGTCTCATCAAAAAGACGCGCGCCGGAATCGCCACGACCCGGTAACAGGACAAGTCATGCACACCATGTCAACGCGCCGCGGAAACCCGCTGCTCGCAACGACGATCGTTTCGGCCCTCTACGGTGCCGTTCTATTCACGCCGTCCGTCGCCCGCGCTCATGCGATCGCGGGCGATCGCGTCTTTCCCTCGACGATGGCCGTCGACGATCCCGGCGTCGGGGATGAGGCGAATCTTCAGTTCGGGCACGTACGTGTTCCTGGGGACGACGGCGACCAGAGCGTCAATACCTTCGACTTCGAATACGACAAGCTGGTCACGTCACGCCTCGCCGTGTCGGTCGGCGGCACGTACGCGATGCAGAACAACCCGACGGCCCACGGCTTCGACAACTTCGACGTTGGCTTGAAGTACCTGCTGTATGTCAACGAGGCGCATGAATTCATGACGTCTGTCGGCGTCGATGCGGAACTCGGCGACACGGGCAGCCACGCGATCGCGGACAGCTTCTCGACGATTTCGCCGACGATTTTCGCCGGCAAGGGCTTCGGCGACCTGCCCGATTCGCTCGCGTATCTGCGTCCGGTCGCGATCACCGGCGAGGTCGGTCCTTCGCTGACGACGGGTGCTGGACAGCCCAACGCGTTCAACTACGGCGTCACCGTGCAGTACAGCCTCCCGTATCTGCAGCAGCATGTGCACGACATCGGGTTGCCGCAACCGTTCGCGAGCATCATCCCGCTTGTCGAGATTCCGCTTTCGAGAAGCCAGGGGCAGACGACGGGGACCGTCAATCCAGGCTTCATCTGGATCAACCGCTACGGGCAGTTCGGCGTCGAGGCGCAGATTCCGGTCAACCGGGCAAGCGGCTCGCACGTGGGCATTCTGGTCCAGGCTCACATCTTTTTCGACGACGTCGCACCGACGACGATCGGCAAACCTCTGTTCCAGTAAAGGAGTCGACGATGTATCAGCACCCAGCAATCCGGTGGCAGGCAAAGGCAAAGGCGGGCGCGCGCACAGCGCTTCTGATCGCGGGATTCGTTTTCGCGAGCGCTGCTTTCGCGCATGTGTTTCCGCAAAAGCAGGAGCCCGGCGCAGGCGCGACGGTCGTCTCGCCCGCAGCCGTCAGGATCACGTTCGACGGGCCGCTCGAACCGGCGTTCAGTTCGCTGACGGTCACCGATGCTGCCGGCAAGCAGATGAACACGGCGAAGGCAACGGTCGACACGCATCAGCCAGCGGTTATTACCGTTGCGTTGCCCACTCTGCCCGCCGGGCACTACACCGTGCATTGGGTTGCCGTGGCGGACGATGGGCACCGGACGCACGGCGACTACACGTTCGACGTGAAATAGCATGCACCCGCCTGTCGTCGCCCGGATCGTGCTGATGGTCGCGGCCACACCCGGCCACAGCATCCCCGCGGCGGCCGGCTAACCATGATTACCCGCGACCGGCGATTCCAGCCTCGGGAGGCTGGAATCAATGGAAGCGCGATGTTAGACTGCTGCGCGTCTTTTACGCTCACCATCATGACACTACGCCCGCGCAACCGGATGACCGCATGGCTTGGCCTGATCGCCATGTGGCTTATCGTGTTCGCGCCGGTTGTCAGTCAGATGGTGGCATCGAACCGCCTGAACGAGCCGACCGCGGCGCTGTGCTCGGCGCTTCATCCTCAAGGCGTGACGCAACTGGCTCAGGCCAGCCCGGCACCGGTTCACCTGAGCCATGCCGATGCCTTCGGCGCCTGCGGTTATTGCCATCTGCTCGAGCATCACGTGGCGCTACCTGGCGTCGCATCGTTCGCGCCCGTTGCTTCGTTCGAGATCGCCCGCGCCGCGCCGTCCACCCTCTCCACACGCTTCACGCCGCTCGGTGCGTTTCCGTCCGGGCGTCCAAGAGATCCCCCCGCTATTTCCTGATTGCTGCTGATTCCGGTCGCGATGCCAGATGCGCTGATTAACTGCGCGCGCGCGATCGTTCGTTCAACGCATCAAGGAAATGCTCATGTTCAACTTCGCATGGCGAAGGCTGTCCGTGGCCGCCTGCGCCAACGCGCGCCGCCGCGCGCATCACGTCACACTCGGCCTGTTGCCGCTCTCTTTCATTCCATCGATCACACATGCGGACGACGTCATCGCCGACACGACGCTGCCCACGGTCGCCGTCAGCGCCGCGGCGAGCGGTGGTGGCGGCGCGGCACAGCCCGCCGTCGATCCCAATCTGCCGGGCTCGGTTGAGACCGTCACCCGCGCGCAGTTCGAAAACTGGAACGTCGCCAACACGGAAGACGTGCTGAAGTACATGCCGAATCTTGCCGTGCGCAAACGCTTCATCGGCGACCTGAACTCAATCATCGCCGTGCGCGGCACCAGCAATACGCAAAGTGCGCGCGGGCTCGTCTATGCCGACGGTCTGCTGCTCAGCAACCTGCTTGGCAACAACTACTCGTTTCCACCGCGCTGGTCGATGGTGTTCCCCGACGAGATCCAGCAGGTCGACGTGATCTACGGTCCGTTTTCGGCGCTGTATCCGGGCAATTCGCTCGGCGCCACGGTGCTGATCAGCACGCGCATGCCGAAGAAATTCGAAGCCGACGCGGACGTCAAAGCGTTCACGCAGCATTTCAGTCTGTTCGGCGTGAACCAGAATTTCAACGGCAGTGAAGCGAGCGCGTCGATCGGCGACCGGATCGGTAAATTCTCGTATCTGCTTGGCGTGAATCACCTGGAAAACACGAGCCAGCCATTGCAGTTCGCGACGCTCGCGAAGTCCGGCACGCCCGCGAAGGCCGGCGATACGCCCGTCACCGGTGCATATTTCTACAACAACCAGACGAACGCGCCGACCGCCGTGCTCGGCGTGAATGGCGAGGGCATCGAGCATACGGTCCAGGACCAGTTCAAGCTGAAGATGCAGTACGACTTCACGCCGACGCTGCAAGCCGGTTTCACACTCGGCTACTGGCATCAGACGTACAGCAGCGCGACTTCGACGTTTTTACGCGACGCGAACGGCAATCCCGTCTATAGCGGCAAGGTCGACATCGGCGGCTACGAGTACACGATCCCCGCCGCCGCGCTTGCGCCGAGCCTCGGACAGAGCGAGAACTGGCTGTACGGCGTCTCGCTGAAAACGCGCAACGAGACGGGCTGGAACGGCGAGGCCATCGCGTCGTACTACGACATCAGCAACAGCGTCGCACGCACCGCGAATTCGGGGGCTCCCGGCAACGACGACGGCACCGTGATTTTCGGCGACGGCACCGGCTGGAAGACGCTCGACCTCAGAACCACCTACACGCCCGCCGCCCGCCAGGCGGGGCTCGCGAATCACTGGCTGAGCTTCGGCTATCACTACGACGACTACTTTCTCGACAACGAGAGCTACAACACGTTGAACTGGCGCGACGGACCGGCCACGACTTTTGCGAACGCGTTCAGGGGCAAGACGCAAACGCAGGCTGTGTACGCGCAGGACGCATGGCATTTCCTGCCGCGCTGGAAGTTCGTCTACGGCGTGCGCTATGAGGACTGGCAGGCGTATGACGGTTCGCAGGCATCCTCCGCCACGACGATCGCTTTAGCCGGTGTGAACCAGCATCACTTCTCGCCGAAGGCCTCGCTATCGTTCGATGTCACCGACGATCTGACCTTGCGCGCATCGGTCGGCCGCGCGTATCGCTTTCCCACCGTCAGCGAACTGTTTCAGGGGCAAATCAACGGCTCGTCGATCGTCAACAACAATCCGGACCTGAAGCCCGAAGACGATCTGTCAAAAGAACTGACGGCCGAATGGGCGCACTGGAACGGACTGTTCCGGTTCTCGCTGTTCCAGGACGACGTCAAAAACACGATTTTCAGTCAGACCGATACAACCGTGATCCCGAACGTGACGAACTTCCAGAACATCGGCAAGGTGCGCTCGCGCGGCGTCGAGACCAGCTATCAGGGGCAGGACGTGTTCGTGCGCGGACTCGATCTGCTAACGAGCGTCGCCTGGACCCAATCGAAGATCATCGAGAATGCGCAGAATCCGGCCAGCGTCGGCAAGTATTTTTATCGCATCCCGCTGTGGCGCGCGACCGTCGCCACGACGTATCACATCGACGAACGCTCGGCGATGACGCTCGCAGCGCGCTATTCAGGCCGTCAATACAACACGCTGACCAATACGGACACGAATCCGGACGTGTTCGGCGGCACGAGTTCGTACCTCGTCGCGGATGCGAAGTTCACCTTCAGGCCAACGAAGCTGAGCGAAATCGGCGTCGGCGTCGACAACCTGTTCGATGAGCGTTACTTCGTCTACCACCCGTATCCGGGCCGCACGTTCTACCTCGAAGCGAAGCTGCGCATGTGAACGCCTGCGCGGCTTCAGGTATCGGGTAGCCCCTTGCGCCGCGCTGCCCGAAATGAAAGATCAATGATTTGTACCCAGGAGGATTGAATGTCCACCACGACTGCTCAACACACTGCGTCATCCGCCGGCACGGCAGGCGCAGGCTACCGGACGCTATGGCGCTGGCACTTTTATGCGGGCCTTTTCGTGATGCCGTTTCTGGTGATCCTTGCGATCACCGGCACGCTGTATTGCTTCCAGCCGCAAATCGAGCCGCTGCTTTACCCTCACCGGCTGGTTGTCGAACCGCAGGCCACGCCGCGGCTTAGCCCTGACGCGTTGCTGACGAAGGCCCGCACGGCGATGCCGGCCGATGCGGTAGCCGTGACCGCCGCGATCGCGACGATGCCTGATCGCAGCGCCGAATTCGTCTTTCGCCTCCGTGATGGAGACAAGCAAAGCGTCTATGTGAACCCCTATAGCGGTGAAATTCTGGGCACGCTGAGTGTCGAGCATCGTTTCATGCAGGTGGACCGCATGCTGCATCGCAAGCTGCTGCTCGGCAAGCCCGGCGAGCTGCTGATGGAACTGGCCGCGTGCTGGACACTGGTGATGATCGGCACCGGCGTCGCGCTCTGGTGGCCACGCGAGAAGACAACCCTGCGCGCCGCGCTGCGGCCGCGTTTCACGCTGAAAGGGCGGCCGTTATGGAAGAACCTGCATGCGGTGATGGGCGCCTGGCTCGCGCTCGGCGCGGTGGCTTTCGTGCTGACCGGTCTGCCGTGGTCCGGCTCGTGGGGCAAACAGTTCAAGGCGCTTGCGACCAGCGCGAACCTGGGTGCACCTGCCGGCTCATGGGGCAGCTTGCCGTTGCGCTCCGCGCTGCCCGGCGCTCATGCGGAACACGCCGGGCACACACATGCAGCGCCCGACGCAGCGGAATCGAAGATGGGATCGATGCCCGGCATGGTGATGGACGACCTGCCGCTGCCGTCCACGCCGTGGGCTGTCGGCAACGTCAGGGTGCCGGAGTCCACCGGACGTAACAGGATGCAGGCGTTGTCGCTCGACCGAGTGATTACGCTGGTGGCATCGCTCGGCGTGACGGACGGCTACGACATCGCGCTGCCGACATCGCCCACCGGCGTCTATACGGTCTCGTACTTCCCCGCCGATCCGAAAGCCGAGCGCACCCTCTATATCGACCAGTACAGCGGAGCGGTGCTGAAAGACATCCGCTACGGCGACTACGGCGCGGTTTCGCAGACGGTGTCGTACGGCACATCGCTGCATATGGGGCGATATTTCGGTGTCGCCAACCAGATTCTGTGCGCGGCGATTTCGTTGGGGCTTGCCGGCATGGCGATAACCGGCTGCGTGATGTGGTGGATGCGTCGGCCGCAACGCTTGCCTGGTGCGCCGTCGCGTGAGCGCGCGCCGCCGCCGATGCGCGGCTGGAAAACCGGCCTCGTATTGCTCGGCATGGTGTTTCCGTTGATGGGCGCGACGCTGCTGGCGATCTGGCTCGCCGACCGGATGCTTTTCCGCGGCGAACAGGAATTCGCGTCCTGAGTCCGCGGATCCGGGCACGGCCTTTTTGGGCCGTCTTACGCGCCGTTCGCGGCCGCCCGCTCCTCGCGCGCGTACTGCGCAGGCGGCCGGCCGACGTGCCGCGTGAAGGCGACGCTGAAGGTGCTGGCGGAGCTGTAGCCGACGCGCTGTGCAATCTCGGCGACACGGCCTGCGTTGCGGCGCAGCAGGTCCTTCGCGAGTGCCATGCGCCAGGTGAGCAGATATTCGATCGGTGCGACGCCGACCGCGCGGCTGAAGCGCTCGAAGAACGTCGAACGCGAAAGCGCGGCCTCCTTCGCGAGCTCGGCGACCGTCCAAGCGTGCGTCGGACGATCGTGCAAAGCACGGATCGCGGCCGCGAGCCGACCGTCCGCGAGCCCGCGCACCAGACCCGGCGACGCGTTCGTTCCTGCCGCGGACCGCAGCGCCTCGATGAGCAGTACCTCCAGCAGCCGTGCGAGCACGACCTCGCGCGCGGGCCGCTGCTCGCGTGATTCCTCTCGCACAAGTTGCACGAGCGTGGCCAGCCGCTGTTCGCCGCGCACATGCACGAGTTGCGGCAGCAGCGAGACCAGCAGGGACGCATCCGGCGAACCGAAGCTGCAGTGGCCCGCCATCATGCGCGCGTCGATCGGGTTGTCCGGGGCGCCGATTCTGAATTCACCGTTGCCCAGCGCGATGGGCGCCGGCGTCTCGACGCCCGGCGGCGGCGGCTCGAGACTGGACATCGCGACGCCGTAAGCCGCTGGAATCAGGACGAAGTCACCCGACAGAAGCTCGATTGGCTGGTGTCCGTCGATCGCGATGCGGCACCCGCCCTCGAGGATCACGCAATAGAACGGCTCGCCGGCATCCGAGCGACTGATGCGCCAGGGGCTGGCGCCGAGGACGAGTTTGGAGAACCGGGCACCCGGCTGCAGCAGCGTCACCACTTCGGCTAATGGATCGATCATCGCCGGACTCCTGCAAATGAAATTCGGATTCTGGATTGTAGCAAGTACGGCCTCGGCGATCTATCGTGTGGGTACACATCCCCATAGGACTTCCCATGAAAACCGTACTGATCACAGGTTGCTCGTCTGGCTTCGGCCTCGAGATCGCGCGCTACTTCCTGGCCCGTGACTGGCACGTCGTCGCCACGATGCGCACGCCGCGCAACGACGTGCTGCCGCCCTCCGATCGCCTGCGCGTGCTGGCGCTCGACGTTACCGATGCGGAAAGCATCCGCCAGGCCGTGGAGGCTGCAGGTGCGATCGACGCGCTCGTCAACAACGCGGGCTTCGGTGCGGCGTCCCCGGCCGAGATCACCCCCATATCGACGGTGCGCGAGGTCTTCGAGACCAACACCTTCGGCACGATGGCCATGACGCAGGCGGTGCTGCCTCAATTCCGGCAGCGCAAGGACGGCGTCATCGTGAACGTCACGTCGAGCGTGACGCTAAAGGTGCTCCCCCTGATCAGCGCCTACCGGGCGAGCAAGGCGGCAGTGAACGCGTTCACCGAGTCCGTGGCGCTGGAACTCGAGCCGTTCGGCGTGCGCGTGCGCCTGGTGCTGCCGGGTCGCTCGCCTGAGACACGCTTCAGCGAGAATGCGCACGACCGCATGCATGGCCTCGACCACGCGGCCTATGCCGACTTCGTGCAAAAGGTCTTCGCGCGGTTGATGGACACATCGTTGCCGGTCACCCATGCGCGGGACGTCGCCGAAGCGGTGTGGCTCGCAGTGACCGACCCGTCGTCCCCCATGCGCATTCCGGCCGGCGCCGATGCCGAGGCGTGGGCGGCCGAGGCCCGTTGACTGGCGATGCTGCCGCTCCTGCGCAAGGCGACGGCAGCCCGCATCGTGAACGTGTCGAGTGGCGTTGGGTCGCTGACGACGAACTCGGACCCGGCTTTCCCCTATCGCGCGATCTTCGGGCCCGTCTACCCGGCGTCCAGGACGGCGTTCGGAGTAAGCGGGTCGATCAGGCGTCTAACCGGTGAACACTGACACTGACATTTGCTCAAGGCTGAACTGGCTAAACGCGAGGTGCGTTCACTGCCGTACCCGATGCGGATCGGCATGTCCGGCGCGGGTAAGGTAAAACGTGCGGCGCAATTCGAAGCCCAGACGTTCATACAATGCAATCGCAGAACGGTTGTTACCGAACACGTGCAGAAACGGCGTCGCCCCCCGGTGCTCAATTTCCCTGCGCAGGATTTTCACGAGCCGACGGGCAAGCCCTTTTCCACGCCAGTCGTCATCCACGCAAACGGCGCTTATCTCAACGAATTCATCGCGATCATCTGGATCAATCACCATCATCTGATGCGGTTCGTCGGTCCACCGACGCTGGCAATGATATGGCTCAACTTCGTTCACCTCTTCCTGGTCTCGCTGCTGCCCTTCGCGACAGCGTGGGTCGCGACGACCCGGTTTGAGTCGTCGTCCGTCATGTTTTACGCAGGCCTTTTTATATGCATCGACACGGCATACAACATTTTTGAGTACCAGGTATTGGCCCATGCGGACGCCGCCATGGTGTCCGCGCGTATGCGGCGTACGGCGAGGTACCGGTCGCTCATCGTCCTTGCGGGTTTCACGACCGCCATGCTGGTTGCAATCGTCGCCCCGCACCTTGGGTTCGGTCTGATATGCGCGGCTCTGATGCTCCACCTGCGGCCGGATATCTCCGGGATTGGGGCGTGACGATTACGTACCGGTAGCACCTGTGAAAGAGCCGCTCACCTCAAAAAAGGGCGACCAGGTTCGCGCTCACAAATCGACGACGACGTCCCCGACCGGCTGCGCGCAGCAAACAAGAACGTTCCCTTGCGCAGGCATGTCGAGCGGCTCAGGACCATAGCTGACGGTCCCCGAAACCAGTCCGCTTTCACAGTTATGACAGACCCCGGTTCGACACGACCAGCGAACCGGCACGTCACACGCTTCGGCCAGATCCAGAATGCCCGGATACACCGCCGCATTCCAGTGTGCCGCGACGCCGCTGCGCGCGAATGAAACGAGTGGCCCGGTGTCGGCATCTCCTTCCGGCGGGTGCGGCGCACGCGCCCGGGCGCCGACGATTCCAGGTGTCAGCGCCTCACCGCCGTTGAAGATTTCGGCGTGAATCCGCTCAGGCGCGACGCTCAGGGCGGCGAGCGCCATTCTCATGTCCGCCATGAAGCGTGTTGGGCCGCAGAGGTAAAAATCCGCCCCTCGCGGCACGCCTGCCTCGTCGAGCGCCGCGCGCGACAGGTGACCGGTCGCATCAAAATCCTCGCCGATGCGGTCGCGCGAATCCGGCCGGCTGTAGCAGACATAGCTGCGCCCGTGCGCCAGTGCGTGCACGAGACCGCGGGCTTCATCCGCGAATGCGTGGTACTGCCGGTCGCGAGCGCCGTGGAGCCACCACACCGGCCGCGTCGAGCCGGCTGCGGCCAGCGCGTGCAGCATGGCAAGAACAGGTGTCACGCCGATTCCCGCGCTGAGCAGCACCAGCGGACCGTTTCCGGGCTGCAGAACAAAGCCGCCGCGCGGCGCGCTGACGTCGAGTGCATCTCCGACGTGGACATGCTTATGCAGCCAGGTTCCCGCAGCCCCATTCGGCTCGATCTTGACGCTGATCCGATAGCGCTGCGTCGATGCGGCGCCCGAAAGCGAGTAGCTGCGAAAGAGCGGCGGGCCGCCGGTGGGCCGTGGCAGACGCAGCACCACGTACTGACCGGGTAGCGCCGTTTGCTGCGGTTGGCCGCTCGTGTCCTGCAACGTCAGTGAGCGCACATCGGCGGATACCTGTTCGATCGCCGTCACCGTGAGCGGCCGGAATCCGGGTGCGACCGGATGTGCGGCGGCTGCCGGCGCAAGTCCTGCGTTCCCGCTCGCCGTACCCGTCGTCTGGTCCCGCAGCAGCGCCTCGAATGACCCGCGCCACCCGGGCGACAGTGCATCGATGCGTAACGCCTGCTCCAGCCGGTCGCGCGGATGATGAGGCGAATACAGGAGCGCGTTGATCCCGGCGACGCTCATGCGCTCGTCTGCCTCGCCGACTTTCACGATGTCGTCGCCAGCGCCGACGGCGCCCTCCTGCAGGACGCGGAAATAGAACCCGGGCCGTCCGCTGGATGTCAGCAAGGCAGGCATCCGGGGCTCGTTCGTCCGGATACCGACGCGGTAGCAGGTCACCCGAGGTTGCGTCACCTCGAACACGGCGGTGCCGATCCGGTAGCGGTCACCGATGCACACCGCGGAGTCCGGCATGCCTTCGATCGTGAAGTTCTCGCCGAACTGTCCGTAGACGAAGTCGGTCCGCTTCAGTTGCGCCTGCCAATGGCGATACGATTCGATCTGGTAGACGAACACGGCCCGCTGCTCACCCCCGTGCCCAGCCAGATCGCCCTGACCGTCTCCGGCCAGATTCAACCGTCCGGCCCAGCAGCGCCCATGCACCGGCTCCTTCCAGATTCCGGTGTGGACCGTGCGACCTTTCCAGTCGATGTCGCGCGGCAGTCCGACATTCACCGATAGCAGTCGAGCCATGTTTGTCTCCCTGAATCGCGAGAGCGCGGCCGTGATGGCCGCAGTATCTGCATTCGAACTGACAGGCGACGCAAATGCGTTGCTACCCCTGCTGGCGGCCGCCGCGGTCGCCTATGTCAGTGGGGGCGGCCATTGCCGGATTGCGACCTGAGACAGTAAGCGAGGGGCATAACTGAAGTGCCCGCGTTTGCTGGCGCACATACCTGCCATGTGAATGATGCGGTACTGCGCCCATTCTATCCTCGACACTTCGTCTCGCAGGAGTGCCCAGACATGTCACGGAAAGCATCGATCGCAGGCGTGTTGCTCTTCACGTTGCTGGCGCCGTGTTCAGCGACCCGTGCCGACTCCGGGAAGATCGTGGACATCGCATTCTCAAACGGGATGCGAACCAACTTGCAGGGAGCCGTCGATCATCTGGTACGTCTTGTCGCCGACGTCCGCGATGGCGGCAGGCGCCCCAATGCCGGGCGCAATGTCATTCTTCTCTATCATGTTGGCGCGACGGGGAAGAATCTGCAGGAAGTGGCGCTTCAAAAAGTTCTGGAAACCAGGGATCCGGAAGCGGTTGCCGCCATTACCCGTGCGCATTTTGAACTGCTTCTGGAGAAGCCGGATTTTTTGAGCCCCTACGTGAAGGAACTGGCGACGGCGGCTGCCGATCCGGTGGAGGATCTCCGGATTCGCACGATTAATCTGCTCGACCCGCCGAAAACCGTGCTGATGGAAACGCTTGATGATGCGAAGAAGCTTCACGACGCCCTCCAGACTGGCGCGGACCTTCTGCTGGTTTCGCATTCACAAGGCAATCTTTACTCCAACATGGCGGTTTCGGCGCTCCAGAAAAACCTTGGCGACACGCAACGCGCGCGCTTGCATGTGGTTGGAGTCGCAGTTCCCGCAGCCTGGATCGTCATGCCGAACGGATCGAAAGCGCAAACCAACTACATGACAAGCTGGTTTGACGGAATCATCGGCGGACTACGGGGCTACATCAAGGCGAACAATCCCGCCATGGATGTCAGGAATTTCGACCCGCCGCTCAAGCCGAACATGGTGGCCGCGTTCGACTTCCTGGGTGGGCACGACTTCGAATCCATCTATCTGTCCTCCGGCAGCGAGAGCAACAAGATCTTCCTCTCGCTCGTCGACTGCGTGCTCAGGACGGCAAACGGCACCTGCAATCTGGACAATCCGGTGACTTCTTCACCCCCTCCTCCGAAGCAGGTCGCGAGCCAGTATTTTCGCAAGCGTCCGGAGAATCCGCCAAACGATGCACCGCCGCCGCCCGTCTCCATGGCTCAAGAGTCGTATCCTGCGAGCGTTATCGAGAAGATTCTCGTCAAATATCCCGAGGGCATGAGACCCGAAGTGCGGCAATTCGCGGAGCGCCTGTGGGCGTTCTGGGTGACGGCAGCGAAGGCAGGTAACTTCGATCAAATCCGGTCCGAAGAGTACGAGATGGCTGCAAGCGAGATCCAGCTGCTGGCCGACATGCAAATTCGATTTCCGGCATTATCCCGCGATGAACTGCTTCGGGACATCCAGGCCGCGTTGTGCCAGGACGCACAGGTTTTTAGCAGCTATGTCCGTGCGGACAGACTGGTAAGCGGCCACCCACTCGAAATCCGGATCGAAAAGTACGTGCGCGATTTCATGAAGCTGTAGCAGGGAAATCCCCTGACGTCATCAACACGCAAAATCGATCGCTGACAGCGCGGCATGGATTCGGGCACCTGCCACGTCTACAGCGTCCGCCTGGTTGTTACACTGTGAATGAAAGGCCACTGGCACTGATGCAGTGCGGCTCATTGAAACGCCAGCGACGTAACTTCGCAAAACACAGGACGAGCACTTAAATGACACTCTTGAAGAGAAAATTTGGTCGTACCGGCTGGAATGTGTCGGAAATCGGTTTTGGAGCATGGGCGATTGGCGGCTCGTGGGGCGGCGTCGCCGAAGACGACGCCAAGGCCGCGCTAAACGCCGCGCTCGATAACGGCGTTACGTTCATTGATACGGCAGACGTCTACGGTGACGGTCGTTCGGAACGGATTATCCGGGACGTGTTGCGGCAACGAGGCGGCGAGCGTCCCATCGTGGCGACCAAGCTTGGGCGTCGACTCGACCCGCATGTAACCAGTGGCTATACGAACAGGCGTGAGCTCGCGGGTTTCATCGACCGGAGCCTTTCGAACCTGGGCGTCGATACGCTCGACCTGGTGCAATTGCATTGCCCGCCGACGGAGGTTTATTACCATCCCGAAGTGTTCGACGCGATGGACAGCTTTGTCGCTGCCGGCAAGATCCGCTTCTACGGCGTGTCGGTCGAAAAGGTCGAGGAAGCGCTGAAGGCGATCGAGTATCCCAATGTGGTGTCGGTGCAGATTATCTACAACATGTTCCGTCAACGCCCTGCCGATTTGTTCTTCAGGCAGGCGCAAAAGAAGAACGTTGCAGTCATTGCGCGAGTGCCTCTGGCGAGCGGGATGCTGACGGGCAAGATGTCCGCGAATTCGGTTTTCCCGTCTGATGACCATCGTGCTTTCAACCGCCATGGCGAAGCGTTCGACGTCGGCGAAACGTTCTCCGGGGTGCCTTATGACATCGCGTTGAAAGCGGTCGACGAGCTGCGCGGCCTCGTATCGGTAGACGCCTCCATGGCGCAACTGGCGCTTCGCTGGATTCTCATGGAGGATGCCGTCTCCGTCATCATCCCGGGCAGTAAAAACGCGGTCCAGGCGGCGTCGAACGTCTCGGCTGCGAGTCTCGCGCCGCTGTCCGATGAGGCCATGCAGCGCGTCCGCGAAGTCTATGAGCGCCATATAGCGCCTCAGGTCCACCAGCGCTGGTAAAAAATTTCCAGCCAGTGGAGGGGCGCCGCGTCGCTGTCATTCGACGGGCCCCCTCGGTCGGCGCTGCTCCGTCCCGTCATTTGCCGGACGCTCATGGGTTTGCCGGCCGCTTATCGCAGGTGTACGCTTTCCGTGTACCTGGAATCAATAGCCTCTGACCGCCTGGCTGCGATGTGCGGGGTGCGCCGGTAGCGCTCTGCAAGCACTGAGTTTCGGCCCGGCCTGCTATGAGTGAAGGCTACAGGTTGTGTTAGTGAATCGTTTGCAGAACTTCCATGTGCGTTGACCAACACCCAGCGCCAGACGTTCGTCAACAGGACGTGCCGATTCCATGAACGCAAAATTTAACCGCATCAGCCTGCACACTTTCCTGGCAGGCTCATTCTTTATGTTCGCTGCAACAGTTCAAGCAGTCGACATCAAGGTCATGAGCGATAGCCCACTCGAGCCTGCGCTAACCAGGGTCGTCGATCTTTATCGCCAGCAGACACATAATCAGGTCAGCCTGGTTTTCGACCCATCGCCTGTTGTGAAGAAAAGGATTGAAGACGGCGAAGCGGCCGACGTTGTTATCGTTCAGCCGGACTTTGCTGAGGACCTTACGAAATCGGGCAAAGCAAGTGCTGGAGACAGACCGGTAATCGCACACGTTGGCGTCGGCCTCGGTAACCGCAAGGACGGCCCGGCGTACGATATTTCAACTGTTGAAAAGCTCAGGAGCACGTTGCTCGGTGCAGACCTCCTTGTCTTTAACAGTGTTAAATCGGGGCAGGCCTTTGCAAGCACCCTTGAGCGGCTGGGAATCGCAGAAACACTCAAGCCGAAGATTGTCCGCACGACGCCCAACGGGATTTTTGAACCTGTGCTAAAAGGCAACGGCAATGATATGGTGGCCGGTACGATACCGCTCATCGCGACGACACCCGGCATAAAGCTTCTTGGCCCGCTTCCGGGTGATCTCCAGAGCACTCTCACGTATACCGCCGTGCTCATGGCGAACACCTCACAACGCGATACAGCTGAAGCTTTCATCAAGTTCCTGGCATCGCCAGAGGCAAAGGAGACTTTCGCCGCGAACGGTGCCAGGTGAATTAACAGACCGCCGAAAAACTCAGCGACCGGGGTTGGCTCGATCTTGTCGCGGCGAGAGGTGGAGAGCGTTTGGGCACACCCTCGCTTGCGAATGGTTCCGGATCATGAGTCCGGGCGGGACGCCATGCAGTATTTCTCTTGAGGAAGACGCGCGACTGCGGCGACAGCAGGAGCTGGGCGCAGGCCGGTAACCGTGCTCGACGTTCCACGAAGATAGCCCTGAAGTGAAGGTCGTCGAGAAATGTCGCTGTCCGGCCATGAGCCGTCCGTCGCGTATGGCCGCTTTGGGCGGACGTAGCTTCTATGTGCCGATTGCAACACCGAAGCT
>NZ_CAJQZB010000020.1:0-108411 GCF_907164545.1 Paraburkholderia gardini | reverse complement strand
TTACACCGCCATTCGCCTGTCTCGAGGGCTGATCCCGATGGCTTTTACCCGCCCGCAATCCCCGCCCCGTCAGGGCGGGCCATCCTCTCTCAGTTCACCCTCCCGCCCCAGATAACGCCGCGACAGACGCACCATCTGGTGGCGCACACGCTGCTGGACATGTCTCATCTGCTGGGCAATCTGCTTTCCGTGAGCGGGAATTTTCACTGACGGGGCGCTCCGCTACACCACCGGTCGTTACGCGCCAGGCGTCATGCGGTTGTGGGTGCCTCAACCCACCCAGGGGAACATCGTCAGCACCTGAAGAATGGCTTCGTCGAACGGCGTCCGGCGACCGATGCCCAGCGCTTCGAGCCGGCCGGCGTCCAGATGGCAGTTATGCGGGCGCGGCGTCGCGTCGGTCGGCGTATGTTGGGGCTTGAATTGCGCGTCGAGCCGCAACGCGCCGGCCAGATGGCGCGCGATGTCGTACTTCGTCATCGGCTCATCGCCGGACCACTGGACGATGCCGTTCACTGTCTCGCCATGCATGTGGCATTCCAGCATCTGCCGGATGACAACCGCGACATCGGGCGTGAACGTCGGATAGCGGATTGCCCAGGCATCCATGATCGCGGGCGTTGCACCAGCCGCGCCTCGCACCGACGCGGCGATGGCAGGCACAAGGCTCGTCACCGCCGATTCCTGCCAGTCGACGATTGGCCCGTACAGCAACGGCAGACGCAACACGCAACCGCGCTCCGCCGTCTCGAGCAGCGCCCGCTCACCGTCCAGCTTGCTGCGCCCGTAGGCGTTGAGCGGCGTGGGTGGATCGTCGTGCCGGTAGGGCGGCCGGCTACCGTTGAACACGTAATCGGTGGAGATCGAAAGCACCCAGGTGCGATGCCGGCTGGCAGCCGAGGCGAGCGCGCGCACCGCGTCGACATTCAGCGCGCGGGCGAGCGCAGGATCGTTTTCGCAGATATCCGGCCGCCGCTCAGCGGCCGCGATGACCAGCGCATCGGGTTTTTCGCGCGCGATGAACGCGTCGACGGCCTGCGGATCGCGGGCGTCGAGCACGGTCATGTGCGAGTCCGCGCGCCGGAAGGCCGTCGGAACGACCTGCCAGCTGGCCTGCTGACCGAGTTCTCCGGCAATCGCCCGGCCGAGCAACCCGGATGCGCCGACAACGGCAACCTTGAACATGCGTTGCCTCTCAGGCGCCGCTGACCGGCGCGCCGACGACCGTATAACCGGCTTCGTCGATCGCGGCCCGCAGCACATCCGCCGGCTGCTTCGACTCGACCAATACCTGTCCGGCTGCCAGATCGACCTTGACCTGCGCCGACGCGTCCTGCTCGCGGATTGCCTGGGTGACGGCTGCAACGCAATGCTGGCAGCTCATGCCTTCTACCTTGAATTCCAACATGAATCTGTTTCCTTTTGGCGATGCGGCAATTGAACGATCTGAATTATGCCTGCCGTGTGAGCATGTATTCGATGGTAGAGCTTCCCACGGTAGGAAGGTGTAGCATCGAATCAGATTTTCGGAGGTGCATATGAATATCGGTGAAGCGTCGAAGGCGTCTGGCGTCACGGCGAAGATGATCCGTTATTACGAGAGCGTGGGTTTGCTGAGCGCAAAAGCACGCACGACCGCTGGTTACCGCGTGTACGGCGAGGGGGAAGTGCATTCGCTGCGGTTTATCCGCCAGGCACGGCGGCTGGGATTTCTGGTGGAGGACATCCGCCGGTTACTGGCGCTGTGGCACGACCGCTCGCGCGCGAGCGCCGAAGTGAAGTCGATCGCGCTCGAACACGTCGCGGATCTCGACCGGCGCATCGAAGAGTTGACCGACATGCGCAATACGTTGGCGCATCTGGCCGCGCACTGCCACGGAGACGACCGCCCGGATTGCCCGATCATCGAACGTCTGGCCGACCCCGAGCCGACATCAGCGGCGCATTGTCATGCCGGGCAATAAGGTTGCGACAACCGTTTGACGGTCTGTTGCTATCAACTTTCGAAGTTTGCACAATGTCGGTGCATAAATGGCGGAGATATCTGGCTGCGCGATGGTAATCCTCTCATTATCATCGAAAAAGCGTGCACCATTCCAAAACGGAATGCACAGTATTCGACCATTTCACTAGCAAGGTTGCACCAGAAGGCTATAATGCGGGTTAACCCTTTTAAGGGAAATCCCTGATGTTAACTTTCACCAGGGACTCAATCTGATCCTTGGAGAAACATCATGTTTGCATACATCGTCGAAACGCTAAGCAACTGGTTCGAAACTGCGGAACGCGACCGTCGTGAAGCCTTCCTGGCTTCGTCGTCGGATATCGTTCAGCTCGAGCAACGTATCCGTTCGCTCGAAACCAACGGCTACTCGTTGTAAGCGTCTGGCCTGTTGCAGCCGCTCCGTGCGGCTGATGTAGTACGAAAAAAGCCCTGTATCGTCGGGGCTTTGTCGCATCTGGAGCAGGGCAGGCGTACGCCGTCGTCACGATCGACTAGCCGGAACGATGCGCTCACGGTAAGGTAAGGCGTTTTTCTGCCGCGTGCCGACGGGTCCGTGGGCATCCCGACACTAACTAAAACCAGTCAGAACCGACCATGCTCCTGCGCCAATCGATTCGTTTCGTGTTCCTGGGTGTTGCCGTGTCGCTGGTGACATCGGCGGCCTTCGCCGCTTCGGGCGGTCAACCGCTCGTTCTGGATACTCAACGCGGCATCAGCGACGGCCATAGCGGGACCGTCCTGCAAACCGCGCCACTATCGCACGCGCCGATCGTGCAGGCGCAGCCGATGGCCACACCCGCCGAACTCTCGAGGAATTCATCGATGCCGATCATCGTCGCGCCTTATGTCGATGTGCAGACCGGCGGCGGTTCAGCCCATCCGCATCCACAACCCCGTCCGCAGCCCCGCCCGATGCCACAACCGCATCCGGTGCTGCCACAATAGGGCCGCACGCTTCGCTTCCGGACGGAGCAGGTCTGCTCGTAGTTCGGATACGTGGTGGGGCGCGCTCGCGGCTTCAAGCCTTCGCCTCATGTGCGCCCTGGCCTTGTACCCGGCTAGAGGCTCAATCGCCGCGATATTCGATTGCGAACTGCGCCGCCTTGTCCTGCCCGAGCGCATCGACGAGCCACGGTAGGGCCTGCTTCAACATCGCCGGCAGTGTGTAAGGCGGATTCAGGATGAACATCCCGCTTCCGAAGAGTCCAAAACCATCCACAGGCGGATTGCTGACCGTCAGTGAGACGTGAAGCCAGTTTTTGTCTTGCAGACGCTTCAACTGGTCGGGAAAACGCTGTGATTCCAGACGAGTGACCTGCGGATACCAGACGGCATACGTGCCGGTCGCAAACCGGGTCAGGCTTTCCTCGACGCATTTGAGCGTGCGCGTGTAGTCGCGTTTGTCCTCATAGGACGGATCGATCAGCACGAGCGCGCGGCGCGGCGGCGGAGGCAGCAATGCCTTGATGCCATCGAAACCATCGCCGGCATACAGCATCGCGCGCCGGCCGGCGTCGCGAAAGTTATGACGCAGCACGTCGATCTCGGTGGTGTGCAGTTCGAAGAGGCGCATGCGGTCCTGCTCACGCATCAGCCGCCAGGCGAGATAGGGCGAACCGGGGTAATAGCGCAACTCGCCGTCGGCGTTCAACGCCGAGACTTCGTCGACATAGTCCGCCAGCATCGGGGGCAGGTCGTTGCGCGCCCACAGCTTGCCAATGCCGCTCTCGAATTCCCCCGTTTTGGTCGCGTAGCCTTCCTTTAACGAATAGACCCCCGCGCCGGCATGCGTATCGATATACCAATAGGCTTTGTCCTTCTGGGCAAGATAGCGCAGCAACTGAATAACGATGGCGTGTTTCAGGACATCGGCGTGATTGCCTGCGTGAAAGGCGTGACGGTAACTGAGCATGGCGAAGCCGGACTGGAAAGGGTGCTGGAAAGAATGCGCGAGCCGACGATGACTTGGGCGCAGCCTGCGCGAATGCCCGAATAGCGAACGCGGAATGTGCCGAACTGGATAAGCGGCCCTGACGCGGCGCCGATGCCGCAAATGTCACTGATGGCGCATGCGCGAGCCGCGTATTGTACGCGACGCCGCGCTGCCTCCGGCCTTGCGGCCATCTACATCTTCACACGCGGCGCTTCGACCCGACGCGCGTCAATCATGCATTCACTCAGCGGCGTCGCCGACAATCTCCTCGATCTTCTGTTTCACCTCAGGCGTGATCTTTTCGACAACGTCCCGCGCCTTCATGTTCTCGGCAATCTGCTCGACACGCGATGCGCCGGTGATCACCGTACTCACATTCGGATTAGTGAGAATCCACGCGATAGCAAGCTGGCCGACCGTGCAGCCGAGTTCGTCCGCGACCCCACCAAGCTTGCCGACGATGCCGTTCTTGCCCGCGTCCGTAACCTGCTTGCGCAGCCAGTCATAACCCTGCAATTGTGCCCGGCTGTCCGACGGCACACCGGAACGATACTTGCCGGTCAGAAGGCCCGAAGCAAGCGGACTCCACGTCGTGAGGCCAAGACCGATGTCTTCGTACAGGCGCGCGTATTCCTGCTCGACACGCTTGCGATGAAACAGGTTGTATTGCGGCTGTTCCATGACAGGTTTGTGAAGATGGTGCCGCTCCGCAATTTCCCAGGCCGCGCGAATCTCGTCGGCGCTCCATTCGGAGGTGCCCCAGTACAGTGCCTTGCCGCGCGTGATCATGTCGCTCATCGCCCAGACAGTTTCCTCGACCGGCGTGTTCGGATCCGGACGATGGCAGAACACCAGATCGACATAGTCGAGCTGCAACCGCTGCAGCGATGCGTCGATGGCGTTCAGCAGGTATTTGCGATTGAGCGTGTGGTACTGATTCGGCGCTTCCTGCAGGCCCCAGAAGAACTTCGTCGACACCACGTAGCTCACACGCGGCCACGCCAGTTCTTTCAGCGCCTGCCCCATGATTTCTTCCGACTGGCCGGCCGCATACACCTCGGCGTTGTCGAAAAAATTGACCCCGGCGTCCCGCGCGGCTGCCAGCGATTCCCGCGCGGCCCGGTGATCGACCTGATTGCCGTACGTCACCCACGAGCCGATAGACAGTTCGCTGACCTGCAGCCCGGAACGTCCGAGTCGTCGATAGTTCATGCATTTCTCCTTCGTGAGTGGTTCAACAGAAGCCGGGCCCGCGCTGAAACCGGGCGACGCCAGAATTGCACAGCTTAAACCGATCTGCATTTGTGCGTGAAACCGGGTGCTTCATGCACAATAGCGGAGTTGGCCGCAGTGCAGCATCCGGCCGAACGGTATATGCCTTTCGGCCAGCTTTCCGCCGCCTGCGCGCTATGGTGTCATTGCTCATCTACTGCATGGAGGTTCTGGATGTCGTCATCGAATACGGTTCTGAATGGGAAAGTCGCGGTCATCACGGGCGCGGCGAGCGGCATCGGAAAGCAGATTGCCCTGACGTTGTCGGCCGCTGGCGCGGCAATCGCCATTGCGGACCTGAATCAGACCGGCGCAGACGCGGTTGCCGAAGAAATCAACAAGGCAGGTGGCAAGGCGATCGGTGTGGCCATGGACGTCACGAACGAAGACGCGGTCAATCAGGGTATCGACAGGGTCGCGGCTGAACTGGGCTCGGTCGATATTCTTGTCTCGAACGCCGGCATCCAGATCGTCAATCCGATCGAGAACTATTCGTTCTCCGACTGGAAGAAGATGCAGGCCATTCACGTCGACGGTGCGTTCCTGACCACGAAGGCGGCGCTCAAGCACATGTACAAGGACGACCGCGGCGGCATCGTGATCTACATGGGCTCGGTGCACTCGCACGAAGCTTCGCCGCTGAAGTCGGCGTATGTCGCGGCAAAGCATGCGTTGCTCGGCCTCTCGCGCGTGCTCGCCAAGGAAGGCGCGAAGCACAACGTCCGTTCGCACGTCGTGTGTCCGGGCTTCGTGCGCACGCCGCTCGTCGACCGGCAGATTCCGGAGCAGGCAAAGGAACTCGGCATCAGCGAAGAAGACGTGATCAAGCGCGTGATGCTTGGCGGCACGGTCGATGGCGTGTTCACCACGGTCGAAGATGTCGCGCAAACGGTGCTGTTCCTGTCGTCGTTCCCGACGGCCGCCCTGACAGGCCAGTCGTTCATCGTCAGTCACGGCTGGTACATGCAATAAGGAGCCTCGCATGGCGCAACGCAATGTGAAGCAGGCTCGCGCGGGCGCCGCGGAAGATGTCGGCGGCGGCCAGGCGGGTTCAGCCGCCGACGCCCGCGTCGGCCGGCGCATCTCGCTATCGCAGTACGAAACGGTTGCCTTGATGCTGCAGGGCGGCGGGGCCCTCGGTGCCTATCAGGCTGGCGTGTATCAGGGGCTCGACGAAGCCGGCATTCATCCGAACTGGGTGGCCGGCATTTCGATCGGCGCACTGAACACCGCGATCATCGCCGGCAACGCGCCGGAGAATCGCGTGGCGCGTCTTCTGGAGTTCTGGGAGACGATCTGCCGGCCGGCGTTCGGGCCGTCGCTACCTGCCTTTGTCGAGCACGCGTTCTTCAACTCCACGGATGCGGTGCGCAAGGCGTTCACGGCCATGCAGGCAGTCGGTGCGCTGGTGGAAGGGCAGAAAGGCTTTTTCGTGCCACGCTTTCCGCCGCCCATGCCCACTATCTCAGGCGCGCCGCAGCAGGCGAGCTACTACGACACCACGCCGCTGAAGGCGACGCTCGAGCGGCTCTGCGATTTCGACCGGATCAATGCGCGCGAGATGCGCGTGTCGGTGGGCGCGGTGAACGTTGGTACCGGCAATTTTGCGTACTTCGACAACACGCATACGAAACTGCGTCCCGAGCATTTCATTGCGTCGGGTGCGTTGCCGCCGGGTTTTGCCGCGGTCGAGATCGATGGTGAGTATTACTGGGACGGCGGGTTGATGTCGAACACGCCGCTTCACGAGGTTGTGCAGACCACGCCTCGCCAGGACACGCTCGCGTTTCAGGTCGATTTATGGAGTGCGCGCGGGCCGGTGCCCGACAACATTACCGATGTCCAGGGCCGCATGAAGGACATCCAGTATTCCAGCCGCACGCGTCTCGTCACCGACATGCTTCAGCGTTCGCAGCGGTTTCGTCACGTGTTGCGTGAAGTGCTGGATCGCGTCGCACCCGAGCATCGGGAGGACGCCTGGTGCCAGCTTGCCGAAGAGCTGTCGTGCTCGAAGCGCTACAACGTGGTTCATCTGATCTACCGGCACAAGGAATACGAAGGCCACTACAAGGACTATCAGTTCGGCCTGTCGACGATGCGAGAGCACTGGGAAAGCGGCCTCGCCGATATTCGCCGGTCGCTCGCGCAACCCGGCTGGCTCGCGATGCCCGATAACGATGCGGGGTTCATCACGCACGATATTCATCGCGACGCGCAATGAACTTGCCCGCGGCGCATTGTCGACGGATGGCCTTCGCGCGGCGAAGCACGTAACGGCGACGCCATAAAAAACGGTGCGCCATGAATTCATGGCGCACCGTTTTTTTAAACATCAGCAAGACTGATCAAAGCATCGGAAGCGGTCTGCACATTGCCATACCGCCTGCCAGCATCGGCTGACGCTCTTACTTCAGCACGTGCGCAACCGCGTTCGCGACGACGTCGAGATTGCGCGTGTTCAGCGCGGCGACACAGATGCGGCCGGTGCTCACGGCGTAGATGCCGAATTCTTCGCGCAGACGGTCCACTTGCGGTGCCGTCAGACCCGAATACGAGAACATGCCGCGTTGCGCGTTCACGAAGCTGAAATCGCGTGCGACGCCCACCGCCTGCAGACGCTCCACGAGGCCGTTACGCATCGCGCGAATACGGTCGCGCATTTCGCCGAGTTCAGCTTCCCACGTTGCGCGCAATTCCGGCGAGCCGAGCACGGCCGCGACGACGGAACCGCCGTGCGTCGGCGGGTTCGAGTAGTTCGTGCGGATCACGCGCTTCAGTTGCGACAGCACGCGGGTGGCTTCTTCCTTGCTTGCCGTGATGATCGACAGCGCGCCGACGCGTTCGCCATACAGCGAGAACGACTTCGAGAACGACGACGACACGAACACGTTCATTTCCGACAGCGCGAAGAGACGCACGGCGGCTGCATCGGATTCGATGTCGTCGCCGAAACCCTGATAGGCGATGTCGAGGAACGGCACCAGGTTGCGCGCCTTCACCACTTCGACGATCTGCAGCCACTGCGCGGACGTCAGGTCCACGCCGGTCGGGTTGTGGCAGCACGCGTGCAGCACCACAACCGTGCCGGCAGCATAGCTGTTCAACGCCGACAGCATCCCTTCGAAGTTCACGCCATGTGTTGCCGCGTCGTAGTACGGGTACGAGACCACTTCGAAACCTGCGCCTTCGAACAGCGCGCGATGGTTTTCCCAGCTGGGGTCGCTGATGGCAACCTTCGCGTTCGGATTCACGCGCTTCAGGAAGTCCGCGCCGATCTTCAGTGCGCCCGTGCCGCCCAGTGCCTGCGCGGTCACGACGCGGCCCGCGGCGATCAGCGGCGAGTCGTTGCCGAGCAGCAGCTTTTGCACGGCTGCGTCATAGGCCGCAATGCCCTCGATCGGCAGGTAGCCGCGCGGCAACGCCGCTTCGATACGCGCTTTTTCTGCGTCGCGCACCGCGCGCAGCAGCGGAATCTTGCCTTCTTCGTTCGTGTAGACGCCCACGCCCAGGTTCACCTTGGTAGTACGGGTGTCGGCGTTGAAGGCTTCGTTCAGGCCCAGAATCGGGTCGCGGGGAGCAAGTTCGACAGCAGAAAAAAGAGACATGATGGTTCGGCAGTAGTGAAAGGAGGGGCGGGCTTCCAGCCTGGCCGGTCGGAGAGACATCGCGGACAAAGGCACAGAGGCGGCGGGCGCGCAACTTGCCATTGTAGCGAATCCCAGGCCGCTTTTCGGCCCGTAGTGCGGGTTTTGACTGCATTTTTGCCGTCGGCGGTGCGTTTGCAGACTGCGCCGCGATCACCGGAACACACCGGGAAGACCGCCAGGATGGCCTTTGCAGACCGCTCACGTTGCGATCCTTTTGCGTCCATGCGGCACCGGAAAGGGAGAACCAGAACCCGCGCCGCCGCCCACTCAGCCCGCGGCCGTTCCAAACCCACACCCGGTCCGCGAATCGACAAGAGGCTAAAATAGTCCTTTGCTTCCGGCTGAGGATGCCGCTCCCATGTCCGAACACCATCTGCGCGAAGTCGATAACACCCTCGACGAATCGAAATTCATCACGTTCGAGGGCTCTCCGTTCCAGCTTTACCAGCCATTCCCGCCCGCCGGCGACCAGCCGACCGCGATCGAGACGCTCGTCGAAGGTGTCAACGACGGCCTGTCGTTCCAGACGCTGCTCGGCGTCACCGGCTCGGGCAAGACGTTCACGATGGCGAACATGATCGCGCGTCTTGGTCGCCCAGCCATTGTCTTCGCGCCGAACAAGACGCTCGCGGCGCAGCTCTATTCGGAGTTTCGCGAGTTTTTTCCACGCAACGCGGTCGAGTATTTCGTCTCGTATTACGACTATTACCAGCCGGAAGCGTACGTTCCGCAGCGCGACCTGTTCATCGAGAAAGATTCGTCGATCAACGAGCACATCGAGCAGATGCGTCTGTCGGCAACCAAGAGCCTGATGGAGCGGCGCGACGTGGTGATCGTCGGGACGGTGTCGGCGATCTACGGTATCGGCAATCCGTCCGAATATCACAAGATGATCCTGACGCTGCGCACGGGCGACAAGCTCGGCCAGCGCGACGTCATCGCGCGCCTGATCGCGATGCAGTACACCCGCAACGAAGCCGATTTCCAGCGCGGCTCGTTCCGCGTGCGCGGCGACACGATCGATATCTTCCCGGCCGAGCACGCCGAGATGGCCGTGCGCGTCGAACTCTTCGACGACGAGGTCGACACGCTGCAGCTTTTCGATCCGTTGACAGGCCGGGTGAAGCAGAAAATCCTGCGTTTCACGGTCTATCCGTCGTCGCATTACGTGACGCCGCGTGAAACCGTGATGCGCGCGGTCGAAACGATCAAGACCGAACTGCGCGACCGGCTCGAGTTTTTCTACAAGGACGGCAAGCTCGTCGAGGCGCAGCGGCTCGAACAGCGCACGCGTTTCGACCTGGAAATGCTGCAGGAGCTCGGTTTCTGCAAGGGCATCGAGAACTACTCGCGGCACTTTTCGGGCGCGGCGCCCGGCGAGCCGCCGCCGACAC
Organism: Paraburkholderia gardini; assembly: GCF_907164545.1. NCBI lineage: Bacteria > Pseudomonadati > Pseudomonadota > Betaproteobacteria > Burkholderiales > Burkholderiaceae > Paraburkholderia > Paraburkholderia gardini. The sequence continues at coordinate 98,160 of NZ_CAJQZB010000020.1, read as the reverse complement.
TCGTCGACTACCTGCCGCCCGATGCGCTGATGCTGCTCGACGAATCGCATGTGCTGATCGGCCAGTTGAACGGCATGTACAACGGCGACCGCGCGCGCAAGGAGAATCTCGTCGACTACGGTTTCCGGCTGCCTTCGGCGCTGGACAACCGGCCGCTCAAATTCAACGAGTTCGAACGCAAGATGCGTCAGGTCGTGTTCGTGTCGGCGACGCCGGCCGATTACGAGAACAGGACGGCAGGGCAGGTCGCCGAGCAGCTGGTACGCCCGACGGGCCTCGTCGATCCGGCGATCGAGGTGCGGCCCGCCACCAGCCAGGTCGACGACGTGCTCGGCGAGATCAACGAGCGCGTGAAGGCGGGCGACCGTGTGCTCGTCACGGTGCTGACCAAGCGCATGGCAGAGCAGCTCACCGAATTCCTGGCGGACCACGGCGTGAAGGTGCGCTATCTGCATAGCGATATCGATACGGTCGAGCGCGTCGAAATCATCCGCGATCTGCGGCTGGGCACGTTCGACGTGCTGGTCGGGATCAACCTGCTGCGCGAGGGGCTGGACATTCCGGAAGTGTCGCTCGTGGCGATTCTGGATGCCGACAAGGAAGGCTTCCTGCGCGCCGAGCGCTCGCTGATCCAGACGATCGGCCGGGCCGCGCGTAACGTGAACGGCAAGGCGATCCTGTACGCGGACCGCGTCACCGATTCGATGAAGCGTGCGATCGGCGAAACGGAGCGGCGGCGCGCGAAGCAGATCGCCTTCAACGAGAAGATGGGCATCGTGCCGCGCGGCGTCGTGAAGCGGATCAAGGACATCATCGACGGCGTCTACAACGTCGACGAAGCGCGCGCCGAACTGAAGGAAGAGCAGGCGCGCGCGAAGTTCGAGGACATGTCCGAGAAGCAGCTGTCGAAGGAAATCCGGCGAATCGAGAAGCAGATGATGGAGCACGCGAAGAATCTCGAATTCGAAAAGGCCGCCCAGGCGCGCGACCAGCTCGCGCTCCTGCGTCAGCGTGTGTTCGGCGCGAACGTCGGCGATCATCTGACGGGCACCGACTGAAGTACTGAAGTACGCCGCCGGTGCCTGCCGGGTCCGCCGCGGCTATGGGGCTTCATGCCGCACAGCACGCGAGCCGGACTACCCGGCATGACCATCTATCCCTTCGACGACCGCGGCGCTCGCCGGCGCATCCCCGCGCGTCTCATCCAGGTGTTCTAAAGCCCTGCGCGGATAAGGCTTTTAGGCGCGCTGAAATTTGTCCTTCACATCGAAGGATGATAAACTCCGCATGTATTGAGAATGGTTCGCATTAACGTTCCTGATTGGCATTGCAGGAATGATCGCGGGACAGCACGCGGAACCTCGCCAGCAAGTCTTTTTGCGTCTTTATTCACTTCAGTTCATAAAAACAAAGGAGTTTCAATGCGGATTTCTTCATTCGCGCGCGGCGCCGCCGCGGTCGTGGCGGCGCTGGCCGCCTTGTCGGTGTCGGCTGCCGAGTATCCGATCGGCAAGCAGCACATCGAAGGCGGCATGGAAATTGGCGCGGTCTATCTGCAGCCGATCACGATGGAACCGGAAGGCATGATGCGCAAAGCCTCGGATTCCGACGTTCACCTCGAGGCGGACATCCACGCCGTCAAGAACAACCCGACCGGTTTCGCCGAAGGCGACTGGATGCCGTATCTGCAAGTGAAGTACGAACTGTCGAAAGTGGGTTCGAACCAGTCGGTGAAGGGCGACATGATGCCGATGGTCGCCAGCGACGGCCCGCACTACGGCGACAACGTCAAGATGTTCGGCCCCGGCAAGTATCACCTGAAGCTGATCGTCGAACCGCCGATGCAGATGGGCCATATGTCGTTCGGCCGTCACGTCGACAAGGAAACCGGCGTGGGTCCGTGGTTCAAGCCGTTCTCGATCGAGTACGACTTCACGTTCGCCGGCATCGGCAAGAAGGGCGGCTACTGACCGGCCGCGGATCGCCCGGCGTGACAGACGCGGCCATGAGCCGCATCTGTCATGAAGGCTAACGCAGGCGTCGAAGGCCCTGAAGACACGCAGCCAGGTCTTCCGGCGCCCGGCAAGGTGCGGGACAGCGCAGGGAAGACTTAATGAGAATCAACAGGAAAATCGCGATCCTGGCCATGACAACGTCGCTCGTCGGCGTGGCGCATGCCGTGGATCTGCCGACGTTCAAGCTCGAAATGAACGACGGCAAGCTGAATCCCGCGCGCATCGAAGTGCCTGCGGGTCAGCGTATCAAGATTGAAGTGCGCAACGTGGGCAAGGGCGCGGCGGAATTCGAAAGCGTGCAGTTGCGCAAGGAAAAGGTGCTCGCGCCGGGCGCCGATTCGTTCGTTGTGATTGCGCCGCTGTCGCCGGGCGAATACAAGTTTTTCGACGATTTTCACCAGGAAGCGCAAGGCGTCATCGTCGCGAAGTAAACATGCTTCGATGCGGGGCGGCGGCGGGGCAGTGTAGCGGCCCGTGGCATGCGCAAACGAGCGGGAGAAATTTCGATGGGTCAGGTGTTGTTCATCGTATGGCGGGAAAGTGTCGAGGCGCTGCTGGTCGTCGGCATCCTGTACGCGTGGCTGAAAAACGGTGATGAAAGCGCGCGGCGCGGGCTGCCCTATCTGTGGGCGGGTGTCGCGGCAGGCGTGCTCGCGGCGGTGGCGCTCGGCGCGGCGCTGGTCGGTTTCACGGAAGTGCTGTCGGGTGACGCGCAGGATTATTTCCAGACGGCGATGGTGCTGGTCGCCTGCGTGCTGATCGTGCAGATGGTGCTGTGGATGAAGCAGCATGGCCGCACGCTCAAGCGCGACATGGAAAAGTCGCTGGAAAAAAGCACCCAGGACGCGAACTGGTGGGGTGTGGCGGTGCTGGTCGCGCTGGCGATCGCGCGTGAAGGCAGCGAGACGGTCATTTTCCTTTACGGCCTTGGGTTCGGTCAGTCGGGGCACGTCGATGCGAGCCAGTATCTGGCGGTCGCGATCGGCCTCGCGCTGGCGTTCCTCACGTTTTATCTGCTTCAGCTCGGCGGCAAGATCTTCTCGTGGCGACTCTTTTTTCGCGTAACGGAAATCATGCTGCTGTTTCTCGGTGCGGGTCTGTTCCAGACGGGCGTCGACAAGCTAATCGACAAGGAAATCCTGCCGACGCTCGTCGACCAGGTGTGGAACACGTCCGCGATACTCGACGATTCGAGCACGTTCGGCTCGCTCGTCGCGACGCTTACCGGCTATCGCGCCCATCCGGCGTTGATGAATCTCGTGGCTTATGCGGTTTACTGGGCGGTCGTCTGGCTGCTGGTGCGCCGCGCGAGTCGCGGCCCGGTGCAACGGCAGGCGGGACGCGCGGCATGAGCAGCCTGGTATCCACGGGCCGTTCCGGCCGGCTTGCGCAGGCCGGCCAGTGGATGCAGCGCCACGGCGCTGCGATCCGCGGCGTCCAGTGGGTCGTCGTTGCGGTCTATGCGTTCCTGATTATGGTGCCGGCCGTGATGCCGCTGCCCGATGATACGGCGCATCTGTGGAACAACCTGACGCTTGCCGCGCAGTTCGTGTTCTGGGGTATCTGGTGGCCGTTCGTGCTGCTTTCGATGGTGATGCTCGGTCGTGTGTGGTGCGGCGTGTTGTGCCCCGAAGGCGCGCTCGCCGAATTCGCCAGCAAATACGGACGCGGCCGGGCGATCCCACGCTGGATGCGATGGGGCGGCTGGCCGTTCGTCGCCTTCGGGATCACGACGATCTACGGCCAGATGGTCAGCGTCTACCAGTATCCGAAGGCTGTGCTGCTGGTGCTCGGCGGCTCGACGTTCGCGGCCATGATCATCGGGTTGCTATACGGGCGCGAAAAACGCGTCTGGTGTAAATATCTGTGCCCCGTCAACGGGGTTTTTGCACTTCTGGCGCGGCTCGCGCCGTTTCACTTCAAGGTCGATGAAGAAGCGTGGCGCCGTTCGTACAAGGAAGGCGAGCACGGTCATCGTGTGGTCCCGATCAACTGCGCGCCGCTTCTGCCATTGCGCAACATGAAGGGTGCCGCGGCGTGCCACATGTGCGGCCGTTGCAGCGGACACCGCGACGCGATCGCGCTCACGTGGCGTTCACCCTCGAGCGAGGTGGTCGATCTCGGCGACAAACAGGCGAGCGCGTGGGACACCGCGCTCATCCTGTACGGCCTGCTCGGCATTGCGATCGGCGCGTTCCACTGGACCGGCTCGCCGTGGTTCGTCGATCTGAAAATGTTCTTCGCGACGTGGCTCGTCGATCACGACATCACGTGGCCGCTCGCAACCAACGCGCCGTGGTTCCTCTTCACGCACTACCCGGAACAGAACGACGTGTTCTCGTGGCTCGACGGCTCGATGGTGATCGGCTACATCGTGGCCACGGGCATGGTGTACGGCACCGTGCTGCTGGCGCTCCTGATGGTCGGCACGCGCGTGCTCGGCCGTTTTAGCTGGGTGCGCCTGCATCACTTCGCGCAGGGGCTCATTCCGATCGCCGGCACGGGCGTCTTCCTTGGCCTGTCGGCCACCACGCTGTCATTGCTGCGCGCGGAACACGTACCGCTGTGGTGGGCGTCGGATGTGCGGATCGGGATTCTCGTCATCGCCAACGTCTGGAGTGCGTGGCTCGCGTGGCTCGTCACGCGCCGCTATAGCGCGCGGCTTTTCCAGCGCAGCCTTGCGATGGTATGGTTCATGGCCGCGCTAGCGGTCGTCGACAGTGCGTGGTGGCTGATGTTCTGGGGCTGGACGCGCTGACGGCATTTACAGTCCAGAACCGAGGTCAGATCGTGAGAACCAAACCCGCATTAACCGACGAAGACGTCAGGAAAATGGCCGCCGCCGCCGAAGCACACGCGGCGGCGAATCAGTGGAACGTGACCGTCGCGATTTTCGACGATGGCGGTCATCTGCTCTATCTGCATCGCGGCGACAACACCGCACCCAGCACGGTCGACATGGCGATCGGCAAGGGCCGCACCTCGGTGCTCGGCCGGCGCGAAACGAAAGTCTACGAAGAGATCATCAAGCAGGGCCGCACGGCGTTCCTGAGCGCGCCGCTTGTCTCGATGGTGGAGGGCGGCGTGCCGATCGTGGTCGACGGCGAAGTGGTGGGCTCGATTGGCGTCTCGGGCGTGAAGTCGGAACAGGATGCCGCGATCGCGCGTGCGGGCATCGCGGCGCTCGGACTGACCGGTTGATCTGCCTTTTCATGGCATCCGCCGTGCCGGATCGATAGCCGTAGACAGCGAAACGCACTCGCAGCAGCCAGAAGAAAAAGCCGTGTGGATGATTTCATCCACACGGCTTTTGCGTTGCGTTTCAATCAGTCGCGATGCGCGTGTTGCGTACTTTGCGCCCGCACTGCGGTGAGAACCAAAAAAGCGGCCTGGCTGGCTGCGACGGCTGGCCTGGTGTCTGCACGAAGGGGTCTAGATCTCGCGTGCAAGCCGTCGATGGCTGGCTACTGCCCAACACCTCCCGGAGAGGTGGTCCCCACAATACCCGGTACGTACTGAATCTGGTTTGCTGCTTACTTCGTCAGGATCAGCTTGCCGAGCCGCGTGGCCCGAAGCTGATACGTTTCGCCGTTATGCATGATGCTGACGTGGCTGCGCCCCTGCAATAACGACTCACTCGATACGCTGCGCCCGGCTGACTCCGGCGCGCTCTGGTCCGGACCTTCGCTCCGGCTGCGACTCCGGTCACCGTCGAGGTCGCACCCCGGCATGGCGGGCTTCGGGCGGCTGGTCAGCATGGCGTTCGGCGAGCGGCGCAGGCTGAGCGTGGAAGAGCGCGTGAAGTCTGTCATTCGTGGCATCGGTTGGTTGATTCGATGGATTGATTCTAAATGATAACAATTCCTATTTACAAGGTTGAGTAATTCATCGGATTCCGGTTTTGATAGGGAGAGCCGTAGGCGTCGCGCAAAATAAAGTTGTCATCGGGGAGACCACCCCAAGTGGGCGCGACAAACGGGTTCGCGGGGAGCAGGTCCTTTCATCGGCGAAGGCTCTCATCCAGTTTTCGCCGGAGCCTGCCCATTGCCGTAGAGCGGCAATATTCTGGATTCGAGCATTGCGATCGCCTGGATTGCCAGTTGTGACAGCGTGTGTTTGCTGCTGGTCGCGATCGCAAGACGGCTGAAGAGCGTCGGCTCGGTAATGCGGGTCACCAGGAAGCGGCGCTTGAGTACGTCACTGGTGGTCGCGTTAAGTGACAGCACCGCGTAGCCGATGCCCTCGTTGACGAGGTCGAGAATCGAGGTCACTGCGTCGACCTCCAGTTCGATCCGCAATCGTACGCCTTGCTCCGCGGCAGCCGCCTCGACCATCCGTCTGATCGCATGCATACGGCCGGGGATGACGAGCGGGTAGCGCGCGATCTCCCGCAGCGCGATCGTCGTGATGGGCTCGTGGTCTGCCTCCGTGAATCTGTCGCCACTGTCCGGGCCGATCAGAAACAGTTCTTCAGTGAAAATGGTTCGCTTGTCGATCAACGGCGTATCGAACGTGTCGTACAGAACTGCTACGTCGATACGGCCCATCATCAGCCATTCGACCAGATAGGTCGACAGGCCTTGCGCCACCGAGATGGTCGCGCCGGGAAACGAAGTGCGAAAACCCCGCACCAGATCATGCGTGGCGACCCTCGCAAAACTCGGCGTGATGCCAATGGCGAAATGGCCGCCCGACGCGCCATGCAACTCGTCCAGATCCTGCGAGGCACGCTGCACCTGCTGCAGGATGCCCTTCGCATGCGCGAGCATCCGCTGACCGGCCGGCGTGAGCGTCACGCCGCGGCCGTTGCGTTCGAGCAGCGTGTGCCGCAACTCGACCTCCAGATGTCGTACGAGCCGGCTCAAGGCAGGCTGGTTGGTGTCGAGCGTAATCGCCGCGCGCGTAAAACTGCCGAGCTCGGCGACGTGAACGAAGGCTTCGAGTTGCTTCAGGTCCATTTTGCATTGCCTATGCGAAATTCACATATCAGCTAGTTGGGTATCGAGATTGTAGCGAGCCATCCATGCGGCCACAATGCGTATCACCAGAGAAAGTCGCGCCTTGTCGCACATGAAATCGAGACAACGTTCCATGAAATCCTGCCTGCCACCCGATCCCCATCCCGTTCGACCCGTTCAGCGCCTGCCCGCCGGCGCCTGCGACGCACACTGCCATGTATTTGGCCCTGCCGACGTGTTTCCGTACGCGCCGGACCGCAGCTATACACCGCCCGACGCGCCTTTCGAGCGCCTTGTCGCGCTGCATGATCATCTCGGCGCGAGCCGCGGCGTGATCGTGCAGGCCAGTTGCCACGGCACCGACAACACCGCGATGCTGGATGCGATTGCACGCGGCAACGGACGCTATCGCGGCGTCGCGATCGTCGACGGCGATGTCACCGACGAGCAGCTGGAAGATCTCGATGCACGCGGCGTGCGCGGCGTGCGTTTCAATTTCGTCGCCCATCTGGGCGGTGCGCCCGATCTCGACGTATTCGACCGCGTGCTCGAACGTATCGAGCGGCTCGGGTGGCACGTCGTACTGCATCTCGACGCGCAGGACATCCTGCAATACGCCGGGCGGATCGCGCGCATCAAGGTGCCGTTCGTCATCGACCACATGGGCCGTGTGCGTGCGGAAGCCGGGGTAGAGCAGCAGCCGTTCAGGCAACTGCTCGAACTGATGCGCAATCCGCTCGCATGGGTCAAGGTGTGCGGCGCCGAGCGCGTGTCCGCGGGCCGCCGTCCGTTCGACGATGCGATTCCCTTCGCGCGCGCGCTGATCGAAGCCGCGCCGGATCGCGTGCTGTGGGGCACCGACTGGCCGCATCCGAACATCAGCAAGGACATGCCGAACGACGGCGAACTGGTCGATTTGCTGTTCCGCTTCTGTCCGGACGCGGCGCTGCGCGAACAACTGCTCGTTACGAACCCGGCACGGCTTTACGGATTCTGAGCGAACTGTTCGTTTCGCTCTCTTTTGAACTGCCACATCAAGAATGGCAGACAGGCGAAAATCCAGGGTTGACCGGCTTTTCGCTCCAACATTCATATCAGGAAACCACGATGACCGACATGCATCTCCACGCGGCCCTTGCGGCCATTCCGGCCGATCAGGGAGCGGCGTCATGAACGACAGTGCCGTGATGGCCTCTCCCGCACGCAGCGCGAAGAAGCCCTTCTATCGCTCGCTGTATTTCCACGTACTCGTCGCGATTCTTCTCGGCGTGATGCTCGGCCATTTCATGCCGACACTCGCCGTGCAGATGAAGCCGCTCGGCGACGCGTTCATCAAGCTCGTCAAGATGGTGATCGGCCCGATCATCTTCTGCACGGTGGTCACCGGCATGGCCGGCATGGGTGACATGAAGAAGGTCGGGCGTGTCGGCGGCAAGGCGCTGCTGTATTTCGAAGTGGTGTCGACGCTGTCACTCGTGATCGGCCTCGTGATGGGGCATCTGTTTCATCCCGGCACCGGCTTCAATCTGGATCCCGCCACGATCGATACCAAGGCGCTCGCCGCCTACACGACCGCCGCGCATCATCAGAACACGGTCGAGTTTCTGATGCATATCATTCCCGACACCGTGTTTAGCGCGTTCTCGACCGGTAACGTACTGCAGATCCTGCTGATCTCGGTGCTGTTCGGCGCCGCGCTCGCGGCGATGGGAGAACACGGGCGGCCGCTGGTTCGCATGCTCGATCAATTTGCGCAGACGTTCTTCGGCATCGTCCACATCATCATGAAGGTTGCGGCGATCGGCGCGTTCGGCTCGATTGCGTTCACGATCGGCACCTATGGTATCGGCGCCGTGGTGCCTCTGCTGAAGCTGATCGGCGCGTTTTACGTGACGCTCGTTTTCTTCGTGCTGGTGGTGCTCGGTGTGATTTCGCGCATGCTCGGCTTCAGCATCCTGCGCTTTCTGGGCTATATCCGCGAGGAAATCCTGATCGTGCTCGGCACGAGTTCGTCCGAGGCCGCGCTGCCGCAGATGCTCGAAAAACTCGAACGGCTAGGCTGTTCGAAATCGGTGGTGGGTCTCGTGATTCCGGCCGGCTATTCGTTCAATCTCGACGGCACCAATATCTATCTGACGATGGCCGTGCTGTTTATCGCGCAGGCCTTCAACATCGAACTCAGCCTGACGCAGCAACTGACGCTGGTGGGCGTCGCGATGCTGACGTCGAAAGGCGCGAGCGGCGTGGCTGGGGCAGCCTTCGTGATGCTGACCTCGACGCTGCTGGTGTTCCCGATTATTCCCGTGTCCGGCATGGTGCTGATTCTCGGCATTCATCGCTTCATGGGAACGGGGCTCGCGATCGCCAACACCATCGGTAATGGTGTCGCCACGCTGGTGGTGTCCGCGTGGGAGAACGAACTCGATCGTTCGAAACTGAACGCAGTCATGTCGCACCGACGCACCGACTGAACGGCCGTCAGGCAAAAAAACGGAGTGTTTGCTGGCTGCGTGCGCTTTTCGCGCACGCAGCGGGAGTCGCTCGCGCAAAAAATTACAAACTGGTTTAGAGACAAAACATGACGACAATAAAAAATAGCCGTACCCGTACGCTTCCGAAACTCAACGCGGCACGCTTTTCCGTGGCATTGCTCGCGGTCAGCGGGCTCGTCGCACGCACCGCATACGCCGACGATTCGAAGGCCGTGGCTGGCACAGCGGCGATCCCATCCTCTTCGGTGCAGATGTATGGATTGATCGGCATGTATATCGACAGTTCGAGACTGAGCACGGCGCGGGCAAGCACGGTACAGCTGGCGGGCGGCGGAATGACAACGTCGTTCTGGGGCCTGCGTGGCCGCGAGGACATTGGCGGCGGCAATGCGGTGATCTTCGCGCTCGAAAGTTTTTTCAGGCCGAACACGGGGCAGATGGGCCGCAACACGACGGATGGCCTGTTTTCGCGCAACGCCTATGTCGGATTGACCGGGGCATACGGCACGTTCAAGTTCGGTGAACAGACCAATCCGACCTATATCAATCAGCAGCTCGTCAATCCGTTTGGCTCGTCAGTGGTGTTCTCGCCGTTGATCGTGCAGTCGTACACCGCGAGCTACAACAATACGGAGATCGGCGACACCGTCTGGGACAACGCCGTCGAGTATGTTTCACCCAGCTATGGCGGACTCAAGGCTACGGCGATCTACGGCGTCAGCAGCACGACTGGGCATCAGGGCCGCGACAACATCGGTTTGCACCTGACCTACGCAAAGGGACCGTTGACAGCTGTGTTCTCCGCGCAGCGCGTACGAACAGCAGCGGTCGCGCCGTCGACCGGACAGGACCTTTACCTCGCGGGCGCGGCCTACGACTTTAACTTGATCAAGCTCTATGGGGCCGCGCAGATGACCAGTAACCACAATGTCGAGACCGGCTCGCATACGTATGAACTGGGTGTTTCCATTCCGTTGACGCCGTCGAACAAGATTATCGCCGAGTGGGCGCGGACCAGACATAGCGCGCCGCTGAACGGTAGCAACGTGCGCAATACCGGATCCATCGCGTACGACTACATCTTGTCCAAACGTACGTATGTGTATGTGGTTTATTCGTACGACAAGCTGACGGCCAATCCATCGGGGAGTACATACGGCGTTGGCATGCAGCATACGTTTTAGGGCGAGGCACCTGTGTAGCAGACGAGTCTCGCTAGCGAAGCCGGCGCATCACACTCAAGTAATCGAGCGGTAATTCAATTAATTATCCAGTTATCCGGAGCGACGATGATCATTGATATCCACGGCCACTACACCACCGCGCCAAAAGCGCTGGAGGCGTGGCGTAACCGCCAGATTGCGGGCATCGGCAATCCGTCAGAGATGCCGAAGGCGTCCGGATTGCAGATCGGCGACGACGAACTGCGCGAGTCGATCGAAAGCAACCAGTTGCGGCTCATGCGCGAACGCGGCCTCGATCTGACGATTTTCAGTCCGCGCGCGAGCTTCATGGCGCATCACATCGGCGATTTTCAGGTCTCCAGCACGTGGGCTGCGATCTGCAATGAACTGTGTTACCGCGTAAGCCAGCTGTTTCCCGATCACTTCGTGCCGGCTGCGATGCTGCCGCAAAGCCCCGGCGTGGACGTCGCCACGTGCATTCCCGAACTCGTCAGGTGCGTCGAGGAGTTCGGCAACGTCGCGATCAATCTCAACCCGGACCCGTCGGGCGGTCACTGGACGAGTCCGCCGCTGTCGGATCGCTACTGGTACCCGATCTACGAGAAGATGGTCGAGTACGACATCCCCGCGATGATCCACGTGAGCACGAGCTGCAACGCGTGCTTTCACACCACCGGCGCACACTATCTGAACGCGGACACGACCGCGTTCATGCAGTGCCTGACATCTGACCTGTTCCGCGATTTTCCGACGCTGCGCTTCGTTATCCCGCACGGCGGCGGTGCGGTGCCCTATCACTGGGGGCGCTTTCGCGGATTGGCGCAGGAGCTGAAAAAGCCGTTGTTGAAGGATCATCTGCTAAACAACGTCTTCTTCGATACGTGCGTCTATCACCAGCCCGGTATCGACCTGCTCACGCGCGTCATTCCCGTCGACAACATCCTGTTCGCGAGCGAGATGATCGGCGCGGTGCGTGGCATCGATCCGGAGACGGGCCACTATTTCGACGACACGAAACGCTACATCGAAGCCGCGCATGTCGATGCGGATGAGCGTTACAGGATCTACGAAGGTAACGCGCGTCGCGTGTATCCACGTCTCGACGCGGCACTGAAAAAGAAGGGGATCTGATCATGTATGAACTTGGCGTGGTGTATCGCAACATCAAACGCGCGGACGGCGACGTCGCTACGAAGCTCGGCGCGCTCGGCTCGGCAACAGTCCACGAGGCGATGGGCCGCGTCGGCCTGCTGAAGCCTTATATGCGCCCGATCCATGCTGGCGCGCGCACGGGCGGCACAGCCGTCACGGTTCTGCTGCAACCGGGCGACAACTGGATGCTGCACGTCGCGGCCGAGCAGATCCAGTCGGGCGACATCGTCGTGGCGGCGGTCACCACGGACTGCACCGACGGCTACTTCGGCGATCTGCTCGCGACGAGCTTCAAGGCGCGCGGCGCGCGCGGGCTCATCATCGACGGTGGCGTGCGCGACATCAGCGAGCTGGCCTCGATGCAGTTCCCGGTGTGGAGCAAGGCGGTGTCCGCGAAGGGCACCGTCAAGGCGACGCTCGGGTCGGTGAATATTCCGGTGGTGTGCGCTGGAGCGCTGGTGAACCCGGGCGACGTCGTCGTCGCGGACGACGATGGCGTGGTCGTGGTGCCGGCAGCGGTGGCGCAGAAGGTGTTCGAGAAAGCGATCGCACGCGAGGCCAACGAAGGCGAGAAGCGCGCGAAGCTGGCCTCGGGCGTGCTTGGTCTGGACATGTACAGCATGCGTGAACCGTTGCGGCAGGCGGGCCTGCGTTACATCGATTGATGAGGGCGGCAAACATGGTCAAGGGTCCCACCACGGGCGAAGCGATCACCGGCATTTCCTCGATGGCCACGCGTCAGATACTCGCCGGGCTGGTCCCGGAATACGAGCGGCTGTCGGGGCAGCGGGTGACGATCGAGTCGATCGGAGGCGTTGCCGCCGCCCGGCGCGTTCAGGAAGGCGAGCCGTTCGACGTCGTCGTGCTGGCGGCCGACGCACTCGACAGGCTGGTCGAAGCCGGCCGGATTGATCCGGCCAGTCGGGTTGACGTGGCCCGTTCAGGCGTCGCGGTCGCGGTGGCGGCCGGTGCGCCGCGGCCCGACATCGGCAGTGAAGCGGCCGTTCGCGACGCGATTCTGGCCGCGCGTAGCATCGGCTATTCGACGGGGCCCAGCGGTGTGCATCTGAGCCGGCTGTTCGAGCGCTGGGGTATCGCGCAGGCCATCGCGCCGCGCATCGTGCAGGCGCCGCCAGGCGTTCCGGTGGGCATGCTCGTCGCGCGCGGGGAGGTCGAACTCGGTTTCCAGCAGTCGAGCGAGTTGATGCACGTGTCGGGCATCGATGTTCTCGGACCGCTGCCGCCTGAAATCCAGATCGTCACCGTTTTCTCGGCGGCCATCTGCATGCTATCCAGACAAAAAGATGCGTCGTGGGCACTGCTCTCATTTCTGGGCTCTCCCGCGGCGGGCCCCGTCAAGCTTCGTCACGGCATGGAGCCGGCATGACAGATGACGTTGCTTGACCCTGCCGTGGACGTGACCGCGGCGTCCCTCGCCGGGCAGGCGTCGCGGCTACATCCGTGTGGGAAGCGTCATCGTGAGAGCGTAGCCGCGAGTGAATCGCCTCGTCGAACGGACACCCGCCCGGTGTATCGCAGGCCATCTGTGCATCGCGTCGGCCTCGCGCGACATATCGAATGTATTTGTTTGCCGTCCCGTCCCGGTAATCCGGCCGGGACGTATCGAGCGGGCTTGCTTAAACACTGTTGCCCCTATCGCGACAGCTCATGGAACAAGGGTTGCATGAAACTCGCCACCAAACTCTGGATTTCAACCGCGCTGCTGCTGATGCTGATTTTCGGCATCGTTGGCTTGTCGATGTGGCGGTTCGCGAGCATGGAGGTGCAACGGGAAACCTCGCTGAAAATGCTGTCGGCGAAAGTGACTGCTGCTTACGCGTGGTCGAAGCTCGCGGACACTGCGGCAGTGCGCACGCAGGCAATGATTATCAGCGCCGATCCCGCGCTATCGGATGTCTTCAGCAAGGACAACGCCGCGACGATTTCCCGGATCGCCGCAGTGCAGAAGACGATAGCCACCCTCGCACACACCGCCGCGGACCGGAAGCAGTTAGACACGATCGCCGGATTGCGCAGGCAGGTGCTGGCAACCCGGGACAAAGTCGTGGCCATGCAATCCAGCGAGGCCGGAAAGCCGGCAGCGCTTGCCATGTTGCACGAGCAATACATGCCGGTTCAGACTGCTTACGGCAACGCGATAAGGACATTTGTCGAACTGCAGGAGCAGCAACTGGCGACGGCCCAGGCAGATTTCGCACGTCAGCGATACATCATCTTTGCGACAACGGCGATATTGATTGCAGTTCTCGCACTGAGCGTACTGACCGGTGCTGCTGCACTGATCCGGTCAATCCGCACGCCTTTGCTCGAAGTCAGTCAACTGGCGGCGAGAATTGCACAAGGCGATCTGAGCGCGAAACTGACGGTGACCCGAGTCGACGAATTCGGCGAACTGATGGAATCCATCCTCGCGATGAGCCGCTCCCTGGAGGGCATCGTTCAGCGCATTCGTGCCGTGGCCGGGAGTATCGGTACGGCGTCGAGCCAGATTGCATCGGGCAATCTCGACCTGTCGCAGCGCACGGAGCAACAGGCGGCCTCGCTCGAAGAGACGGCGGCCAGCATGGAAGAGTTGACCGGCACGGTGCGGCAGAATACCGACAATGCGCGGCACGCCGGTACGCTTGCGTCGAGCGCCGTCGGCACGGCCGAACGGGGCAACGCGGTCGTGAGCCGGGTTGTCGCCACGATGGCCGAAATCAGTCAGAGTTCAACAAAGATCGGCGACATCATCGCGATCATCGAAGGCATTGCATTCCAGACCAACATCCTCGCGCTCAATGCGGCGGTCGAAGCTGCCCGGGCCGGAGAACAAGGCCGCGGCTTCGCTGTGGTCGCGGCAGAAGTGCGCACACTTGCGCAACGCTCGTCGTCTGCCGCAAAGGAAATCAAGGCGCTGATCGAAACGTCCGCTGAACGTGTGCGTGCCGGAAGTTTGCTGGTCGCGGAGGCCGGCCAGCGGATGAATGAGATCGATACGAGCGTGCGGCGCGTGACAGATATCATGGGTGAGATATCCGCTGCTTCGACCGACCAGCAAACCGGTATCGAGCAGGTTGCACTGGCAGTCACGCAGATGGACGAAGTGACCCAGCAGAACGCCGCGCTCGTCGAAGAAGCGGCGGCCGCCGCGCAGTCGCTCGAAGAACAGGGGCGCGACCTGAAGGCGACCGTCGAGGTATTCAGATTGTCGGACTACAAGCTTGCCGCGGGCAATGCGTGAGGCGTGTCTCGCGGTAGCCAGGGTCCGATCAAGCAAGCGGCGCATCGCGACGGCCGCAGCGGGCCGTCGCACAGGCAGGCGCCATGAAATCAGTGCAACTGGCCCGGCGCCTGGCCACCGCCCTGCACGTACTGACGGATGAGGCGGACCGTGTCGATGTCCGACTCGCGATAGGCCGATTTCACGATCTCGCTGGTGGTGCGTTCGTCTTCGGTATCGGCGGCCGGCAGCGTGGTTTCGTACTTGAAGCGCAGGAAGAGCTGCAGGCCGTCGGGCTGCTCGATCGACATCGTGAGCGATCCGCCGACATAGGATTGCGTCGCGAGAATGTCGTAACGCACGCTTTCGTCCGCCGTGAGCGTGACGCGGTCGCGCACGGTCGCCTCGCCGTAATGCAGTTCGCGCTCGAGCGTGCTGTCCGTACGCGAGAGGATCGTGCAACTGTCGAGACCCAGCACGAAGAGCTGCGGCTGTTCGGCGCGTAGCACAAGCCCTTCCCATAACTGCTCGCGGGTCATGATTTCGACGAGCGGGTTCATCGGGTCGTTGATCTGGATCAGATGTTCGAAATTCAAAACGACTGCTTCCTCTTAAGACGCTGCGCAACCGGTATCAACAATCGGCGCCGGTTATGCATGGGTATCAGGCCGCGGTGAGTCCGGTGCGCACCGAGATCGGACGTGTCAGGATCTTGTGCACCGGACATGCATTGGCTATTTGCAGGAGCCGTTCCCGCTGCTCGCCGGAGAGGTCGCCTTCGAGCGTGACCTTGCGATCGATTGTCGTGCCTTCCTCGCCGGTCTCGATCGACAGCGTCACGCGCACGTCGGCGAGCGGCCAGCCCTTGCGCTGTGCGTACATCTTCAGCGTAATCGATGTGCACGCGCCGAGGCTCGACAGCAGCATCGAAACGGGCCCCGGACCGCGATCGCCGCCGCCGAGTGATTCAGGCTCGTCGGCGATCCATGTGTGGGCGCCGTCGTCCAGCAGGACCTGGAAATTCGTCGAACCAATGTGGGCGGTGACTGCGGGCTCTACCATGCGATCTCCTGCGGGAAAACGGTTGGGTGCCGTGCGGAGCACGTCAGGCGCGGCATGAGCCGTTATTGTGAACGAATTTGTGAAGCTTCGGGCCGCGCCCCTTTGCAGGGTGCCGGGGCGCCGTCGCGCCTGCCGGCGGCAGACGGGCAGGACAACACCTGCGAGGTGTGCGGCGTGCGCCGCGATCAATGCGTGATCTGTCCCATCCGGCCGGCCTGGTAGTCGATGACCGCCTGACGGATTTCTTCTTCGGTATTCATCACGAACGGGCCGTAACGCACTACGGGTTCGTTGAGCGGCACGCCGCCCAGCAGCAGGACGTCGAGCGGTTCTTCGCCGGCGGCGAGCGTCACGGTGTCGCCGTCGTCGCCGAATACGACCATCGTGCGTGCATCGACGTCGCGACGCGCTTCGCCGTACAGGCCCTTGCCGGACAGCCCGTAGGCGAACACGCGGAAATCGCGCGGCACCGGATGCACGATGCTCGCACCCGGTTGCAGCGTGAAATGCTGATACAGGATCGGCGTGCGCGTTTCGATCGGCGCCTTCACGCCGAGCGCCTCGCCGGCGATCACCTTCACACGCACGGTGCCGTCCGCCGAAGTCGCGACCGGAATGCCCGCCGACGGCATTTCCTGATAACGCGGCGCGATCATCTTGTCGCGCCGCGGCAGGTTCACCCACACCTGCAGGCCATGCACGCGGCCGCCCGTGGCGACGAACGATGGATCGGGCATCTCGCTATGCACGACGCCGGCGCCCGCCGTCATCCATTGCACGTCGCCCTGGCGCAGCGTGCCCGAGTGGCCGGCGGAATCCTTGTGGCCGAATTCGCCTTCAAGCACATAGGTGACCGTCTCGAAGCCGCGATGCGGATGATCCGGCGCGCCTTTCGCTTCGCCGGGTGCGTAGTCGACGGGACCCATCTCGTCAAGCAGCAGGAACGGATCGAAATCCATCAGCATGCGCGTCGGAAACGGGCGATGGACGATGAAGCCACCACCCTCGGTCGTGCGAAGCGCGGGATACGTGCGTTCGATCGTGCGTGTCGTGCTCATCAAAGTCACCTCGAAAAATGGGGAATAGCATCATTTTTGAAACATAGCGCTATTATAGGGACGCATTTTCGCGGTGCCAGCCGCCGTCTCGCAATGGATTGTTCTATGAGTGGAACGATGAAATGAAGATCGATTCGCATAACCTGAACGACCTGATGTACTTCTCGCAGGTCGTCGAGCACGGGGGATTCTCGGCGGCGGAGCGGGTGCTCGGCATTTCGAAGTCGCGCCTGTCACGCCGTCTGACCGAACTCGAAGCGTCGCTCGGCGTGCGGCTGTTGCAGCGTTCCACGCGCAAGCTCGCGCTCACGGAAGCCGGTCAGCTGTTCTACCAGCATTGCCAGGCGATGCTCACGGAAGCGCAGGCGGCCGTCAACGTGGTCCAGCAGTTGCGTTCGTCGCCGCGCGGCACGGTTCGCGTGAGCGTGCCGGTTACGGTCTCGCAGACGATCCTCTCGGAAATCATGCCCGAGTTCATGCATCGCTATCCCGAAGTGCGTGTCGTGATGCGGGTGACGAATCGCGTCGTCGATCTGTACGAGGATTCGATCGACATCGCGTTGCGCGTGCGCTCGGAGCCGCCGCAAAGCGCCAACATCGTGGTGCGGCCGCTGTGGCGCACACAGCAGATGCTGGTCGGCGCGCCGAGCCTCCTGAACCAGAATGCGCCGCCGCTGGAACCGGCCGACCTCGCGCGCTTCGAAACGCTCGATACGCCGACCACCGACGGGCGTCACGTGTTCACGCTGATCGCGCCCGATGGCACGCGTCACCTGCACGAACACGAGCCGCGTCTCGTGAGCGCCGACCTGATGATGGTGCTCGAAGCGGTGCTGGCGGGCGTGGGTATCGCCGCGTTGCCGGAGATGATGTACGGCGCGGCGTTACGCTCGGGCAAACTTTCGCCGGTGATGCCGGGCTGGACACTGCCGACGCCGCAGCTCTACGCTGTGTTCGTCTCGCGGCAGGGGATGGTGCCGGCCGTGCGCGCGTTCGTCGACTATCTGGTCGAGATGCTCGATGAGCGGAGCGGTGCGTACATGATGAGGGAGTGCCCGGATAGCCGGCCCGAGCCGCGTGCGCTGAAAGCAGCAGACGCGCCGAGAGCGGCAGATATCGCTTTTGGCATTTAAGCGCGGGCAGTGATCGGTACTTTCAATGGCCGTTTGCTTGAATGCGCGCGCTGACGGGCCTATAGTGAAATCCCTTCGCTAAGGAGTCTCTTATGCGAAAACTCATGGCCGCTATCATAGCGAGCCTGATAGGGCTGAGCGCGCTGTCCGTGTCGACCACGGCTGTCGCATGCGGTGACTCCGGCTATTCTCATGGCAAGTGATCCCGCCGCCCGAAGGCGCCGAGTGCGCACAAAAAAAGGCCTTCATCTGACGATGAAGGCCTTTTACTTTATCCGTCGCGTTTAGCCCCTGGTTTTAGCCCTTGAATACAGGGGTTTTCTGCTCCCGGACGCTGCAACGAAGCAGCATATTACTTCTTCGGCTCGGTGACGAAACCGATCTTCGTCAGACCGCCCGCCTGCGCCGCGGACATCACTTCGGCGACCTTTTCATACGCGACCTTGCGATCCGCGTTCAGATGCAGTTCCGGCTGCGGCGTGACCTGCGCGGCGGCTGCGATCTTCGCGCGCAATGCGTCGTCGGTGACGGGCGTGTTGTCCCACAGAACGGTGCCGTCGGCCTCCACGTTGACGGTGACCTGCGCGGGCTTCGTCTCTTCTTTCTGGCTGCTCGCGTGCGGCAGGTCGATCTTCACCGCGTGGCGGATCACCGGAATCGTGACCATGAAAACGATCAGGAGAACCAGCATGACGTCGACGAGCGGTGTCATGTTGATTTCATTCATCAGACCATCTTCATCGTCGCCGGCAAAGGGGCTCATTGCCATGGAAATGCCTCGCTCAGTGGGTGCGCGCGGCAAGACGCAGGCCGTCGCCGCGCTTGCTCGACGACAGGCGCGCGCCCGTCACGAAGAATGCGTGCAGACCATGCGCGAAACGGCTCAGCTTGCTCACGACGGCCTTGTTCGCGCGCGTCAGTGCGTTGTAGCCGAGCACCGCTGGAATCGCGACGAAAAGACCGAACGCCGTCATGATCAGCGCTTCGCCGACCGGCCCCGCGACCTGGTCGATCGATGACTGACCCGACGCGCCGATCGCCAGCAGCGCGTGATAGATGCCCCACACCGTGCCGAAGAGTCCCACGAACGGCGCCGTGCTGCCGATCGATGCCAGCACGGCGAGACCGCTCTGCATGCGCGCGATGCTTTCGTCCATCGTGTCTTTCAGGCAGCGCGTGACCCAGTCGGACACGTCCATGCGGTCGTGCAGATGAGGCTGCGTCTGATGATGGTGATCGGCGGCTTCCTGGCCCGCCAGCGCGAGTGCGAGGAACGGATTGTCCTGCGGCGTCGAGGCGTGCGCGCCGAGCTTCTTCACGCCGTCAGCGAGATCGTCCGAATGCCAGAACGCCTGTTCGGCGTTCTTCGTCAGGCGATTCAGACGCATGACGTTCCAGCTCTTGATGACGATAACCGTCCACGACAACACCGACATGATCACGAGCGTGAGCGCGATCCCACGCGTCACGAAATCCCCTTGCGCCCATACGTGGGCGATACCGTAGTTTTGCATTGCAATTCCTTTGTGAAAATCTGGATCAGTCGGTCAGGCTGAATGAGAAAGGCTGGGTATAGGCCGCGCGGATCGCCTCGCCGTTTTCGACGTACGGCTTGCACGAACTGCTGTGCATCGCGGCGAGCGCGGCGTCGTCGAGGCGGCCGAAACCACTGCTTTTCTTCAACTCGATGTTTTCGATCTTGCCGGTCAGCCCGACGACGAACCTGACCATCGCCGTGCCGGTTTCGTTGCGGCGTTTCGACAGCACCGGGTAATCGGGCTGCGCGATGCTGCAATCGAGATGGGCGACGTTCTTCGGTGCGGAAAGCGCCATCGTCGGTTTGCCGGTTGCGGGCGCGGCTGCTTCGGCCGGCGCCGGTGCCGGTGTGGCAGGCGCGGCGGGTGCCGGCGGCGCGGGTTGTGGCGTGGAGATCTCGTGCTGCGATGGTGCGGCGGCTTCCGGCAGCGGCGTTGGTGTCGGTCTGGACACCGGGCGCGGCTGGACCTTCGGTTTCAGATGCGGCACGGGTGGCGTGGGTTTGGGCGGCGTCGGCGTCGACTGGATCGCGGCCGGCGCGGCGACGGGCGTCGGGCTCAGCAGTTCGGCGGTGATCGTGCGCGACTCGAGCGCGCGTGGCACCGGCTCGTCGCGGGCGATCAGGACGGCCACCAGCAGTGCGGCGTGCAGCGCGACGACAATAGCGGTCGCCGTGACGATGCGGGGACTGAAGCGGGCGGGCTGGGCCGGCGAAAGCCCGGCAGGGAGGTTGTACGAAGCCTGCATGTTAGCGGGGCCAGACGGCATCGGACGTGCCGCCGATGCAATACTGCGGGCGAAACGACGTCATTTTCGGAAGATCAGCAATGAGATGCACAGGGTAGTCAGAAAACCGATCAGCAATTCCATCTCGAACTCCTGTTACAGGGTGAGCGGTAGCTGGCTGTTGTCGTGACTGGCTTGCTGACGGCGGGGTGGATCGGAACAACGGACGACGGCGCGACACGCAAGGCACGCCCGCGATATCAGGCAGCTTTGCGTTCGTAAAACATCAGCGGCACCGGTTGCGCATGATGCTCGACGGCGCAGCGGCTCGCGCAAACGCCGCTTTGCGCCATGACGTCGCGCACGGATTCCTCGCATTTGCCGCAACAGCTCGCGACGCCCAGTTCGAACTGGAGCTCATCGAACGAATCGATGCCTTCCGCGATGGAGGCGCGGATCTTCCGGTCGGAAACAGACTTGCATACGCAGACGATCATGGTGTGGTGCGATAGCTAACGTTAATGCGAATTATTATCATTATGTTTGAGGCGTTTGGCAAGCGTCATATCCGGATTTTTGTAACAAAACCAGTCTGTTAGGAGGGTTTTCCACAGACGCCGGAAGGGGGCGGAGGCGGGGAAAAGCGCGCTGAACCAGCCAGGCGGACGCCTGGCGGAGGCTCAGACGGCTTGCGGGTCAGGCGCGGCGGTGCGGCGCGACGGGATGTGCACGCGGTCGACCGGCGCGGCGAGATGGAGGAGCGTTTCGGCGAGCTGCTGCAGATGAGTGCCGTCGCTGGTCGAGAAGAAACGGGGTGCGACCGCGGGTTCGCCGCCGCTGGCGACACGCAGCCCGTGCTGGTCGAGCACGCGCTCGAGCTGGCGCGCGATGGCGACACTGGTATCGATCAACGTCAACCGGTCGCCGACGATGTCGCGGATCGCGGCGTCGAGGAACGGGTAGTGCGTGCAGCCGAGCACCAGCGTGTCGGCGCCCGCATCGAGCATCGGTTGCAGATAGTTTTGCAGTAGCGCGCGCAGTTCGGCCGAACCGACATCGCAGCGTTCGACCGCCTGCACGAGGCCGTGACCCGGCTGGCACAGAAAGCGGCAGTCGGCGGCGTAGCGTTGCAGCAGAGCCTGGAAACGGGCGCTGCGCAGCGTTACCTGCGTGGCGAGCACGCCCGCGACGCGCGTCTTCGATTGCAGCGCGGCGGGCTTCACGCCGGGTTCGACGCCGATCAGCGGAATCGGGAGCCGCTCGCGGACGAGTGCGATCGATTGCGCAGTAGCCGTGTTGCACGCGACGACCAGCACCTTCGCGCCCTGTTTGACGAGCCATTGTCCGATGGCGAGCGTGCGGTCGGCGATGAAATCGTCGTCGCGTTCACCGTATGGCGCGTACAGCGAATCGGCCACATAGATGAGCGATTCGCCCGGCAACTGCGCGCGCACCGCACGCAGCACGGAAAGGCCGCCGAGCCCAGAATCGAAGATGCCAATGGGCGCGTGCGCTGAAGACAACGGCGTCGGCGTTAAAGGGTCAGCGGAAGCGGAAGCAGTATGTGAACCGGATGCCGTGCCGTCGAATGCCGCAGCGGCGGTCGTGCGCGAAGAAACGTCCTGCGGTGCGGTCATATGCGAACGGGGGAGGCGGGCGGGAAAACGGACGCTAAAGCGAACGAACCGGCAAAAAACGGAGGCCGTTGCCGTTCGCGCCAGCGTCGATGCGTGCCGTGCGAACGGAATTGCGTCACTGTATCAGGATCAGGACTCGAGCGATCCGATGCCGGATTGCTGATAGTTCTGGATACCGACCTTGTCAATGAGATCGATTTGCGTTTCCAGCCAGTCGATGTGTTCTTCGGTGTCGTCGAGAATCGTCGTGAAGATTTCACGCGAGATGAAATCGCGAACGGATTCGCAATACACAATAGCTTCCTTGCATGTGGCTTGCGAGATCTGTTCGAGCTTCAGATCGCATTCGAGAATCTCTTTCGTTTCCTCGCCGATCAGCAGCTTGTGCAGATCCTGCAGATTCGGCAGACCGTCGAGCATGAAGATCCGTTCGATCAGCAGATCGGCGTGCTTCATTTCGCCGATCGACTCGTCGTATTCATGCTTGCCGAGCTTGTCGAGGCCCCAGTGCTTGTACATCCGCGCATGCAGAAAGTACTGGTTGATCGCAGTCAGCTCGTTTTTCAGTTGCGAGTTCAGATATTCGATGACCTTCTTGTCGCCTTGCATGATTTTTTCCTTATGGGGCTCGGGATTCTGATTCTTTCAACAATAAACGCCATGACCGAAAAAGCCAAGGCCGCACCTGTTCGTGCGGGTCTTTCAAGGCGCTATCAGTGCTGGGGTAAATGAAAAAGCCAGGGCGCAGGACCCTGGCCTTTATCAACGCATCATGACGCTTAAACCGTGGCGACCGGGATCTTGCCGATCTTCGCCTGCCATTCCTTCGGGCCCGTCTGGTGCACCGACGTACCCGACGAATCGACCGCAACGGTCACCGGCATGTCTTTTACGTCGAACTCGTAGATGGCTTCCATGCCGAGGTCTTCGAATGCCAGCACCTTCGCGCTGCGAATGGCCTTCGACACCAGATACGCCGCGCCGCCAACCGCCATCAGATAGGCCGCCTTGTGCTTCCGGATCGCCTCGATGGCAACCGGGCCGCGTTCTGCTTTACCGATCATCGAAATGAGGCCTGTTTGCGACAACATGGTCTCGGTGAATTTGTCCATTCGTGTGGACGTCGTCGGGCCTGCCGGACCGACTGCCTCATCGCGCACCGGATCGACCGGGCCGACGTAATAGATCACGCGGTTCGTGAAATCGACCGGCAGCTTTTCGCCCTTCGCGAGCATGTCGGCGATGCGCTTGTGGGCCGCGTCGCGGCCCGTCAACATCTTGCCCGACAAGAGCAACGTCTGGCCCGGTTTCCACGATGCGACTTCTGCCGGCGTCAGCGTGTTCAGGTCGACGCGCTGGCTCTTTTCCGTGTCCGGTTCCCACTGCACTTTCGGCCATGCGTCGAGCGAAGGCGCTTCGAGCTTCGCCACGCCCGAGCCGTCGAGCGTGAAGTGCGCATGACGCGTCGCCGCGCAGTTCGGAATGATCGCGACCGGCTTCGACGCGGCGTGCGTCGGTGCGGCCATGATCTTCACGTCGAGCACGGTGGCGAGACCGCCGAGACCCTGCGCGCCGATGCCGAGCGCGTTGACCTTCTCGTGCAGTTCGATACGCAGTTCCTCGATCCAGTCCTTCGGGCCGCGCGCGATGATGTCCTGGATGTCGACCGGATCCATCAGCGATTCCTTCGCCATCACCATCGCTTTCTCAGCGGTGCCGCCGATGCCGATGCCGAGCATGCCCGGCGGGCACCAGCCTGCGCCCATCGTCGGCACGGTCTTGAGAATCCAGTCGACGATCGAGTCCGACGGGTTCAGCATCGCGAACTTCGACTTGTTTTCCGAGCCGCCGCCTTTCGCCGCGACCTGCACGTCGACCTTGTCGCCCGGCACGATCTCGTAGTGGATCACGGCCGGCGTGTTGTCCTTCGTGTTCTTGCGCGCGCCTTCGGGCGGGCTCACGATCGACGCGCGCAGCACGTTGTCCGGGTTCAGATAACCGCGGCGCACGCCTTCGTTGATCATGTCGGTGACGCCCATCGTCGCGCTGCCGTTTTCACTCGCCCAGCGCACGTCCATGCCGACCTTCACGAACACCGTCACGATGCCGGTGTCCTGGCAGATCGGACGCTTGCCTTCGGCGCACATGCGGCTGTTGGTCAGGATCTGCGCGATCGCGTCCTTCGCGGCCGGGCTCTCTTCGAGTTCATACGCGCGGCCAAGGGCCTGGATGTAATCGAGTGGGTGGTAGTAGCTGATGTACTGAAGCGAATCAGCAATGCTCTGGATCAGGTCTTCCTGTTTGATGACGGTCATGGCTAGCTCAGTGGGGACAAGGGGCGCTTTTTATCGTCGCGGTTCGCACGGACTGGTGCGGATCGCGATCACTCCTGCTGCGCCTGTAAGGGGGAAACCGGTTGTTGGGCATGCGGCTCGTGAAAGTGCCGCGGATGCGTGTGCTTCGAGTTCTGGTGAAAATGACTGCCGGAAGTGGCCGCATGTGGCGGTTGGGCGATATCGTGGCGCGGTGCGGACATGGGCGATGGCAGTGGCCAGGCAGAGGGTTGTATCGGACAGCGGGGACACGGACCGGGCGGCGTGCGGTAACGCGTACGTTACGTGTGCAACAACGTCTACGTATGCGGTCGCTTGCGGTTCCGCGCGACCGTGTCAGGCGCGCTATTGTACAGCGTCCTCCCGGTTTACCCGAACGGCGCGGGCAGTCACGACGCGACGGGCTGCACGCGCTTCATCTTCAGGCTGGCGGGCGCGATGCCCGCTACGACGCATGCCGCGTCGCCTGTAGACGTCGGCACACCAGGTTCAACCCTGGTGTGCCGGCATGCCCAATTGTCTGACTCATTCAGCAAACCCATGCCAACATTGGGCCGCTTCAGTTAGCATTGAAATCCCTGCGCGGATGCAGGTGCGTCTGCCGCGCCGGTCTTCGCGTCAACTCGCGTCAACGTAAGTGCCCGGTAAGTTGCGGCCTTTATGGTGAGAGGCAAATCAGGCAAGTGGCCGGTGATGAATCACGGCACAACAGCATCACGCGGTGCGCCACAGGTGAAGAACATGGCGCACAGGCAGGAGACAATGCGGCACGCGGCAGGGCACGCACGTGTACTTCAGGCGCGTTCGCACGGATTTTCAGATTTCATCTTCACGAAGGGGTAGTCGATGTCTGCGATTGAATCGGTTCTTCAGGAACACCGCGTCTTCCCGCCATCCGCCGATATGTCGGCGCAGGCTTCCATACCCGGCATGGACGCGTACCGTGCGCTCGCCGCCGAAGCGGAGCGCGATTATGAAGGCTTCTGGGCGCGTCTCGCACGTGAAACACTGAGCTGGAAGAAGCCCTTCACGAAGGTGCTCGATGAATCGAACGCGCCGTTCTACACATGGTTCGAGGACGGTGAACTGAACGCGTCGTACAACAGCATCGACCGTCACGTCGAAGCCGGCAACGGTGGGCGTGTCGCGATGATCTTCGAGGCCGACGACGGCACCGTCACCAACGTCACGTATCAGGACCTGCTGCAACGCGTATCGCGCTTTGCCAACGCGCTGAAAAAGCGCGGCGTGAAGAAGGGTGACCGCGTCGTGATCTACATGCCGATGTCGGTCGAGGGCGTCGTCGCGATGCAGGCCTGCGCGCGCATCGGCGCCACCCATTCCGTCGTGTTCGGCGGGTTCTCGTCGAAGTCGCTGAACGAGCGGCTCGTCGACGTGGGCGCGGTAGCGCTCATCACGTCCGACGAACAGATGCGCGGCGGCAAGGCGTTGCCGCTCAAGAACATCGCCGACGAAGCGCTCACGATGGGCGGCTGCGAAGCGGTGAAGAGCGTGATCGTCTACCGGCGTACCGGCGGCAAGGTTGCGTGGACCGAAGGGCGCGACCTGTGGATGCACGAAATCACGCAGGCCGAGTCGGACCAGTGCGCGCCGGAATGGGTGGGCGCGGAACATCCGCTCTTCATTCTCTATACATCGGGTTCGACCGGCAAACCGAAGGGCGTGCAGCACAGCACCGGCGGCTATCTGCTGTGGGTTGCGCAGACCATGAAGTGGACGTTCGACTGGAAGCCCACCGACGTGTTCTGGTGTACTGCCGACATCGGCTGGGTCACGGGTCACAGCTACATCACGTACGGGCCGCTGGCACTCGGCGGCACGCAGGTCGTGTTCGAAGGTGTGCCCACGTATCCGAACGCCGGCCGCTTCTGGGACATGATCGGCAAGCATAAGGTCAGCGTTTTCTATACGGCGCCCACGGCCATCCGTTCGCTGATCAAGGTTTCCGAAGCCGATGCGAAAGTGCATCCGAAGAGCTATGACCTGTCGTCGCTGCGCATCATCGGCACGGTCGGCGAGCCGATCAATCCGGAAGCATGGATGTGGTATCACGAGAACGTCGGCGGCAAGCGCTGCCCGATTGTCGATACGTGGTGGCAGACCGAAACCGGCGGCCACATGATCACACCGCTGCCGGGCGCGACGCCGCTCGTGCCGGGTTCGTGCACGTTGCCGTTGCCGGGCATCATGGCGGCCGTCGTCGACGAAACCGGGCAGGACGTGCCGAACGGGCAGGGCGGCATTCTTGTCGTGAAGCGTCCGTGGCCCGCGATGCTGCGCAACGTGTGGGGCGATCCGGAGCGCTACAGGAAGAGCTATTTCCCCGAGGAACTCGGCGGCAAGCTTTATCTCGCGGGAGACGGCGCGGTGCGCGACAAGGACACCGGCTACTTCACGATCATGGGCCGTATCGACGACGTGCTCAACGTGTCCGGTCACCGCCTCGGCACGATGGAGATCGAGTCGGCGCTGGTCGCGAATCCGCTCGTCGCGGAAGCGGCCGTGGTGGGCCGCCCTGACGATACGACGGGCGAGGCCGTGTGCGCGTTTGTCGTGCTGAAGCGCACGCGTCCAGAAGGCGAGGAAGCCGTGAAGATCGCGAATGAACTGCGTGCGTGGGTCGGCAAGGAAATCGGCCCGATCGCGAAGCCGAAGGACATCCGCTTCGGCGAGAACCTGCCGAAGACGCGCTCCGGCAAGATCATGCGCCGCCTGCTGCGCTCGCTCGCGAAGGGCGAAGCGATCACCCAGGACGTGTCGACGCTGGAGAATCCGGCGATCCTCGACCAGCTCGGCGAATCCCTTTAAGCGTTACGTGTTCGCGGCCGGCGGCGCGGTTTGCCGCTGGTCCGCGCTACAACCTGCATTGAACGAAGCCACTGCGATGACAATCCTTATTGCCTGGGCAGTGGCTTTTTGATACACAGGCGCATGGCCGCGCCAAACCACACCGCCCGTCAAAATATCAATCCACCGCCCGAACCGCCACCGGTCTCGGAAGCGATGGCGCGCGCGCATCAGCGCTACTGGCGTTTCAATCTCTGGCTGATCGCGACGCTCATGGCGATCGGTTTCGTCGTTTCGTTCGTCGTGCCGCTGGCCGCGGGCCCGTTAGCCAGTGTGCGTTTCGCCGGTTTCAGCCTGCCGTTCTATATGGGCGCGCAGGGTGCGATTCTGGTCTACCTCGTGCTGATCGCCGTGTATATCGTGCTGATGCAGCGCGCCGATCGCGTGTTGCAAGCGGCACGCGAAGCCGATATCGCGAGCCGGAAACCCTGAGCCGATGAAGCTGACCCATCGACTCATCCGTTCATACGCGTTCTATACGCTGGGCTTTCTCTTTTTCATCTACGTGCTGTGGTGCATCGAACGCGCGACCGGCGCGGGCACGTGGATCGGCTACGTGTTCCTGTTCATACCGATTGCCGTTTATGCCGTAATCGGACTGCTTTCGCGCACTTCCGATCTCGTCGAATACTACGTCGCGGGGCGGCGCGTGCCGTCTGCGTTCAACGGCATGGCGACGGCCGCGGACTGGCTGTCGGCGGCTTCGTTCATTGGCCTTGCGGGCTCGCTTTACGCAACCGGTTACGACGGCCTCGCCTACATGATGGGGTGGACGGGCGGCTACTGCCTCGTCGCGTTCCTGCTCGCGCCGTATGTGCGCAAGCTCGCGCGCTACACGATTCCCGATTTTCTCGGCACGCGCTTTTCGAGCAACGCCGTGCGCGGCCTCGCCGTGTTCTCCGCGATCCTGTGTTCGTTCGTCTATCTCGTTGCGCAGATTCAGGGCGTCGGGTTGATCGCGACGCGCTTTATCGGCGTCGATTTTTCCATCGGGATTTTCTGCGGGCTGGCGGGCATTCTCGTGTGTTCGTTTCTCGGCGGCATGCGTGCGGTCACCTGGACGCAGGTCGCGCAGTACATCATCCTGATCGTTGCGATCCTGATTCCGGTGTCGATGATCGCGCACAAGGATGGACTCGGCTGGGTGCCGCAATTCAACTACGGCCGGTTGATGGAGCGGGTCGAGACGCTCGAGCGGCAGGTGCGCGACGCGCCACCCGAGCAGAGGGTCCGCGACAACTTCCGGCAGCGCGCGGCTACCATGCAGGCGCGGCTCGACGCACTGCCTCAATCTTTCGTCGACGAGAAGAGCCGGCTGACACAGGAAATCGCCGATCTGCGCCGGCACAACGGACCGCTGCGCGACATCAACGAGCGCGAGCGCACGCTGGCGGCGTTTCCGCGCGACGCCGTGGCCGCGCACAGCATATGGACGCAGCAGCGCGACGAGATGCTGCTGCGCGCGTCGGCACCTGTGCCGATGTCCGAGGCGTTTCCTGCCGTGAGCGGAGAAGACAGCAACCTTCACCGACGCAATTTTCTCTCTCTGCTGCTGTGTCTTTCGCTGGGGACGGCGAGTCTGCCGCATATTCTGACGCGCTATAACACGACGACATCGGTGGCGTCGGCGCGCAGGTCGGTGGGGTGGACGCTGTTTTTCGTCGCGCTGTTCTATCTGACGGTGCCGGTGCTTGCGGTGCTGATCAAGTACGAGATCCTGTCGAGTCTCGTCGGGCATCGATTTGCCGATCTGCCGCAATGGGTGATGCAGTGGCGGCGGATCGAGCCGTATCTGATCGGTATTTCGGACATGAACGGCGACGGCATTGTGCGCTGGAGCGAGATCCAGATGCAGCCCGACATGGTCGTGCTCGCGGCGCCGGAAATCGCGAGGCTGCCGTACGTGATGTCGGGGCTGATCGCAGCGGGCGCGCTGGCCGCTGCGCTTTCCACCGCCGATGGTCTGCTGCTGACGATCGCGAACGCGTTATCGCACGATGTCTACTATCACATGGTCGATCCATCGGCATCGAGCCAGCGGCGGGTGACCATCTCGAAGATCCTGCTGCTTGGGGTTGCGCTGTTTGCTTCGTACGTGGCTTCGCTGAATACAGGGAATATCCTGTTTCTGGTGGGCGCCGCTTTTTCGATCGCGGCTTCGAGTCTGTTTCCGGTGCTGGTGCTGGGCGTGTTCTGGAAGCGCACGACGCGTCGTGGTGCGGTGGCGGGAATGGTGGCGGGGCTCGTGGTGTGCATCTACTACATCGTGTCGACGTATCCGTTTTTCACGCAGCTGACGGGTTTCACGGGCGCGCGCTGGTTCGGCATCGAGCCGATCAGTTCGGGCGTGTTCGGCGTGCCGGCGGGGTTTCTCGTGGCGATCGGCGTGAGTCTCGTGGACCGCAAACCGGACGCATGGACGCGGGCGCTCGTGGACTATATCCGGCATCCCTGAGTACGTTGCCTCGCGATGCTTTTTGCGGGTGTTTCACGCGCCGCGCAAGAGGGTGTGGCGCGGGCCCCAGAGTTTGCTATAATCTGCCTCCCGCCGGAGAGATGGATGAGCGGTTTAAGTCGCACGCCTGGAAAGCGTGTATAGGTTAATACCTATCCGGGGTTCGAATCCCCGTCTCTCCGCCAGATATGAATGATAAGCCGTTGAATCTAAAAGGATTCAACGGCTTTTTGTTTTTTCAACTCACGATTTGACTATCAAATGATAAGGGCGCCGCAACATTTGAGGTCACGTCGAAAAGGTCGCGAAGAAGCGGACGTCCGATGAGTGCGCAGGCGCCGAACTTCCGGATGCGGCCGATACAGTTGAAAAATCCGGTCGTGATGTTCGATGGGTCCAAGCTCCCGTATCAAACTTGATCGACCTGACCGGCGATCGCTCGCCAGGCGGCAAAACTGGAGTCTCCACGTACTCTGGGTCGTCCAGTGACATCCGTCTTCGGTGGCCGTCCGACGTATCAAAGCGGAT
Organism: Paraburkholderia gardini; assembly: GCF_907164545.1. Classification (NCBI taxonomy): domain Bacteria; kingdom Pseudomonadati; phylum Pseudomonadota; class Betaproteobacteria; order Burkholderiales; family Burkholderiaceae; genus Paraburkholderia; species Paraburkholderia gardini. The sequence goes on along the minus strand of NZ_CAJQZB010000020.1, from coordinate 67,800 downwards.
CGTTCAATCGCGTGAGACACCATAGTAGTAGTGGCGCAATTAAAGCGGGCACCCCCGCAACCACCTTGGGCTGGCACAGTTCATGGCGATAGAGGGGCTACGTCACAATTCTGACCCGGCCGGCCAGCAACACAAAACGCATTACGCACAAGAGGTCACTGCGCAGACCGGATTCGGGCGCGTTCCCGTTGACCAGGTGCGAAGTGTTCAATAAGTGTGCGGCGCAGCAACCCGGTGCGCGAGAGCGAATGCAGACAAAAAAACCTCACTCATGAGATACCGCCTGATGTGCCCGTGTCGATATCCAGGGTGGCTTCCTGATTCAATGCGTCCGCTCCCTGCATTCGCGGGGTCCGTCGGCTTTCTTGTCTCCGGCAAGCCCGCTGTTCCAATGTTCCAGGGCATATCAACATCACAGTCATTTCAAATTTCAATTAATAGCCTTGACGAATGGAAGACCGGCGACAACAATCAGTGATACCAAACATCAAAATCGCGTAACCCGAGACATACCCCAATGCCATGACCGACGCTAAAGAAGGCCTTCGCAAAACCGAGGAACTTCGCAGCTTCCTGTTTCTCACGGCCGTCATGGTGCCCGTATTGACCGTGATGTTTATTGCCGCATATGGGTTTGTTGTCTGGTTCTATCAGATTCTGGTTGGCGGTCCACCGCATTGACAGCCGTTCCTGCAAAGTCTCCGTGCAGTCTTATTCGCCTGTTTATTAAAACGCTGTGCCGGGAGTCGTCAGATGGCTTCACACGCGCAAAAGCTGGTGATAAACGTTGTCGACGTTCCGCAAGCCCATATTGCCGGCATCGTCGTTCATGCGGATAACAGGCAGATAGAGGCCATCCGGCACGCCGTTTCGATACTTCCCGGCGCGGAGATTCACGCAGTCAGCCCCGCCGGAAAACTGGTGGTCACGCTGGAAGCGCAGGAGTCGGAAGACATCATCGCGCAACTGAATGCGATTCACGCCTTGCCGGGCGTCTATTCCGCGTCGCTCATATACCAGCACCACGAAGATGTCGAATCGCTCGATGAGGAGACAGGCGATGAAACTGACGCGCCGGGCGTTTATTAAGCAAACCGCCGCGGCCACGGCCGCCTCCGCCGCCGGTATCACGCTGCCAGGCCTGGAAGCGCAGGCGGCGGGCGCGGGCGGCAACGACCTGACCTGGTCGAAAGCGCCATGCCGCTTTTGCGGCACCGGCTGCGGGGTCATTGTTGGCGTGAAGGCCGGCAAGGTTGTCGCGACGCAGGGCGATCCGCAGGCGGAGGTCAATCGCGGGCTGAACTGCGTCAAGGGCTACTTCCTCTCGAAGATCATGTACGGGGGAGACCGTCTGAATGCGCCGCTCCTGCGCATGAAGGACGGCAAATACGACAAGAACGGCGAATTCACACCGGTGTCGTGGGATAAGGCGTTCGACGTGATGGAGCAGCAGTTCAGGCAGGTGTTGAAGGCAAAGGGTCCGACGGCAATCGGCATGTTCGGCTCCGGCCAGTGGACTGTGTTCGAAGGGTATGCGGCGGTCAAGCTGATGAAGGCGGGCTTTCGCAGCAATAACATCGATCCGAATGCGCGGCACTGCATGGCCTCGGCGGTGACCGGTTTCATGCGCTCGTTTGGCATGGACGAGCCGATGGGCTGCTACGACGATATCGAGCAGACCGATGCCTTCGTGCTGTGGGGGTCGAACATGGCGGAGATGCACCCGGTGCTATGGACGCGGGTGACGGATCGCAAGCTGAGCGTACCGAAGACCAGAGTGGCCGTGCTGTCGGTGTTCGAACATCGCTCTTTCGATCTTGCGGATATGCAGATGGTCTTCGCGCCGCAATCCGACCTTGCGATCATGAACTACATCGCGAACTACATCATCAAGACGAATCGCGTGAACCGTGACTTCGTGACGAAGCACACCGTGTTCAAGGAAGGCAATACAGATATCGGCTACGGACTGCGGCCGGACAATCCGTTGCAGAAAGCCGCGAAGAACGCCGGCGATGCGAACGGTTCGAAGCCGATGGACTTCGACGCCTTCGCGAAGTTCGTGTCGAAATACGATGCGGCCTATGTGACGAAGCTCTCGGGCATCTCGAAGGTCAAGCTGGACCAGCTTGCCGAGCTGTACGCCGATCCCAACATCAAGGTGGTTTCGTTCTGGACAATGGGCTTCAACCAGCACACGCGCGGCACGTGGGCCAACAACATGGTCTACAACCTGCACCTGCTGACGGGCAAGATCTCCACGCCGGGCAACAGTCCGTTTTCGCTGACGGGTCAACCGTCCGCCTGCGGCACGGCGCGCGAAGTGGGCACCTTCTCGCACCGCCTGCCGGCCGACATGCTCGTGGCCAACCCCGAGCACCGCAAGCATGCCGAGGAAATCTGGAAGATTCCGCCAGGTACGATTCCCGACAAGCCGGGCTATCACGCCGTGCTCCAGAATCGCATGCTGAAGGACAGCAAGCTCAACGCGTACTGGGTGATGGTCAACAACAACATGCAGGCCGCGGCCAACATGATGCAGGAAACCCTGCCCGGCTATCGCAACCCCGATAACTTCATCGTCGTCTCCGATGTCTATCCGACTGTCACCGCGGTCGCTGCCGATCTCATCCTGCCTTCGGCGATGTGGGTCGAGAAGGAGGGCGCGTATGGCAACGCGGAGCGTCGCACGCAGTTCTGGCATCAGCTTGTGCCGCCGCCCGAGGGCGCGCGCTCGGACCTGTGGCAGATCGTCGAGTTTTCGAAGCGCTTCACCGTCGATGAGGTGTGGCCGGCGGAACTGATCGCGAAGAAGCCGGAACTGAAGGGCAAGACACTTTATGACGTGCTGTTTCGCAACGGTCAGGTGAATAAATTTCCTGCATCGCAAGTCGACGTGGCCTTTCGCAACGACGAAGCCAAAGCGTTCGGCTTCTACATCCAGAAGGGCCTGTTCGAGGAATACGCTTCGTTTGGCCGTGGCCACGGCCACGACCTTGCCCCGTTCGACGATTATCACAAGGCGCGCGGACTGCGCTGGCCGGTCGTCAATGGCAAGGAAACGCTCTGGCGCTACAAGGAAGGCTCCGATCCCTACGTGAAGGCGGGCACCGGCTGGGAGTTCTACGGCAACAAGGACGGCCGCGCCGTGATCTGGGCGCTGCCTTACGAGCCGCCGCCCGAAATGCCGGACAAGGAATACCCGTTCTGGCTGTCGACCGGGCGCGTGCTCGAACACTGGCACTCGGGGTCGATGACGCGACGCGTGCCGGAGTTGTATCGCGCGTTTCCGAACGCCGTCTGCTTCATGCATCCGGACGACGCGAAGGCGCTCGGACTCAGCCGCGGCGTCGAAGTGAAGGTCATGTCGCGGCGCGGCTACATCCGCACGCGGGTGGAGACGCGCGGACGCGACAAGCCGCCACGCGGGCTGGTGTTCGTGCCGTGGTTCGACTCGAGCCAGTTGATCAACAAGGTGACGCTCGACGCGACCGATCCGATCTCGTTCCAGACAGACTACAAGAAGTGCGCGGTAAAGATCGTCAGGGTCTAGGGGAGATGTCATGCGCCAGTGGATCGTACTTGCCGCCCTCTGTGGATTTTTGAGCCCGTTCGGCGCTTCCGCGCAGCCGGCGGTGCCCGACGTGCCGTTCCATGACAGCCTGCGCGGCACGACGCCGCTCGATGAGGAAACAAAGCCGCCCCTGATTTACCCGACCGAGAACAAGGATGTGATCCGTGGCCGTGCCTATGCGCAGCAGCCGCCGACGATCCCCCACAAGATCGACGGCTATCAGGTCGACAAGAACGCGAACCGCTGTCTCGCCTGTCACGCCCGCAGCCGCGCGGCGGAGAGCGGCGCGGTACCTGTCGGCGTCTCGCATTACACGGATCGCGCGGGCGTGACGCTCGGCAGCCTCGCCCCGCGCCGCTATTTCTGCACGCAGTGTCATGTTCCGCAAGCCGATACGAAACCGCTTGTGAGCAACACCTTCACGGACCTCGAGGATATCCGGCTGGCACCCGGCTCGAAGCCGGCTTCGAGCCACAAGAACTAGGGGCGCGCGATGCTCGACCTGGTGAAGCGCTACTGGCGCACGATCAACCGGCCAAGCGCGTATTTCAGCCTCGGCTTTCTCACGCTGGGCGGCTTCGTCGCGGGCGTGGTGTTCTGGGGCGCGTTCAACACGGCGCTCGAATTCACCAGCACGGAAGCGTTCTGCACGGGCTGCCACGAGATGCGCGACAACACGTTTGCCGAGTTGAAGACCACCATCCACTACACCAACCGTAGCGGGGTGCGCGCGAAATGCTCGGATTGTCACGTGCCCCACAACTGGACCGACAAGATCGCCAGAAAGATGCAGGCTTCGAAGGAGGTGTGGGCCAAGGTTTTCGGCACGGTCGATACGCGCGAGAAATTCCTCGACAAACGGCTCGAACTCGCCGAGCACGAATGGACGCGCATGAAGGCAAACGACTCGCTGGAGTGCCGCAACTGCCACTCGTTCGAGTCGATGGACTTTACGCGTCAGAGCGTAAGAGCCCAGAACGCGCATCAGACCTACCTCGTCACCGGAGAGAAAACCTGCATCGATTGCCACAAGGGCATCGCGCATCACTTGCCGGACATGACACAGGCGATGCGCGACGAACAGGCGCGACAGGCGAAGGGAAATTGAGGCGGGCGGCCATGCGTGCAACGAGCAGACCTGAAGGCGAAGCGGCGCCCGCGCTGTTGTCGGTCGCGTCGCTCGCGTTTTGCCGTGGCGGGGAAACGATCTTCAGTGACGTCAGTTTCGAAGCCGATGCGGGAGAGGTGCTGCAGATTCACGGCGCGAACGGCAGCGGTAAAACCACGCTTCTGCGGCTGCTGGCGGGGCTCCTGCGCCCGGCCGCGGGCACGATACGCTGGCGCGGCCTCGATACGCGCAGACAGTCCGAAACATGGCGCCGCACGCTCGCGTACGTCGGCCACGCAAATGCGGTGAGCCGTGACCTGACGGTGATCGAGAACGTGCGCTTCGCGGCGCGCCTCGGCGCGGCGAGCGCGCATGACGCAACCGCGGCCTGCCCCGAACGGGAGGTGCTCGGGCGGCTCGGGCTCGCAGGCTGTGAAAACCGCCTCGCGGGCACGCTCTCGCAGGGACAGCAAAGGCGTATCGCGATGGCCCGCCTGCTGATGGAATGCAAGCCGCTGTGGCTGCTCGATGAGCCTGCCGCCGCACTCGATGCGGAATCGACGCGGCTCATCGGCGCATGCATCGCAGAGCATGTCGAGCGTGGCGGCATCGCGGTCATGACGACGCACCTGCCAATCGATACGGCGCCGGATGCGACGCGCTACCTCTGTTTCGAGCGGGCCGCGTCATGCTCGATCTGATGGCGTGCGTGATGCGTCGGGAACTCGCGCTCACATGGCGGCGCCGCACCGACGCGCTCGGCTGCCTGCTGTTCTTCGTCATCGCGACGAGCCTGTTCCCGATCGCGGTCGGCTCCGACCCCAGGCTCCTGCATGCCATGGCGCCGGGTGTGCTGTGGGTCACGGCGCTCTTCGCGACGATGCTCTCGCTCACGCGGCTCTTCTCGCAGGACTTCGACGACGGGTCGCTCGACCAGATGCTGCTCACGCCGCAGTCGCTCTTCGCCGTGGTGTACGCGAAGATCGCCGCGCACTGGTTGACGGGTGGCTTTGCGCTTGTACTGCTCACGCCTGTGGTTGCGCTGCAATACGACCTCGCGGCGGACGCCGTCCTGCTTCTCACCGCATCACTTCTGATCGGCACGCCGGTGCTGAGCCTGATCGGATCGATCGGCGCGGCGCTGACAATCGGCGTGCGTGGCGGCGGGGTGCTGCTTGCGGTGCTCGTCCTGCCGCTCGAACTTCCGGTGCTGATCTTCGGCGTCGGCGCGGCAGATCCGTTGCGCGCGGGCGCGTGGAGCGAGGCCAACTTCTCGCTGCTGGGCGCAGGACTGATCGCCGCGCTGCTGCTCTGTCCGGCCGCGACCGCCGCGGCATTGCGGATCTCGGCGGAATGAACGCGAAAGAAGGGAGGCACATGAGCAGGCACGGCACACGCGTCAACTGGTTTCGCTATGCGTCGCCGAAAACGTTCCATGCGCTGGCGGGCCGGCTGATCGCGGGCTTCGCACTGTCGGCGCTGGTGCTGGCCGCACTCGGGCTTTACATCGGCCTCGTGGTCGCGCCCACCGATGCCGTGCAGGGCGACGTCTACCGCATCATGTTCGTTCACGTGCCGGCGGCGTGGATGTCGATGCTGATCTACGTCGTCATGGCGGGCTACGCCGCGCTGGGGCTGATCTTCAACGCACGCCTCCCGGCGATGATGGCGCGCGCGCTCGCGCCCACGGGTGCGCTCTTCACGTTCATTGCGCTCTGGACCGGCGCGCTCTGGGGCCGACCGACATGGGGCGCATGGTGGGTCTGGGATGCGCGGCTTACGTCGGAACTGATTCTGCTCTTTCTGTATCTCGGCTTCATCACGCTCAACGCCGCCATCGACGATCCGCTGCGCGCCGATCGCGCCTCCGCGGTGCTGGCACTCGTGGGTGTCGTGAACATTCCGGTCATCTATTTTTCCGTGCAATGGTGGTACACGCTGCATCAGGGGGCGTCGCTCAGCTTTGGCAGCGGCGTCTCCATGGCGCCGTCGATGGTGTGGGGGATCGTCGTGATGACGCTGGCCTTCTGGTGCTACGCCATCGGGATCGTGCTCGCGCGTGTGCGCGTGATCATTCGGGCACGCGCGGGCGGACCCGTGTCGAATCATGCGGGAGGCTTCGCACAATGAACGGATCGGCAGGTCTCGCTCATGCGCCCTTCATATGGGCCGCGTTTGGCGTCGCATTCGTTTTGCTCGCGTTCGAAGTGGCGCTCGTGTGGCTCGCGAGCCGCAGGGTGGCGCGTGAGCCCGGGCGCCCACGCGTGCAGGAACCCGCGTCGCTGCGCCTGGTATCGCGCAGCACGCTCGCGGACCGGGATTCATGAAGCCGCGCGCGCGCCGCCTTCTGTGGGTCACGGGCGGACTGGCCGCGCTCGGCGCGGTGTCGGCGCTGACACTCAATGCGTTCCGCTCGAACGTCATGTTCTTCGTGACCCCGACGCAGGTGATCGAAGGCCGGGTCGCGAGCGGCACGCGGCTGCGTGTCGGCGGACTGGTCGAGAAGGGCTCGCTCACGCGTGATGCGCAAGGTCTGAACGTGCGCTTTCTCGTCACCGATACGGCCCGCGATATCCCTGTCACCTACCATGGCGTGCTGCCCGATCTCTTTCGTGAGGGCAAGGGCGTCGTCGCGCAAGGCACGCTAATGCCGGACGGTACTTTCGTCGCGGATCAGGTGCTCGCCAAACATGACGAGAACTACATGCCGCCCGATGCCGCCGACGCGGTCAACAAGGCGCGCGCGACCATGCGGGTCGCTGACCATCCACCGAAGGAGACGGGGCGATGATTCCCGAAGTCGGCCAGTTCGCGCTGATCGTCGCGTTCCTCCTCGCCGCCGTGAACGGCGTGCTGCCGGTCGTCGGCGCGGCGCGCGGCATCGACGGATGGATGCGCGTTGCGTGGCCCGTGGCGCGCGCGCAGTTCGTGCTGGTCGCCATCGCGTTCGGCTGCCTTGCGGCGTCGTTCATCAACAACGATTTCTCGGTCGTCTACGTCGCGAGCAACTCGAACTCCATGCTGCCGCTGATCTACCGGTTCACCGCGGTCTGGGGCGGGCATGAAGGGTCGCTGCTGCTCTGGATCTTGCTCCTGACGCTCTGGATGGCCGCTGTTTCGATCTTCAGCAGGCAGTTGCCGATGGCGATGGTCGCGCGCGTGCTGGGCGTGATGAGCTGGATCGCCGCGGGCTTCCTGCTCTTCCTGCTGTTCACGTCGAATCCATTCCTGCGGCTCCTTCCGCCCGCGATGGACGGACGCGACCTGAACGCGCTGTTGCAGGACCCCGGCATGGTGTCGCATCCGCCGATCCTCTACATGGGCTACGTCGGCTTTGCCGTCGCCTTCGCGTTTGCCATTGCGGCGCTGCTCTCGGGCGAGCTGAACGCCGCGTGGGCGCGCTGGTCGCGTCCGTGGACGACGGCCGCGTGGATCTTTCTCACGCTCGGCATCATGCTCGGCAGCGGCTGGGCGTATTACGAGCTCGGCTGGGGCGGCTGGTGGTTCTGGGATCCGGTGGAAAACGCATCGTTCATGCCGTGGCTCGCGGGCACGGCGCTGATCCATTCGCTCGCCGTCACGGAAAAGCGCGGGTGCTTCCGCAGCTGGACCGTGCTGCTCGCGATCTGCACGTTTTCGCTGAGTCTTCTGGGCACTTTTCTTGTGCGCTCGGGTGTGATCACGTCTGTTCATTCGTTCGCCTCCGATCCCGCACGGGGCGTTTTCATCCTCGTGTTTCTTTCGATCGTGACGGGCGGCGCGCTGCTGCTGTTCGCCTGGCGTGCGCCGAAGGTCGGGCTCGGTGCGGGCTTCGAGGCGGTGTCGCGCGAGACGCTCCTGCTGTCGAACAACGTCCTGCTCATGGTGGCCGCGGCCTCGGTGCTGATCGGCACGCTCTATCCGCTATGCCTCGACGTGCTTGGGCTCGGCAAGATATCGGTGGGTGCCCCGTATTTCGACACGGTCTTCGTGCCGCTAATGACGCCCGCCGTGTTCCTGATGGGCGTCGGACCGATCGCGCGATGGAAGGCGGCGCGCCTGCCCGAACTGGCGGTGCGACTGCGCTGGGCTGCGGCGGCGAGCGTCGTGACGGCGCTCGGTCTGCCGTGGCTCGTCGGTGGATTCAGACCGCTCGTCGGTCTCGGCGTTCTGCTTGCCGCCTGGAGCGTGAGCGCGTCGGCCGTTGCGTTGTGGGAGCGCATCGAGAAACAGCAGGGCCCGTTCGGGGCGCGCTTTGTGCGTTTGCCGCGCGCTTTTTACGGCATGCTGGTCGCGCACGCAGGAATCGGCGTGTTCATCATCGGCGTGACGTTCGTGAAGGGATACGAGACCGAGCGCGACGTTCGCCTGGAACCTGGGCAGTCGGTGACCGAGGGCGGCTATACGTTTCGTTTTGACGGCACGCGCGAGCTCGACGGGCCGAACTATCACGCAGCACGCGCGAGTATCGCGGTAAGCCGCGGCGAGCGCCCGATCGCAATGATGTATCCGGAGAAGCGGTTTTTCATCGTCCAGCAGACGCCGATGACTGAAGCCGCGATCGACCGCGGCATGTTTCGCGATCTGTACGTTGCGCTCGGCGAGCAGGTAGGCGGGCGCGGAAGCGCCGGCCCGAACCGCGACGCATGGACGATGCGCATCCACATCAAACCGTTCGTGAGCTGGATCTGGGCGGGCTGTCTATTGATGGCGCTGGGTGGGGCGCTCGCCGCGAGCGACCGGCGCTACCGGCTGGCGCCGCGCTGGCGTCGCGCGACAGAGCCTTCGCATGGCGTGGCGCATGATGCGGATCGTCTCGCGCCCGGCATCGTCGTGCGCGAGACCACCGTCGCACAACAGGCGGGAGAGGTGGACAGATGAAACGCTTTCTCGCGCCTCTGATCGTGTTCGCCGTGCTGAGCGTTTTTCTCGCGGCGGCCCTGTCGCACGACCCGCGCCGGTTGCCTTCGGCATTGATCGGCAAGCCTGCTCCAGCGTTCGACCTGCCGCAACTGCAAACGTCGGGTGCGCGTCTTTCACCGGCAGCGCTGCGCGGACAGGTATGGATCCTCAACGTGTGGGCGTCGTGGTGCGAGTCTTGCCGCGATGAGCACGCGCTGCTTGTCGAATTCGCGCGCCGCAAGGTCGTGCCGATCTACGGCCTCAACTACAAGGACGAACGCGGGGCGGCTCTCGAGTGGATTTCGCGCGCGGGCAATCCTTATGTCGCGTCGTTCGTCGACAGGACAGGGCAGGTGGGTATCGACTACGGCGTGTACGGCGTGCCCGAGACCTTCGTGATCGACAGGCACGGCGTGATTCGCTACCGGCATGCGGGGCCGCTCAGCGAGGTGTCGCTCGATTCGACGATCCTGCCGCTCGTACGGCAACTGCAAGGCGAGCGTGCCGATGAATAGGATCGATCACTCGCGCGGATGGCTCGTTGTCGCGGTGCTGTGCGTCGCCCTGGCGGGCCGGGCTGCACCGGCGGCCCCAGTTCCAGTCGATGCAGGCGCCGGTGTGCATGACAACGCCGCTCGTATTCGCGAACTGGAAGAGGGCTTTCGCTGCGTCGTGTGCCAGAACCAGACTCTGGCCGACTCCAACGCCGAGCTTGCCGGCGATCTGCGCGGCAAGATCGTCGAGCAGGTCGAGCGCGGCGCAACCGATGCGCAGGTGCGCGACTACATGGTCCAGCGTTACGGCGACTTCGTGTTGTACAAGCCGCCGGTCAAGCCGCTTACGTGGCTTCTCTGGTTCGGGCCGTTCGCGCTCCTCGGGCTTGGCGCTTTCGCGCTTGTGCGCATCGTCGCACGCCGTCGGGCCATGCGCGCCCGTCCGCTGACCGGCGATGAGCGACGCCGTGTCGACGCGCTGCTTTCCCATCCTTCGGAGGACATCGCGCCATGACCGGGTTCTGGCTGACTGCCGGCTCGATGCTCGCGTTCGCCGTGCTGTGCGTGGCCTGGCCTCTGACGCGCCGTGCCGGCACGCGCGGCGCACGGGACAGCCGCCCGCTTCTCGTCGCGCTGTATCACGACGAACTGGCGCGTGTCGACGCCGAGTTCCGTGCGGGCACGCTTTCGAAGGCGCTGCATGAGGCAACACGAAACGAGATCGAAACACGCCTGCTCGACGACGTGGCATCTGCCGAATCGGCCAGCGCGCCGCAGACCGCCGCGGCGCGCGGTGTCGCAACGCGGGCTGGCACAGCCGCGCTTTTCGTCGCGCTCATTCCTGCCGTCGCGTTTGCGATGTATCTGCATCTCGGCGAGCCCGCCGCGCTGACGCTCGATCGCGCATACGCCGGGCAGCACGGGATCGATTCGGGTCCGCTGGAACTGATGGTGTCGCGTCTCGCGATACGCCTGCGAGAGCAGCCCGGCGACGCCGATGGCTGGGCTATGCTCGCCCGCTCGTATTTCGAGCTCGGTCGCGTGGAGGATGCGACGGCGGCTTACGCAAAAGCGGTTGTGCTCATGCCGGGCGACGCCCAGTTGCGAGCCGACTATGCCGATGCCATTGCGAGCGCGCGCAACGGCAGTCTTGACGGGGAGGCGTCGGCGCAGATCCAGACAGCGCTTGCCATCGATCCGGCCAATCCGAAGGCGCTTGCGCTGGCCGGATCGGCCGCGCAGGATCGCCACGATTACGCAGCCGCGATCGAATATTGGCAAAGGCTCGAAGTGGCGCTCGCGCCGGATTCGCCGGCGGCGCAGCAGGCGCGCATGAATATCGCAGAGATGCAGGCGCTGATCGGGCGTCAGGCGCAAGTGAAGTGACGCGATCACTGGCCGCCGCTTCAGGACGCCTCCGCGCCCCGGTCAGTACTTGATGTCCCGCTTTTCCTGGCGGCCACACTGCTTCGTAAGCTTTTCGATGCCATGGGTTTCAACGGCCGGCCGCGGGTGCCCGAAAAGCAAAAGCAGTCGCTTGAAGCATTCATCGCGATTTTGCGCGAATTCTTTTACATTAATACGCCTGGATGTCACCGTGAATTCCCTGGCCGACTGGATGAGGGCAATATTTGCGCGGGCAACGCTGGCTTGATGCTCATCGAAGTATCCGTACGCGCTGGACGTCTCGCGACCCCCCCCCACGTTGATGTAACCGGGTTTGTCGCCTCTCTGTGATGGAGGCGAGGCGCAATCAAAGAGGAAACACTTCATGACGAATACCAGCCTCGTGACGCTCTACGGCGCGGCCTGGAGCGTATACGTCCGGATCGCGCGTCTTGCCCTGGAGGAAAAAGAGGCCCCTTACGAGCAGGTCGAAGTCGACGTATTCTCTGACACTGGCGAAGCGGGCAACCTGCCCGCCAGGCGCCTCCCGTTTCCCGCCAGCGCCGGTGCCGCGGGTTTCAACACTTCGCCGGTGACGATTTTTCCCCGGCGTGTGCATGCAGCTTCGGCGGTGTCGCGTTGCCGCCGTGTTCTTCCAGGAATCTGCACGCGCCGATGATGTCGCGGCTCAGCATCATCGCGACGTTATGGTTGATGTGCGGACGCACGACCACGCGCAGACTCATGACTTCCTGTGCATCCGGCGGCATCGAATAGGCCGACAACACCCAGCCCTTTTCCCGCACCTTGTTCGAAACATCGAATTCGTTGAACTTCTTGATCTTCGGATCGAGCGTGACGGCCACCACCGGAATGCGCTGCGTCTCGTTCATGATCGTGAAGTAGCCGCTTTTCACGAGTTCATCGCGCAGTGCAACCGCGTTCTTCAGCGTGTGGGTCATGACGCGCTTGTAGCCGTCGAACCCGAGTCGCAGGAACTGGTAGTACTGCACCGCGATGGGCGCCGCGTTGCGGCTGAAATTCAGCGTCGCGGTCGGCATTTCGCCGCCCAGGTAATTCACGTAGAAGATCAGGTCTTCGTTGAACACCTTGCGTTCGCGGAAGACGACCCAGCCAAGGCCCGGCGGCGTCAAGCCGAACTTGTGTCCTGAAGCGTTGATCGACTGCACGCGCGGCAAACGGAAGTCCCATTTGTAATCCGGATAGAGGAACGGATTCACGAAGCCACCCGACGCGCCGTCGATATGCATCGGAATCGAAATACCCGTCTTCTTTTCGTAGGCGTCGAGCCAGTCGTGGATTTCCTGGATGTCGTCGTCTTCGCCGGTGAACGTCTGGCCCGCAATCGCAACGACGGCGATCGTGTTCTCGTCGACATACTTGTCCAGATGCTCCGCCGTCAGCCGGTAATTGCCGGGTTTGAGCGGCACGATGCGCGGTTCCACGTCGAAATAGCGCAGAAACTTCTTCCACACGATCTGCACGTTGCCGCCCGTCACCATGTTCGGACGGGTCGCGTCCTTGCCGGCCTTTTCGCGCGCCTGGCGCCAGTTCCACTTGTGCGCGAGACCTGCCAGCATGCACGCTTCCGATGAACCGACTGTAGCTGTTCCATACGGTTCTACGCCCTTCGGGCCGTTCCACAACTGATGCAGCCATCGCACCATGCGCGTTTCCATCGCGAAGGTTTGCGGATACATGTCGTGGTCGATGTAGTTCTTGTACATGTTGCGGCCGGCTGTCGCGACGGCTTCGGGCTCCGCATACGTCGTCACGAACGACGACATGTTCAGCATCGGATTGGTGTCGGTCCATTCGTCGCTCGACACGAGCGCTTCGGCGGCGCGCGCCGAGATGCCGGACTTCGGAAATTCGTCTTCAGGTATGTCGTAGTTGAATTCATCGTACGGCGTGACTTTTTCGGCGGGTGTGGCCATGGCTCATCTCTCCAGTGCACGAATCGATTGATGCGGCGCTCAGGTCAGCAGCATGACGATGACCATCCCCCAGATCGTCAACAACGTATTGCCGACCGCGTAGGTGACCGTGTAGCCGAGGCCTGGCACCTGGCTTTTCGCGGCATCGCAGATCATGCCGAGCGCGGCGGTGGTCGTTCTCGAACCCGCGCAGATGCCGAGCAGGAGTGCCGGATGAAACTTGAAGATGTACTTCGCGATGAACATGCCGATGATCAGCGGCACGGCGGTCGCGAAGATGCCCCACAGAAACAGGCTGATGCCCAGTTGCTGGAGACCTTTCACGAACCCGGGACCGGCGGTAATGCCGACCACCGCGATGAACACGTTCAAGCCGACGGAGTTCATGAACCAGATCGTCGGATCCGGAATGCGTCCGAAGGTCGGGTGGATCGCGCGGTACCAGCCGAAGACGATGCCGGCAATCAGCACGCCGCCTGCCGTCGACAGCGTGACCGGCACGGCGCCGAACTTGATGACGATTGCGCCGATCAGCGCGCCGGCCGTGATCGCGAGGCCCGTGAACGCGATGTCCGCGGAGTTCGTCGGGCGGTCCAGCACGCCGAGCGCTTTCGCGGCCGCCGTGGTGTCCTGCGTGCGCCCGACGAGCGTCACCGTGTCGCCGCGATGCAGTTTCGTGCCGGGAAGCACGGGAATCTGCGTTTCCGTCGCGCCACGCCTGATCTTGCGCAGAAAGACCCCGCGGGCGGCAGGGAGGCGCCCAAGTTCCGCCAGCGTTTTGCCTTCCACGTCCTTTGACGTGACGTACACGTCGACGCCTTCCGCCGGCACCGCCAGCAGCTCGGGGTCGTCCACTTCGGCGCCACGTGGCCCGAGCACCTGCACGAGCTGCTCCCGGCGTCCGACGATCGCGACCACGTCGCCGGCCTGCAACACGTCGTCGATCTTCGCGTCCTGCACGACGCCGCCGTGCCGGATACGGTCGATGTAAAGCCGCGTGCCTTCGGGCGAATGCGCTTCCGCCTGGCCGACCGTCATGCCGACGGCCGTGCCGCCCTCCGCGATACGGTACGCGCGCAACTCGTACTGGTGCCACGCCTGACCCGTGCCGCCCATCTCCTTCTCGCCGCCGAACTGCGCCTCGTATTCCTTGCACGCGGCTTCGAGATCGATGCCGAGGAGCTTCGGACCGAGCATCGCGAGTATCAGTGCCGAGCCGATCGTGCCGAATATGTAGGTGACCGCATATGCAGTTGGCATTGCGTCCAGCAGTTCCTTCGTCTGGTCGGGAGGCAGGCCGAGGCGGTTGATCGCGTCGGTGGCAAGACCCATCGATGCCGAGATGGTCTGCGAGCCGGCGAGGAGCCCCGCGGCCGAGCCGACCGTATAGCCCGCGAGCTTTGCGGCGACATAGGGCACCGCCAGACACAGCACGCATTGAACGACCGAGAAGATGGCCTGCGGCAGCCCGTCCCTGGCGATACCGCGAACGAACTGCGGCCCGACGCCGTAACCGACGGCGAACAGGAACATCAGGAAGAACACCGATTTGACGTTAGGCGAGACCGTAATGCCCAGCTGTCCAATCGCGATGGCGGCGAGCAGTGTCGCCGTGACAGCGCCGAGGCTAAACCCGCGATAACTCTTGCCCCCGACCCAATATCCGATGCCCAGTGAAAGAAAAATGGCGATTTCCGGATAACTGCGCAATGTTGCGGTGAACCAGGACATACGCACTCCTTATCTGCACTGAGCGATTTAAGGGGAATATTAAAAGCGCGTTACGGTTCTGGCGAAAGCATCCAGTCACTGCCGGCGCGACGGCCGGCCGAGACAAAATCGCTGCAAACGGAATAAGCGATTTTCGCTATCAGTCTAGGATATACAACGCAAAAAGCCATTGCTTTTGGAATGTCCGTTACATAATGTGGTGTAGTGCGCGAATTTTCGGGCGGCGATCTCTTTTAATTACCATTTCCTTATAGGCGCCGTCGATTGCGCAGCCGGTATCCTTCCGGATTCATTTGACGGGTTGATTCATCAAGCAGGAATCGCATCGATTGATGCGCCATGCGTCACGTTTTCGCATATTCTGGAAAAGACATGGTCCGGCAGCCGCAGTCGCGGACGCAGCCCGAATCACGCTGCATCGCGCCATGCGAGGGCGTCTAACAGGCTGACGGTATGACGGGCGGGTGGTGCGCCACGGGCAATCCAGGTTGTTGCCTTTGCAGTTCCGGTAGGGGCGGCGCATGTCGGCCGCTCAACGATGGGCGTCGACCCATCTCCAGACCCTGCGCTTTCTTTCGCTTGTATTCGGCGGCCTGCCGTGGCGGCTCGTGTGGCTGTGGGCGTTCACCCGGCCGCCTGGTTGCCGGGTGGCGTACGGGACTGGCAAGCACAACGATCTCTTCATCGAAGCGGGAGAAAAGGCGAGGTGGGGAGCGCTGCCGGCGACGGGCGCGGAATCTGGCGCGCCTGTGCCGAAACAGCAAGCGTGAGCGGTGCTTTCCCTGGGAGCAGAACACGATGGCTGAACACAGGAAAAAGACCGGTAAAGAGACCGCCAGTCCAGCTGCGCAGGATCGTCTTTCGAACAAGACGTATGAAAAGGAACTGGCGCGTCTTCATGTCGAACTGGTGAAGCTTCAGGAATCGGTCGTACGCTCCGGCAGCAAGGTATGCGTTCTCTTCGAAGGACGGGATGGCGCGGGCAAAGGTGGCACCATCAAGGCGATTACGGAGCGTGTGAGTCCTCGCGTGTTTCGTGTCGTCGCGCTGCCGACGCCCACGGACCGCGAGAAAACCCAGATGTACGTACAGCGCTATCTGCCGCATCTGCCGGCAGCCGGCGAAGTCGTGCTGTTCGACCGTAGCTGGTACAACCGGGCGGGCGTCGAACGGGTCATGAGCTTTTGCACCGAAGAGCAGGTGCACGCATTTCTCAAGGCGGTGCCGCTGGTGGAGCGGGCGATCATCGAATCCGGCATCATCCTGCTGAAGTACTGGCTCGAAGTCAGCGAGGAAGAGCAGACGCGCAGGCTCGAAGCGCGCATTCACGACGCACGCAAAACCTGGAAGCTGTCGCGGATGGATCTCGATTCGTACAGCCGCTGGTACGACTATTCACGCGCCCGTGACGACATGTTCAAGGCAACCGACACGGATCTCGCACCCTGGTTCGTCGCACGCTCGAACAACAAGAAGCGTGTGCGGCTGAACATCATCAGTCATCTGCTCAGCCAGATTCCGTACGAGACGCTGCCGCGCGAGAGAGTCATGTTGCCGAAGCGGCAGAAAGCAGCGGGTTACGTCGAACCGGATTACCCGTACCGGTTCGTTCCCGAGGCGTTCTGAACGTCGACCGCCGGGGTGGATCCGTCGATCTGGATTCGTGACCGGGGCTCATGGCAGCGCGGGACATCTTCATCGCTTGCGACTCGAAACCATGTCTGACGACACATCACATCCCGTTGCGGGTGCCGGGCGCGGTCCGGTTCCCGAATGGATTCGTCATTACCGGAAATCGTGGATCAGGCCCGACGCCGTCGCGGGACTGACCGCGGCGGCGGTCGTCATTCCGAAAGCGCTTGCGTATGCCACGGTAGCCGGCTTGCCGGTGCAGGTCGGTCTCTACACGGCGTTCCTGCCGATGGTGATTTACGCGTTTACCGGCACATCGCGTCCGCTTGGCGTCAGCACGACCACGACACTTGCCATTCTGGTAGCGGCCGCGCTCGGGCGCGCCGCGCCGGACGGCAGTCCCGCGGAACTGATGATCGCCACCGCGACGCTGACGTTGATGGTGGGCGTGATCCTGGTGCTCGCATCCGTGTTGCGACTGGGCTTTCTCGCGAATTTCATTTCCGGGCCGGTGCTGACCGGATTCAAGGCCGGGATCGCGATCGTCATCGTGGTCGACCAGATTCCAAAGCTGCTCGGCATTCACTTTCCCAAGGGCCCATTCGTTCACAACGTGCTGGAAATCGTCCAGGGTCTGCCGCATGCGTCGATCGTGACGATCGTCACAGGTGTCGTGACGTTGTGCGCGCTGCTGCGATTCGAACGTGTTCCGTCCCGCTTCCGCGGATCACGCGGACGACGAATCGTTTCCGCGCATGTTGCTGTTGCGGCCGGAAGGGCGCATCTTCTTTGCCAACGCAGACAACGTCGCGCAGAAGATTCGGGAGAAGATCGCCGCGACAAAGCCTCAGATCGTCGTGCTCGATCTGGGCGGTGTATTCGACATCGAATACACCGCGCTCAAGATGCTGAACGATGCCGGGAAGAAAATGCGCGACGCGGGCATTGCACTCTGGGTGGCGGGTCTCAACCCCGGCGTGCTCGCCATGATGCAGCGCTCGCCGCTCGGCGCGGCGTCAGGCCGCGAGCGCATGTTCTACAACCTCGAACAGGTGGTGGTGCGATACCGCGAAACCATCCGGCACGACTCCGTCCGGTAACCGTCGCGCTGGACGTAGCACGGTTTGCGTGGCGCGCACGGTCCTTGCAATGTATCGACGGCGTTCGATCATCGCAGTGTCGATGAAACGTGGTCTGGCAACTGGAGAAGATGATGGCTGACCTCCTGATAGGCAACATCGAAGATGGCACGACCGATGACGAGATCAGTGAATTTCTGAGCCGCTATGGTTTTCCACCGTTCGACAAGATCGAGCATGTGCCCGGCGCGGGACCGCGCCCTGCGGTGTTGCTGACGTTCAACGATCTCGACACGGAGGCGCTGCGCATATTGCAGCCGCGCATACAGAACGTATTCTGGAAGGACCGCACGATCAACGCGATGATCATGAGAGAGCACGGGTACTGACCAC
The DNA here is from genome assembly GCF_907164545.1 of Paraburkholderia gardini. Classification (NCBI taxonomy): domain Bacteria; kingdom Pseudomonadati; phylum Pseudomonadota; class Betaproteobacteria; order Burkholderiales; family Burkholderiaceae; genus Paraburkholderia; species Paraburkholderia gardini. The sequence continues at coordinate 49,564 of NZ_CAJQZB010000020.1, read as the reverse complement.
CTCGCGCGACCGGGCGATGGGGAAACCGGGTCTTACCCGCCCAGCGCGAACGCCGTCTGCGTGAAGAAGATAAATGGGCCGACGACGGGAAACGTCGCAAGCACCACCAGCACGAGCACACCCAATGCAGCGTAAAGATCGCGCGAGTCGAGACGTGCGGAGGGACGCGCGCGATACGCGGACACCGGTACATTGCCTCTGGCGCAACAGGTTCTGTGTTTTCAGCGATGAGCGACGGGAGCGCGCCGGCGATCAACCGGTGCGCTTCGCGGTGAATGTGAGCGCCATGAGCACGCCGGATACGATTTCCGACACGCGGTCTACCGGGTCGAGCACACGATCCTGCGTGGATGGCTGGTCTGCCAGCATGTCGGGTATCGCTCAGACAGCGCGACGAACCCAGGCGCCTTTGAAGAAAATCTGCCGTGAAAACAGTACCCATCGGCCTGCGCACTCAGGGCAGATGCCGGCCCTCACGTTGATAAACACCACAAAACCGCGTACTCTTAACTCCGATACGATATGTCGGAGTGGAGTATGTCTCACATCAGCACGGGCGTCGAATACGGCCTGCATTGCCTGATTTATCTAACGGAGCCGGCGCCTGGCGTTCCTGAAGCGAGCGTTCGCGATCTGGCCGAACTGCAGGGCGTGCCGGCCGATTACGTCGCGAAACTTTTCACGAAGCTGCACAAGGCGGGTCTCGTGGTCGCGACTGAAGGCGCGAAGGGCGGCTTCGCGCTTGCACGTCCGGCGGGGAAGATTTCGGTGCTCGACGTCGTCATTGCAATCGATGGTGACAAGCCGCTGTTTGACTGCCGCGAAATACGCGGCCGTTGTGCGGTATTCGAAGACGCGCCGCCGGCATGGGCCACCAATGGCGTGTGTTCGATTCACGCGGTGATGCAAAGTGCAGAGCGGCATATGCGCGAAACGCTCGCGAGCCATACGCTCAAGGATCTCGCGATGCGTACGGCGGCGAAAGCGCCACGCAGCTATGGCACCCACGTCGTGCGATGGCTCGATGACCGGGTGGCGAACCGTCGGCGCGATCGCGGCACCGCGGAGTAGGCGAAACGGGCGCGTGACATACGCGCCCATGGCGTGAACGAGGCGGGTTCACTCGACATCATGAAAAGCCGGCATCAGGTGCGTATGCAAGCGCGTGGCGGCGCGATCTTCACGCCAGCGCGCCCGCCTGTTCGTCTGCGGATTCGTGTTCTGCGTCGGGCGAACAGGCCGGTATGGCCGCGGCGAGAATCATGCGGTCGCGATTTGCCGGACAGTGAATGTCGCACGAGCGAGGCCGGAACACCGCGTCGCCGTACCGGATCGGGCGCCCCGTCAGCACGCAGAACGAAGCGTGTCGCGCGAGACCGATGCGCCAGATCTGGTCGCCGTAATAGCCGGATGTGGGGTCGCTCCAGCAGACACTCAACGTTTTCGACGAAGGCTGGTCGAGGATCGTCACATGCGCGCGCAGCGCCTCGGGCGGCAATCCTTCGTCAGGCTGATTCCTGTTGCCGGACAGGAGGCGCTTTGTCAGTCGAAACTTCTTTTTCCTCGCTGCCCGCACCTTCGCGGTACGTTCGCTTTCCTCATGCGCCGGTGCCGAAAGCCACGCGAGTGTCCACTCAAAAAAATCGGGTTCGAGAATACGCGTCATGTTTCACCTTCGTTGGATAACTGGCGAAGCTGGACCGATGTCGTGTCAGGAGCCGCATCTTTCCGTGCTTTCATTTTTGTTGCTGCGAGGGCCTGAAACAAGTTAAGCGTTGTTAACGCTCGCCGTTAAGCCGGATTTCGCCCCGTTGAATGCGGGATATATCAGGGGCCGCTGTCGTCGCGCAGGCGCTAGCCCCTGTTTGCACGCAGCGTCAAGCGCCTAATGCTTGTCCCATGTGACGAGATTCCTGTCACTGTCGTCGGCGACGAAGATGGCGAGCAGCTTCGCGGGCTCTGTCGAGCTCGCGTTCTCGCTGATCGTGTGATGCACGCCCGGCACTTCGGTCCAGCTCTCACCCGCGTGATACACGCGCGTTTCACCGTCGTTCAACTGGCTGCGGATCGCGCCCGACAACACGTAGCCGACGACGAACGCCTGACCGTGGCGATGCGGCGGCGATTTCTGCCCGGGTTTGTAATCGACGACGATGGCGGTCATCGTCTTGCCCGGCACGTTCGCGATCGCGGTCCGGAAGGCCGGGGTGATGTTGTCGCGTACATCGTCGGTGCCGTGCGCGTGAACGAGCGGAGGCATCGCCGAGGTGGCAAGCGCGACAACGGTGGAAGCGAGGATCATCTTCAAGGTGCTCATGCTGTTTCTCCAGTCAGAAAAAAGGTGCAACGGTCGAGGCGAAATCGGGTCGATGTCCACCGCTGCGTGTTGGTCAAATGCAAATGCAAACGAATCTGGATCGGCTGGCCGGCATGAACCACGCACAGGTCCGCGGTTTCGCGTGATGCGCGCAGGTCACGGGTTAGAGGCCTATCGCTCAGGCCGCTACGGCTTCGTGAATCGCCCACTGCACGGCAATGTTCGAGAGTTCGGATCTCGCGCGAGCCAGCGCGGCCGTACGGGCTTCCTGGTCGGAGAACTGCAGCGGTTGCGCGTCGACGAAGGTAGGCCCGGCCACGCCGATAAAACCGAAGGCGGCCTTGAGCGCGGGTGTCAACGCATCCATTGAGGAGAACATGCCGCCCGGACGCAGATCCGCGCCGCGCGTGGTGATGAAAAGCGTCTTCTGGCGATTGAACTGACCGGCGATGCGGCCATCCGGTTGCGCGAGATAGGTGAGGCCAGGGCGCGTCACGCTGTCGACGAACGCCTTGAAGACCGACGGCATCGACCAGTTGTACATCGGCATCGCGAACACAAACGCGTCGGCTTCGAAGAGGCGCTTGCACAGCGCGTCGGAAGCGGCGAGCGTGGCCTTCATTTCATCCGTGCGCTCTTCGGCGGGGCGGTACGTGGCGATCGCGAACGCTTCGTCGACGTGACGCGGCGTATCGACCGTCAGATCCAGATAGTCCACTTCGACATCGACGCCCTGCGCACGTAGTTCATCGATGAAATGTCGGGCGAGCGCCCGTGAGTTCGACCATCGCGTTTCGCGCTCGAATCGACATGCATCACCTTCATTTCTGCTCTCCATATCAAATGTGTGGCTCCGCAGATCGAACGAGGTCATCCGGTGAGCCTGAAGCGGCGGGATCGATACACGTACCTCCTGCCGACGCAGTCAGGAACACGTGTCTGAAGAATCGTTTTAACTACGACTCAATGTATCGTAGTTGAAGAATAAACACTTTCGTGCGGCGTTGCAAGGGAGGGGTCGTCGCGGGTCGGGTCCGCGGGAAGCGTTCAGAAAGAGGGCAACGAAACATCGGAAAACGCGCAATGCCTTATACGACGGGCGATGCGTGTCGCCGATGGACACGCTGGACATGCGTGCATCGCATCACTTGCATGTTTTCGTGAACACAGTGTTGGCGCACACAATCATTGACATCAATGTCAACGACTACTACGATGCAAACATTGTCATTCATGTCAAAAATGACGGCGAAGCGACATTCCGTCCTTTAGGCACGCCTGCACGTCGTGCAGTTCTTTTGCGGAGCACCCGATTCATGTCGAGTCCAGCACTTCTCGAAACGCCATCGGCGGCGAGTAACGCCGCGGTCTGGCGGCATATTTTTGCTGGCCTGAGCGCCAGTCTCATCAGCATCGGCCTTGCGCGGTTCGCTTACACGCCGCTGATCCCTTCGCTGATCCAGGCGCACTGGTTTTCAGCATCCGATGTCGTCTACCTTGGCGCGGCGAACCTGGCCGGCTATCTGATCGGCGCGCTCATCGGTCGTCCATTGGGGAGCCGCGTGTCGAACGTCCATACGTTGCGCGGCATGAAGGTGCTGGTCACGCTGGCCTTTCTGGCCTGCGCGTTTCCGGTTTCGGTCGGCTGGTTCTTTGCATGGCGTCTGCTGTCCGGGGTCGCGGGTGGGGCGATCATGGTGCTGGTCGCGGCGACTGTGTTGCCGCACGTGCCGGGCGATCGCAAGGGCCTCGCGAGTGGTGCGGTGTTTCTCGGGCTTGGGCTTGGCATCGCGGCGTCGGGCACGATCGTGCCGTTGCTGCTGAAATTCGGTCTGCGCGAAGCGTGGATCGGTCTCGCGGTGCTGTCCGCCGTGCTGACCGCCGCAAGCTGGACCGGCTGGCCGACGCAGGACGCGCCCGCAGCAAAGCCAGCCGGAATCGACGCGTCGGGCGCGGCGCCTGTCACGTCCGGTGTGGAGATCAACGCGCTGTACGTCGAATACGCATTGATGGCGATTGGGCTCGTGCCGACGATGGTGTTTCTCGTCGACTTCATTGCACGCGGACTCGGCGCGGGCGCGCACCTCGGGTCGCTGTTCTGGATACTGTACGGCGTCGGCGCGATTTTCGGGCCGCCGGTGTACGGCGTTTTCGCGGACCGTTTCGGTTCACGTTTCGCGCTGCGTGTGCTCGTGCTGGTGCAGGCGATCGCGGTGGCATGGCTCGCGGTTTCGAGCAATCACGTTGTGATTGGTCTGTTGACAGTGGTGATCGGCACGTTTCCGCCCGGCATCGTTCCGCTCATGCTGGCCCGTGTGCATGAAGCCGCGCCGGGCAACGCCGCGAAGCAGAACGTGATCTGGAGCCGCGTCACGACCGCGTTCGCCGCGTTTCAGGCGCTGGCGGGCTACAGCTATTCGGCGATCTTCAACGGTAGCGGTGGAAACCATCGCCTGCTGTTCGTCATCGGCGCGGCTGCGCTTGTGATCACGCTGGGTGTCGATTTCATCGCGCCGCTCGTTTCGCGCCAGTCGCGCGATCAGGGCGCACAGGCGGGCGCGCGGTAATAGCGGACGGTGACGCAGCGGAGTATTGGCAGTGCCGTCGCCGCCCGCACAGGGCACCCGCTCGCGGCTGTGAAGGAGTCACGAACAGACCGTGTTGCAAGCTGCGTCTTTCAGGCCCCTGCGTTGAAAGCATTCGGGGCCGGTGCTAACCTGCGGTTCCCCTGATGAACGCATCGGTCCGGCAGGCAGGTCTTCGACGTTTTCGCCTGATATGTCGCGCCGTCAAAGGAAACCCGCCATGAGCATCCGAACCTCCGTTCGTATCGCAGCATTGCTGTCCCTGGCGACGCTCGCGGCAGTTCCCGCTGCGTTCGCCGCAGATGAAGCACCGCACGAAACCATCACCCCCGCGTTCGCGTATGCATTGCCGAACGTGCCTGGCAAGACGATCACCGCGCTCGTCGTCGATTACGCGCCCGGCGGCAAATCGGTGCCGCACCGTCACGGCCAGGCATTCGTGGTCGGCTATGTGCTGGCGGGCGCCATTCGCAGCCAGGTGAACAACGGCGAATCCAGGGTGTATCACGCGGGCGAGACGTGGACCGAAGCCCCGGGCGTGCATCACACGATCAGCGAAAACGCGAGCGATACCGAGCCTGCAAAGCTGCTCGCCATTTTCATCGCCGACACGAAAGAGAAAAACCTCGTCAATTTCGACAAAAAATGAAACATCGATAACGAAGGGCACACCGGGCATCTACAACGTGGCGGAAACCGACGGTACCGTCACGAGCGAAAAAGCCGCGACAGCGCTAGGATGGGACCCTGCCTGGCGCGTCGCGCGCCAGATCCGGACTTAGTTTGCGCATGGCACCGTGCGGGCGCGCCGGCATTTTTCTGGAGGAATCGTTTCGATGGATCTGCATCTCAAGGACAAACTCGCGCTCGTTACCGGCTCGACCAAAGGTATCGGGTTTGCAATCGCCACCGGTCTCGCACGCGAAGGCGCGCGCGTGATCGTCAATGGACGTTCGCGGGAATCGGTGGACGAAGCGCTGGCAAAGCTGCGCGCGCAGGTTCCCGACGCGCGTGTCGAAGGCTTCGCCGGCAATCTCGCCGACCCGAAGCAGATTGCCGCGCTCGTCGAAAAGCATCCGGCCGTCGATGTGCTGGTGAACAACCTGGGCATCTTCGATCCGAAGCCGTTCGAGGAAATTCCTGACGAAGACTGGCAGCATTTTTTCGACACCAACGTGATGTCGGGCGTACGGCTCTCGCGGGCGTATCTGTCGAAGATGAAGCAGAAGAACTGGGGGCGCATTGTCTTTATCAGCAGCGAGAGCGGCATCCAGATTCCGGTCGAGATGATTCACTACGGCGTGACGAAGACCGCCCAGCTCGGGCTGTCGCGCGGCATTGCGGAGAGCTGCGCGGGCACCGGCGTCACGGTCAATGCGGTGCTGCCGGGACCGACGAAGTCCGATGGCGTCGCTGAATTTGCAACGAAGCTCGCTGCGGGTAAATCGTTCGAGGAGTTCGAGAAGGGCTTCTTCGAAACCGGGCGCCCGAGTTCGCTGCTCAAGCGCTTCTCTACGCCGGAAGAAGTCGCGAACATGGTGGTGTATGTGTGCTCGGAAGCGTCCGCTGCGACGAATGGGGCGGCGTTGCGCGTGGATGGCGGTGTCGTGAGATCGGCGTTCTAGGCGGTTTGTTTCGACAGTTGTTCGCGCCAGGCGCGGTCACGAGGCGGGCGTTCGAAGGAGCGCCCGTTTTTTTATCAGGCTGAAGCGGACAACGCGGGGCTCCCTCAAGAAACGGATTTTTTTACTTTCCACGCCATCTGCAAAGCCTGGACATATGAACTGCCCGCTTCAGGCTTTCGCCACCACCTCACATCGGACCAACATCTAGCGCGGGACATCACCGGATGCGCCGTCAAAGCGGACGCGCGCGGCATGGATGTCGGAATAACGACGATCGGCCCAATCGATAAGGGCCGCCATCGGGTCCAGCAGGGATTGGCCTAGCGGGGCCAGACGATATTCGACGGTCGGCGGCCTGGTGGGAAAAACATGGCGGGTGATGAGTCCGTCGCGCTCCAGATCGCGGAGTGTCTGGGTAAGCATGCGCCTGGAAATGTCCGGGATCGCTCGGTGAAGCTCGCTGAAGCGCTGCGATCGCGTCGCGAGCTCCATGATCATGAGCATGCTCCATTTGTCGCCGATGCGGTCGAGCACGTCACGAACCGCGCAATGTGCGGGCTGGGCGTCGCCTGATTGACGTTGATATCGGCTGAATCTCTCGATCGCATTCTGTGCGGTGCTCATTCAGGTTCCCTTTAACTCTTCTGGTAACAAAAAACTGCCTCCTTCCGGAGCGAGGCATAGGTCTCTATGATAGACCTGCCCTCAAACATAGACTATTCCTCAAGGAGCTCAGATGTCAGGCCCTGTTCCCGTCCGCCTTCCATACCCAGGCTCCGGCGGACATCCGGGCCGCCGTGTGGTGGAGTTGCGAATGGAAGCCGGAGATTCCGATATCACCGCATCCAGCCGCAGCCCGCCGCAACCCGCGGAAATTGAGCCGCTTCGCCGCGAAGCTCAAAGCAGATTTCAACGATCCAGCCCCGCTCGCCGTGGCCTTTGCCGGAGTCGAGCGCCTGCTGATCATCTCCATCGATGGGTTGGGCGACACATTCTTTCCAGCAACAGCGTATCAGGATGAATCTCCAGATCGCGAGTTGGCGTTTAAAGGCAATACAGATTTCAGGAGAAACACATGTTTTTGGTCATGGGAATTACAGGACGCGCAGGCGGCGCAACGGCCCGACATCTGCTGGCGCAAGGCAAAAATGTACGCGCGCTGGTCCGCAATCGCGAGAAGGCGACAAATTGGGCGGATCAAGGTGTGGAACTGGTCGATGGCGACTGGAATGATGCGGCGGCCGTCGAGCGGGCGCTCGAAGGGGTCGAAGGTGCATTTGTCATGCTGCCGGCTGTCTGGGCACCCTCGCCTGATTTCAGGGAAGCAAAGAGCGTGATCGCGAACTTTGTCGAGGCGCTGACCAGGGCAGCGCCGCCGCGGGTGGTTGTGCTTTCGTCGATGGGTGCGAACAGAACCAGCGGGCTGGGGATGATCACGGCGCTGTCGCTTCTGGAGCAAGGATTTCGCCACCTCACATTGCCGGTCGCCTGTGTGCGAGCCGGCGGGTTTTTCGAAAACTTCCTTTACGGCCTGCACGTCGCCCAGGGCGGCACGCTACCCGTCTACTACAACCCGACGAGCCGGAAATCGACCATGGTCGCGACCGACGATATCGGCGCCGAGGTGGCGACACTGCTGACCGGGCCGGCGTGGTCCGGGCATCGCGTTGTCGAGCTTGGCTCGATGGTCAGCGCGGATGAAGTCGCGGCCCAACTGGGCGAAGTCATGCAACGCGACGTCAAGGCCTTTGCCATCCCGCGGGCCGGCTGGCCGGCAGCGTTCGAACAGCTCGGCATCCCGAAGGGCCAGACTGGACCGGCCGAAGCGATGTTCGATGCCGTCAACGCGGGCTGGATGGACCTCGGCGTCGAGGGTACGGAGCATGTCGCGGGCACGACGTCCCCTCGCGATGTCTTTGCGGCGGCCCACAAGGCCGCTACGGCATGAACCGCGGCATTCACACCAGGAAAGATCGAGGTCTAACATGAAAGGTTTTGTTTTGGGTGCATCAGACAAGGAAGGAAGAATGTCCCGGATTTCCTGGCGCCAGGTATTACCGTTGGCTCTTGCCGCTTTTTTCGTCGTGGGATCGCTCAGCAACATCGTCGCCCCGCGATCCATCATTGAGGAATATCTGAAGTGGGGATATCCGCACTGGTTCCATTTCGTGACCGGTTCGCTGGAACTCATGACCGCCGTTCTGCTGGCGCGGGCAAGGACGCGGCTGTGGGGTTCGGCGCTCGGCTGCACCGTGATGCTGGCTGCGCTCGCGACCGTCACACTTCACGGCGAATACGGACATGGGGTGGCGCCACTTGTCGTGGCGACACTATCGATTGTTGTCGGCTGGATCACCTGGCGCCAACGGCTCGCTGCCGGGTCCCTGGCACAGGCCTGACTTTAAGCGGCCCTCAAGAATTTGAAAGCCTGCCGGAAATGCTATGACCAATCAGTTGCCGGTTTCAAATCCCGGTTGCAACAGGGTTGAGTTATTGAATTGAGCCTGGCGGTCGATGGGTCAATGCGAGTATTCGAGCAAAGACTTCGGGAGGGGAATGGAACGCGTGAGTGGCGCGTGGCCGGGCGTCGAGGTTGTCGGCAAGGGCATCGAGATCGTCCTGGGTGAAGGTGCTCAGGTCGGTGCCCTTGGGCAGGTACCTGCGCAGCAGGCGGTTGGTGTTCTCGCAGGTGCCGCGCTGCCAGGGACTGCGGGAGTCACGGAAGTAGACCGCCACGCCGGTTCTGACGGTGAAATCCTTGTGACGGGTCAACTCCTTGCCCTGATCGCAGGTCAGGCTGTGACGCAGCGGTGCGGCGATCGAAATGAGCTGGCCGGGAAGCCCGCCAGCGCCGGGGCGGCCGTGGCGTAGCCTTGGCGTACGAAAACTCCCTTTCTTGAGCGCACTTCAACACGTACGGTGACATCCGCGCGTGAACCGCGCGCGCTCGTATAGAATCTTGCCCTTTGCCGGGCGCATCCACATGTGGTTCAAGAATCTTCAGCTTCACCGTCTTTCGTCGCCGTGGTCCATCACTGCTGAGCAACTCGAGGACGCCCTCGCGGCGCACGCGTTCCAGCCCGGCAGCAGTGTCGAGATGCAGCGCCACGGCTGGGCGCCGTCGCGTAGCAGCGACAATGGCGAGAGCGGCGCGCTCGTCTACTCGAATCATCGTCAGATGCTGCTCACGTTCCGCTCGGAAAAGAAGCTGCTGCCGGCGTCGGTGGTGAACCAGGTCACGAAGGCGCGCGCGCTCGAGATCGAGGAACAGCAGGGCTACAAGCCTGGCCGCAAGCAGATGAAGGAGATCAAGGAGCAGGTCACCGACGAGTTGCTGCCGCGCGCGTTCAGCATCCGTCGCGACACGCGCGTGTGGATCGATACGGCCAGCGGCTGGCTCGTCATCGACGCCGCCGCGCAGGCACTCGCCGACGATGTGCGCAGCCTGCTCGTCAAATCCATCGACGGGTTGCCGCTCGCAAGCGTGCGTGTCGCGCTGTCGCCGGTTGCGGCGATGACCGACTGGCTGCTTTCAGGCGATGCGCCCGGCGGCTTTACCGTCGACCAGGATGCCGAACTGCGCTCGGCAGGCGAGGGCAACGCGACCGTGCGCTACGTTGGCCACGCGCTCGAAGCCGACGACATGCGTCGCCACATCGAGGCAGGCAAGCAGTGCATGCGTCTCGCGATGACCTGGAACGACCGCATTTCGTTCGTGATGACGCCTTCGCTCGTGATCAAGCGCGTCACGCCGCTCGACGTCGTGAAGGAAGCGTCGGATCCGACCGCGCAGAACGACGACGAACGTTTCGACTCGGACTTCGCGCTGATGACGGGCGAACTCGCGCAGATGTTCGCGGACCTCACCGACGCGCTGGGCGGCGAACACGGCGAACACAGCGAAGCCGCGATGCCGCAGGCGGCCGCGGCCTGAGCGGCAGCGACCGGGAAGCGGAGCCGGATAAGCGGAGATAACCCGGACGTGGCCGCAGCACGCGAACCCGCTTCAGGAATCGACACCTTCATCCCGGCAAACGAGGCCGCCTTCAGCCGTCGACGGACGGATCGTACGGCACGATCTGCTCGGTTTCGTCCGCGAGCGTGCGCGCGACGATCGCTCTCGCGGGCGTCGTCTCGCTCAGATTGAACGGCTGATGCGGCACGCCCGGTGGAATAAACAGAAAATCGCCGGCCCCGGTGATCACCGATTCGCGCAGCCCGGCGCCGTAGCGCGTCTCCACACTACCTTCCAGCACATAGATTCCCGTCTCGTAGCCGCGATGCGAATGCGGTTCCGCATGGCCGCCGGGCGGCACGACGATGAGATACATCGACAGTTCGCGCGTGCCGGCCGACTGTGCCGACAACCCCACGAAGTACGGAAGCCGCTGCTGCGTGGCAATTTCCCGGTCGGGCCTGATCTTGACGACGGACTGTGACGTAGCCGTGCGCTGAATGGCGTCGCTCATGTGCGCTCCTGCTGGAATTGGCGTGCGCGGCGCGTTTCAGGGCTGTCTCACGCCCGACGGCCGGCCAGAGCGTACCAGACCCGATCCGGGAAAAGCCCGGCGGATGCACGTTCCGGCCAGAAATTCTACGCCCGCGGCACGTCTGGCCTGATCAATAGCAAATACAAATCACACAGATACAAACAATCAACTTTAACTATGTATCTGCTCCAGGCACAATGGCATCACTTTCTCCACCACGCAAACAAAGGACGCAACGATGCCGATCATCAACAGCCAGGTTAAACCGTTCAAGGCAACCGCCTATCACAAGGGCGAATTCGTTCCGGTCACGGAGGAATCGTTCAAGGGCAAGTGGTCCGTCGTGGTGTTCTACCCGGCCGACTTCACGTTTGTATGCCCGACCGAACTGGGCGATCTGGCCGATCGTTACGCCGAATTCCAGAAGCTCGGCGTCGAGATCTACAGCGTGTCGACCGATACGCACTTCACGCACAAGGCATGGCACGACACGTCGGACACGATCGAAAAGATCAACTATCCGATGATCGCCGATCCGACGCTCGCGATCTCGCGCAACTTCGACGTGCTGATCGAAGAAGAAGGTCTGGCCCTGCGCGGCACGTTCGTGATCAACCCGGAAGGCGAGATCAAGCTGTGCGAAATCCATGACAACGGTATTGGCCGCGACGCCGGCGAACTGCTGCGCAAGGTGCAGGCTGCGCAATACATCGCGGCGCATCCGGGTGAAGTCTGCCCCGCGAAGTGGACGCCGGGTGCGGAAACGCTGACGCCTTCGCTCGACCTGATCGGCAAGATCTAAAACCCACGTCACACCGCAGCGCGCCATATGCGATATGGCGTGTATCTGTGCGGGCCGTTGCGTGTCGATGCACGCAGCGGCCCGGCCATCTTCGCCTCGCTGTCCGCAGCGCCCGCCGCCCGCCATCTTCGTCACGGAATCCGCCAGACCATGCTCGACGCCAATCTCAAGACCCAGTTGAAAACCTACCTCGAAAAGGTCAGCCGGCCGATCGAGATCATCGCTTCGCTCGACGACAGCGCCAGATCGCAGGAACTGATCGCGCTCCTGAACGACATCGCATCGCTGTCGGACCGCGTGTCGGTGACCGAACGTCGCGGCGATACAGAGCGCAAGCCGTCGTTTTCGATCGGTGAGCCGGGCAAGGACACCGGTATCCGTTTCGCGGGCATTCCGATGGGCCATGAGTTCACATCGCTGGTGCTGGCGTTGCTGCAGGTCGGCGGCCATCCGGTGAAGCTCGACGAGCCCGTGATCGAGCAGATCCGGAACCTCGAAGGCAACTATCAGTTTGAAACGTATTTCTCGCTGTCATGCCAGAACTGCCCGGAAGTCGTGCAGGCGCTGAACGTGATGGCGCTGATCAACCCGCGCATCCGTCACGTTGCGATCGACGGCGCGCTGTTCCAGAACGAAGTCGAGGCACGCCAGATCATGGCGGTGCCGACGATGTTCATGAACGGCGAAGTGTTCGGCCAGGGCCGCAGCGGCGTGAAGGAAATCCTCGCGAAGCTCGACAGCGGCGCGGGCGCACGCGCCGCGAAGGAACTGGAGAAGAAGCCGGTATTCGACACCCTGATCGTCGGCGGCGGCCCGGCGGGCGCGGCGGCGGCGATCTACTCGGCGCGTAAAGGCATCATGACGGGCGTCGTCGCGGAACGCTTCGGCGGCCAGGTGCTCGATACGCTCGCGATCGAGAATTTCGTCTCGGTGAAGGAAACGGAAGGACCGCAATTCGCCACCGCGCTCGAGCAGCACGTGAAGAGTTACGAAGTCGACATCATGGACGTACAGCGCGCCGAAGCACTGGTTCCGGGCCGTATTCACGCGGTGCGTCTTGCGAACGGCGCGGTGTTGAAAGCGAGGACGATCGTGCTCGCGACCGGCGCCCGGTGGCGCGAAATCAACGTGCCGGGCGAGCGCGAGTATCGCAATCACGGCGTGGCCTACTGTCCGCATTGTGACGGCCCGCTCTTCAAGGGCAAGCGCGTCGCGGTGATCGGCGGTGGCAATTCGGGCGTCGAAGCGGCGATCGATCTGGCCGGCATCGTGCGCGAAGTCACGCTGATCGAATTCGGCACGCAGCTGCGTGCCGACGAAGTGCTGCAACGCAAGCTGCGCAGCCTCGCGAACGTGACGATCGTGACGCACGCACAAACGACGGAAATCACGGGCGACGGCAAGAAGGTCAATGGCCTCGTCTACAACGACCTGCGCTCGGGCGAACCGAAGCGCGTCGAACTCGAAGGCGTGTTCGTGCAGATCGGCCTCGTGCCGAATACCGAATGGCTGAAGGGCACGGTCGAGCTGTCGAAGCACGGCGAGATCGTGGTGGACGCGAAGGGCGCGACGTCGGTGCCGGGCGTATTCGCCGCCGGCGACGTGACGACCGTGCCGTTCAAGCAGATCGTGATCGCGGTCGGCGAGGGGGCGAAAGCGTCGCTCGGCGCGTTCGACTATCTGATCCGGAATTCGGTCGGAGAGGATGCAACGGTGGACGACGAGGAGGCCGCGCTCGCCGGATGATGCTTGCGTAGCACGCATGTTGAGCGCGGCGGCGGCCCACGTCGTCGCGTTCTGGCGGGTATTCATGCAGACTCAAGAACGCAACTAACGGCCTGATCTGTCCACTCACCGCCTTATGGCGAATCCGGGCAGGGCGGTGGTTTATCGGATCAGGTCGCGCTGCCCAGCCAAAACCCGCCTGCCAGAGCCCTGGGTCACAGATCCAGTAGAAGACGAGCCGGTGCCTGCGTGCCGGGTTTAACCGCTGCGGGCACGGCGCAGCAGATCAATGCTTCGCCAGCGGCTACTTCAGTTGACGGCGCGACCGGATACGCCACCGCGCCTTCGAAAATCCGCGTGCGGCACGTGCCACAACTGCCGCCGCGGCAGCTGAATTCCGGCGCGAGGCCGCGCGCTTCCGCGAGTTCGAGCAGACTCCCGGATTCGGGCGTCCAGCGCGCTTCCTTGCCCGACTTCATGAACACGACCGGCACGGCAGCCCGCGCGGGCCGCGCCGCCGGTTTGACTGCATCCGCCCCCGCCGCATCCGCCGTAGCCGCATCCACCTTGCGCACCAGCGACGCGGGCCCAAACGCCTCCGCATGAACGCGTGCATCGGCGATATTCAGGTCGCGCAGACCGTCATAGATGCTCTGCATGAACGGCGCCGGTCCGCAAAGATAGAAGTCGTAGTCGTTGAACTGAAGCGTGCGGCTCAGCATCGCCATATCGATGCGGCCGGCTTCGTCGTAATCCTGCGATTCGAGTGCGCCGTCGGTCTGGCTCAGCACGCGGATCACGCGCACCGCACCGCCGGCCGCCTGTTCGAGCGCCGCGATCTCGCGGTCGAACGCACGTTCCGCCTTCGAATGCGTCGCATAAAACAGGTACGTCGTGCGGATGCGGCGCTTGCGAAAGCCTTCATAGACGATATGCCGCAACATCGCGAGCATCGGTGTAATGCCAACGCCCGCGGCAAGCAGCACGGCCGGACGGCGTTCGGCCGCATCGATGGTGAAGCGGCCAGCCGGGCTGCGCGCCTCGATCACGTCGCCGGTGGAGAGCGCATCGTGCAGATACGACGACACGCGTCCTTCGCGCTTCACGCTGATCCGGTAGAGCCCGTCGGAAGGCGCAACCGACAGCGTGTAGGTGCGCAGCACCGGCCTGGTTTCGCCGGGCAGCGTCACGCGGACCGGCAGATGCTGACCCGCGGCATGCGGCACGAGCCCGGCACCGTCGGCTGGTTCCAGATGAAACGAACGGATCGTCGAGCTTTCGTCGACGATGCGCGCGATCTTCATTGGCCGCCACGTACTGGCGAGCGACGCGGCCTTCAGACGGCTGGCGGCTGCGTCCCAGTCGCCCGTGAGCGCCGCGCTCGGCGAGGCGCCGTCGCGGCGCTTCGTCCAGCGCAGCGGCAACGCGCCGCCGCGAAACACCGCGCGCCGCGTCGTGAAGCGCCAGAGCCGTTCGGCACCCTGAAACGCCGCGATTTCCGGCGAATCGAGAATGACTTCCGCGTCGCCCGTGAGCTGCAGCAGATCGCCGGTTTCGAAATCGGCGAACACGAGCCCGGCCTTCGGATTGACGAGAAAATTGCCTAGCGTGTTGAAGAACAGGTTGCCGGCGAAATCGGGAACCGTCAGCACGCCGTCGTCGCCGATGCGCACGAAGCCGGGCTTGCCGCCGCGATGCGAGACGTCGACCTGGCGTTGCGTCACGCCGTCTTCGTCGCGATCCACGTACGAGGCGACGAAAAACGCATCGGCGCCGCGAATCAGTGCACGGGCGCGTTCGTCGAGATGGTCGGCATACTGCGGTGCGACGCTGGCGGGAATCGCCGCGTCGCGAACGAACGCGTACTCGCGCAGCGTGATGTACTGCGGACAATTGCCGAAGCTCGTGCCGACGAGCAGATCGAATCCGCTCGCGTTCTCGCGATGCACTGTGCCGTTCAAGCGGTTGCGCCGGCGCGTCGCGAGATCGATGCCGAGCAGCGCGATCGCGTTGCCGTCTTCCATGCCGCTGTCGGCGGGGTCCATCGCGTCGCGGACATTGCCGATGTGCAGCGTGAGCGCATCGGGCGCGTGCATGAAACCCGGCTGGCCCGCGCGCACGGTTGCCCATACATCGCCCGCCGGATCGACCGCGCCGAGCATGACGTACGGCAGGAGCGGGTAGAACGCGCGATGCTGCTCCGGCAGAAAATCGCGCAGCACACGGCGGCCGACTTCATCCATCCGTCTGTCGACGCCGGCCTTGCGCTGGATGGCGAGCTCGCCTGCGTGCCACGGCGAGCGTGCAAGCGTCTCAGGTGCTTCGATCATCATGGCGGCTCCCGGCAAGGCAGACGTTGCGTGGACGCATACGCCCACGCAGGAAGGCTCGAACGATCAGGCGGCTTTCCCGGCGAGCCCGGCCGGCGACTGCGCGAACGGCACGAATCCCGGCAATGCTTCGACGCGGGCGAGCCATGCCATCACGTTCGGATACGCGCTGAGATCGACGTTGCCTTCCGGCGCGCGGGCGACGTAGCTGTAGAGCGCCACGTCGGCAATCGACGGATGCGCGAGCGCGATCCATTCGCGTCCCGCCAGCTGGGTTTCGATGCGCGCGAGCAGCGTGTGCGCGCGGGCGATCACTTCATCGGCGTGGAGCTTCGCGCCGAACAGCGTGACGAGACGCGCGGCGGCGGGGCCGAAGGCGAGGTCGCCAGCGGCGACCGACAGCCAGCGCTGCACGGCGGCGGCTTGCCGCGGCTCGACGGGCAACCAGTCGGTCTTGCCGAAACGGCTCGCGAGATAGACCAGGATCGAGTTCGAATCGGGGATCACCGTGTCGCCATCCACCAGCACCGGTATCTGGCCGAACGCATTGAGCTTCAGGAATTCGGGCGATTTCTGTTCGCGCTTCGTCAGGTCGACTTCGACCAGTTCGTGTTCGATGCCGAGCAGCGAAAGAAAGAGACGCGCGCGATGCGCATGACCGGACAGCGGATGGTAGTAAAGCTTCATTCGTTTCTCCTCGGACGGATTCGGGTGGGACGTATCGGACAGCCATTGCAGTCTAGGCGTCGTCGTCACGGGTTTGAATCCGTCGCGCGGAGAATTGACCGTTCGCGAAACGAGAAGAGTGGGGGAATGCCCGCCACATGGGTGTTTCAGCCCGGGTGGCGGCCTGGCCGCTATGGATTGAGCGAGCTGTTCGAGCGCAGCGTTTCGATCGCGAGATCGACGAACGTGCGGACCTTGCGCGTGACGTGCCGTCCTTCGCGGTGCATCACGTGGATCGGCAGCGGCGGCGGTTCGAACGCCTCCAGTACGATCTGCAGCGTGCCGTCGCGCAACTGCTGCGCGATCTGGTACGACAGCAGTTGCGTCAGCCCCAGGCCCGCCGCGACCGCGCTGATCGCCGAATCGTTGGTCGTCGTGGTCATCCGCGGTTTGACGCGCACCGCGTGCCGGCGCTCGTCGCTGCCAAAACGCCATTCGGATAGCGTCGACACACCGCTTGCCGAGACGATCGCGCGCCCGGCCAGGTCCTCGGGATTGCGGGGAACACCGTGCCGCGCCAGATAATCCGGCGAAGCGCATACCACGCGGCGAACCTGTCCGACGCGCACCGCCTGCATCGACGAATCCGGCAGGTCGCCGAGACGGATCGCGATGTCGATCCCTTCATCGACGATGTTCACGATGCGATCGAGAAACCAGCAGCTGACGTCGACTTCCGGATACCGGCCGAGATAGTCGATGACGATCGGCGTCACGTAGTACTTGCCGAACAGCATCGACGACGTGATCGACAGCAGGCCGCGCGTCGTGCCGTGCATGCTGGTGGCCGACTGCTCGGCTTCCTCGATGTCGGCGAGAATGCGCCGGCACCGGTCGGCATAATCGGCGCCGGTGTCGGTCATGCGCACCATGCGCGTCGTGCGGGTGAGGAGCCGTACGCCCATCGCGTCCTCGAGTTCGCCCACCATGCGCGTCACCACGGAAGGCGACACCTTCAGCTTGCGGGCCGCCGACGCGAACCCGCCGGTATCCACCACGGTCAGAAAGGCAGTCATGGCTTGCAGGCGGTCCATGGGGTTCCTGTAACGGTGCGTTGAGTGATGGGCGAGGGTAGGGCCGGTGCGGCCCCACAAAGGATATCCCAGGCCGGGGGTGCTGCGCGCCCTGGCCTGGCACGCAGCACGTTGCGCGCCGGGCGCCGATGAACGACACTGCCAGCCTGACCTTATCGGCGAACGATCATGAATCAGGAGACCGCCGCGTGCTTCGAACGTGATTTCGTGCCGCGCATCACCGCCACACTCGTACGTATTTTCAGCCAGCGCGTACACATCGACGTGATTCCGTATGGCGGCGCGCTGCATCCCACGCGGGTACGCATCACCGGGGACATCCTTCCGGCCGGCCACGGTTACGCGCATCCGCTCAACGTTGCGCTAACGTGGGACAGCGACGCGATTCACGGCTTGCTGGAGCCGGGCGGCGAGGCGCGCTTCGCGCGCTATCTCGCCGCGCTGCCGCGCAAGCTCGACAACTGGCAGGGCGGGCGGGCGATCGATTTCGGCTCGCGCTCGCAGGCGGAACCGTCGATATTGCTCGGCGGGCTCGATTTCGAGGCGTGATTTTCGACGCGTGATGCAGGGCGGCGGCGCCGCGTCCTGTGCGGTGCGGCCGTCATGCTACGATCTGACGGTCAGGACGATGGAGGTGGCCATGGCTACGTACGCTGTTGACGCTGTACGCATCAACCCTGCTAACGACCGCGTCACGCACGTGCGCTGGGCGCTCATCAATCCGAAGACCCACGAGTGGCTGTCGCAGCATGAAATCGTCGAAGTGGACGAAGTCGTCAAGGTGATCCGTGCGGGCAACCTGGTGTGGTCGCTCTACACGCTCGGCGGCATGCGGCTCCTCGGGCCGAAGATCAAGACCGTCTCGCACACGGACGGCCACGACGGCATCGATACGGATATTCCCGGCGGCCACGTCGAAAAATCGATCGACGATTTACCGCGCGTCTGAGTTTTTCGCGTTCTTCCGCGCTTGCATACAGCAATTTACCGGCCGCGGGCGTTGTGCGCCCGCGACCCGTAGGTTGCCCGGTTAACCGCTCGCCGCGACGATCAAAGCTCGCGGATATCGGCGGTCGGTTCCTGCCCGAACACATCGCTCAACACGTAGTCGACCAGCTTCGCCGCCGATGCTTCCGGCGAAGCCAGCTGCCCGTTGCGCTTGAGGTCTTCGAACTTGCCGCGTGACGGAAACTTCTCCGTGCTCACGCCGCGGATTTCCGCCTGCATCCCCGTATCGACCACGCCCGGCGCCAGACTGCAGATGCGCAGCGCGCGGGTTTCGTCGAGCGCAACGGCGCGCGCGTGATGATCGAGCGCTGCCTTCGTCGCGCAATAGATGCTCCAGCCCGCATACGCATTGCGCGCCGCGCCGCTCGAAACATGCACGATGCGCCGGTCGGGTGCGTCCGTACTTGCCGTGGCGAACGCGCTTGCCATCATCAGCGGCGCGGCCACGTTCAGACTGACGGCGCCCGCGATCGCGGCAACGTCCTGCGTGTCGAGCGGGCCGACCGGCTGCACCATGCCCGCGTTGTTGATCAGCACGACGCGCGCCGCGCCCGCCAGAAAGCCGCGCAACGCATCGCTGCCGAGCCACTGCGCGAGCTGTGCGGTATCGGCCAGATCGAGTTCGACTTCGGTGAGCGCCTGCGGATAGCGTTGCGCGAGCGAAGCGTTCAGCGAGCGCGCGACGCCCAGCACCGCAATGCCGCGTTCGAGGAGCGCCGCGGCGAGCGCGTCGCCGATGCCCCGCGTGTGGCCGGTGACGACCGCGCGGGTCGCCGCCTTCGTGTGTGGCGTCGTCATGCGCGGGCCTCCTTCAGTTCGAGACGGAACTTGTGCAGCAGCGGCTCGGTGTAGCCCGATGGTTGCTCGCGCCCTTCGAAGACGAGCGCGCACGCGGCCTTGAACGCAAGCGATGCGTCGAAGTCGGGCGCCATCGGGTGATAGTGCGGGTCGCCGGCGTTCTGCTTGTCGACGACCTTCGCCATCCGCTGCATGGTTTGCATCACGAGCTCAGGCGTCACCACGCCGTGACGCAGCCAGTTCGCGATGTGCTGGCTGGAAATGCGCAGCGTCGCGCGGTCTTCCATCAGGCCGACGTCGTGAATGTCCGGCACCTTCGAACAACCGACGCCCTGATCGATCCAGCGCACCACATAACCCAGAATGCCCTGCGCGTTGTTCTCGACTTCGCTGCGGATCTCGTCGTCCGACCATTGCGCCTTGTCGACGACCGGGATGGTGAGCAACCCCTTGAGCAACACGTCGCGCTCGCTTGCGTAAGCGATGCGTTCCATCTCTTCCTGCACGGCCTGCACGTCGATCTTGTGATAGTGCAGCGCGTGCAGCGTGGCCGCGGTCGGCGACGGCACCCACGCGGTGTTCGCGCCCGCCTTCGGATGCGCGATCTTCTGTTCGAGCATCGCGTGCATCAGGTCGGGCATCGCCCACATGCCCTTGCCGATCTGCGCGCGGCCACGCAGTCCGGCGTCGAGGCCGGCGAGCACGTTATTGCGCTCGTACGACGCAATCCAGCTCGACGACTTCATGTCGCCCTTGCGGATCATCGCGCCGGCTTCCATCGCCGAATGCATCTCGTCGCCAGTGCGGTCGAGAAAGCCCGTGTTGATGAACGCGACGCGTTCGGAAGCGGCGGCGATACAGGCTTGCAGATTCACGCTCGTGCGGCGCTCCTCGTCCATGATGCCCATCTTGATCGTGTTGTGCGGCAGGCCGAGCAGCTTCTCGACGCGCGCGAACAGTTCGGAGGCAAACGCGACTTCGGCGGGCCCGTGCATCTTCGGCTTCACGATGTAGATCGAGCCGGTGCGCGAATTCATCTTGTTCTTTAGATCGTGGATCGCGCAGAGCGTCGTGACGACCGCATCGAGAATGCCCTCGGGAATCTCGTTGCCGTCGCGGTCGGTGATGGCCGGGTTCGTCATCAGATGCCCGACGTTGCGCACGAAAAGCAGCGACCGGCCATGCAGCCTGAACATCGAGCCGTCGGTGCGGCGGTATTCGCGATCGGCGTTCAGGCGGCGTATGAACGTCTTGCCGTTCTTCGTGACTTCCTCGGTGAGCGTGCCTTTCATCAGGCCGATCCAGTTGCGGTAAAGCTGAACCTTGTCGTCGGCATCGACGGCGGCCACCGAATCCTCGCAATCGATGATCGTGCTCACCGCGGCTTCCATCAGCACGTCCTTCACATGCGCGGCGTCGGTCTTGCCGATCGGGTCGTCGGCGTTGATCTGGATTTCGAAATGCAGGCCGTTGTGCTTCAGCAGGATCGCCGACGGGGCATTCGTCACGCCCTGGAAGCCGGCGAACTGCGCCGGTGTTTTCAGCGCGGTTGCGCCGTTCTTCAACACGACGACGAGTTCGTTGCCTTCGATGCTGTAACGCGTGGCGTCCGCGTGCGAGCCGCTCGCGAGCGGCGCGGCTTCGTCGAGAAACGCGCGCGCAAAGGCGATCACGCGTGCGCCGCGCACTGGATTGAATGCCTTCTGCTTTTCGGCCCCACCGGTTTCGGGAATCGCGTCGGTGCCGTAGAGCGCGTCGTACAGGCTGCCCCAGCGCGCGTTCGCGGCGTTGAGCGCATAGCGCTGGTTCGACAGCGGCACGACGAGTTGCGGGCCGGCCTGGGTGGAGATTTCGCTGTCGACGTTGGCGGTCGTCGCCTTGAACGCCGCCGGCGCGGGCACGATATAACCGATGCCTTCGAGGAACGTGCGATACGCGGCGAGATCGCGCACCGGGCCCGGATTCGCGCGATGCCACGCGTCGAGTTCCGTTTGCAGCCGGTCGCGTTCGGCGAGCAGTGCGCGGTTTTTGGGTGCGAGCTCGTGCACGAGGGCATCGAAACCTGCCCAGAACTGGGTGGCATCGACACCGGTGCCCGGCAAGGCTTCGCTGTCGATAAACTGTTTGAGTCCGGCTGCAATGCGCAGCCCGCCTTGGTCGGTCATCTGGGTCATGAACTGCTCCGTCTGTCTGTATGGGCCTGTTGCCCGTTCACGCGTTGATATTGTGAGCGTCGGCACGCCGCCTTCGAGGGTACCGGAAAGCGGTGTGCCGAGGAAAGCCGTGCATGCGGCGGGCGCTGCAGATCTTTTAAGAATCGCCCATAATTCCGACCGCGGCGGGACTGGAAGACGCTCCGTCGCGCAGGAACCTTCATACCCATTTCCTGGCGACACGGTGCCACAAGCAGCGTGCAGCGGCGTCTCGTTTCGCCGTGCCCGGAAGTTCCTTTCAGTTGCATAACATAACTATCATGAGCTCATCCGACCAATCAAGTCGATCCTGGACCAGGGTTCTCCTGGTGATCCCCTATATCGCGCTGCTCTGGCTGCCGTTCTATAACGACGTGCGACCGTCGCTGCTCGGTTTTCCGTTCTTCTACTGGTATCAACTGCTGTGGGTGCCGGTGACGTCGCTCCTGCTGTACGTCGTCTACAGGAGCTTCAAATGAGCGAACTGAAACCAGTTGATGGCGTGGCGATGGGCGTATTCATTGCGTTCTTCGCACTGGTCACGGTGCTCGGCTTCGTCGCCGCGCGCTGGAAACGGGGCGACCTGACGCAGTTGCACGAGTGGGGTCTGGGTGGCCGCCAGTTCGGGACCGTGATTTCGTGGTTCCTCGTCGGCGGCGACTTCTATACGGCGTACACCGTGATCGCGGTGCCGGCGCTGGTGTATTCGGTGGGCGCATATGGCTTTTTCGCGCTGCCGTATACGATCATCGTCTATCCGTTCGTGTTCGCCGTGATGCCGAAGCTCTGGCAGATCGCGCACGCGAAGAACCACATCACCGCGGCCGATTACGTGCATGGCGAATACGGCGGCAAGCTGCTACCGGCGGCCGTCGCGCTGACAGGCATCGTGGCGACGATGCCGTATATCGCGCTGCAGCTGGTCGGCATGCAGGTCGTGATCAAGGGTCTCGGCGTGGAAGGCGAACTGCCGCTCATCGCCGCATTCGTGATTCTCGCGGTGTACACGTATTCAAGCGGCCTGCGCGCGCCGGCGATGATCGCGTTCGTCAAGGACATCATGATCTATATCGTCGTGATCGCGGCGGTGTGGCTGATTCCCGCGAAGCTCGGCGGCTACGGCGCGGTGTTCGATTCGGCCGACAAGTTCTTTCAGGCGAAGGGCGGCGCGACCGGCATCATCCTGAAGCCGACGCAGTTCACCGCATACGCTTCGCTTGCGCTCGGTTCGGCGCTGGCCGCGTTCATGTATCCGCACACGATGACGGCGGTGCTGTCCTCGTCGTCGGCGAAGACGGTGCGCAAGAACGCGATTTTCCTGCCGGCGTACACACTGCTGCTGGGTCTCATCGCGTTGCTCGGCTATATGGCGATTGCCGCTGGCGTTCACGTGAAGTCGGCATCGGACGTCGTGCCGGCGCTCTTCGGCACGATCTTCCCGTCGTGGTTCGTGGGCTTCGCGGCGGCGGCGATCGCGATCAGCGCGCTGGTGCCGGCGGCCATCATGTCGATCGGCGCGGCGAACCTGTTCACGCGCAACCTGTGGCGTCCGCTGGTGAATCCGGACATCACGCCGGCGAAGGAAGCGGCGACCGCGAAGCTGGCATCACTCGTCGTGAAGTTCGGCGCGCTGCTCTTCATCGTGTTCCTGCCGACACAGTACGCGATCGATCTTCAGTTGCTGGGCGGCGTGTGGATTCTGCAGATCTTCCCGGCGATCGTGTTCACGCTCTACACGCGACGCATGTCGACGGTGGGGCTGCTCGCCGGCTGGCTGGTCGGCATCGTGATCGGGACGGGGCTTGCGATCGTGCAGGGGCTCAAACCGGTGTACCCGCTGCATCTCGGCGGTAGGACGTGGCCGCTGTACATCGGCCTGATCGCGCTCGTCGCGAATATCGTCGTCACGTTTATCGTGTCGGCGATCTCGCCGAAGCGTGCGCCGATGGATGCGGTCGCACGCGGCTGATGCCAGCGTCGATGCGTTGATGCGCTGGGGCGGGCCTCGATGTCCGCCCCGCGTTTTACGGAAAAGCCGGCCCTGTGCCGGCTTTTCCGCTTTTACGTCCAGCGTCTGGCGTTCAGCTTTTCGCCGCGACCAGATTCGCGTCCCGCGCGAGCAGCCAGCGTCCGCTCGCATCCTTGCGCAGGATCGTCAGTGTATGGCCGGCGTGATGGACCGGCGCGGCCTCGCCCGGCGTTCTGATCGTGATGTCCAGATGGTTGCGCACGAAGGCCCAGTCGCCGGCGACCTGGAGCTCCTCGATCTCAGCCGTGCCTTCCATCCGGACGTTCTGCATCGCCGTGGACATGGCCGCAAACGTCTCTTTCCCGAAGGGCGGATGGCCCGGCGTCATGAAGACCACGTCATCGGTCATGAGGCCCAGCACGGTCGCTGTGTCGCCGCTTCGGCTCGCGGTCATCCACGTGTCGATCAGGGTGCGGATTGCCTGTTCGTCATCGCTCATGTCAGGGCTCCTCAAGTCGGGTACCACGGAAAGTGACAACTGCGTCAGGCAAGTGAAAAACTAAAGCCACAGTTCATGCAAAAACCCGGGCGCCCCAGGCTTCTTGCGGGAGGCCACCGTCCGCGACGGTCGCGGAAGGACTCGAATCAGTCCCGCGTAACAGTGCTGGCATCAGGCCGCGTCGCCCGAAGGCGGTCGCAATGTCCTTGTCATGCATATAGCACTCGCCGGACAAATGCTCGCGAACTGAAGGCTACGCCTGATCAGTTCTGGTGCCGTAGCCCGATCGGCGATTTCATATCCAGCTTGCAGGAAGAAAGCGCTTGCAGTTGTGGTCAGGAGCCAAAGTCGCTCGATTCCTTCTGTCGCAGCCAGTCTTTGTACCGCGTCGACCAGCGTCTTTCCTGCGCCATACGCTCGCAGGTTCGACTGCACCGCCAGTGAGCGTACCAGGCCGTCGCGACCATGTACCTCCAGGCCGATGCAGCCACCAAACTGGGCGCCGGGGTACTCGACAATGAGGAACCGGATCGGGGCATTTTCCGGGAGGTCTTCAACTGGAAGCTCACTCGCGATCAGGAGGGCCTGTATAAGGCTGTAGTCTTCAGCCCTTGCTGTACGTGTTTTCATCGCCGCTCATCACTCTTCCTGAACGTTACTCCCGCATCACGCCGTCCGCGACACGGTGGTCGATGGTCCGCTGACGAGGGGCGAATCGCATCGCCACTAAACGATGGCAAACGACACGGTGCATCCGGTCCACCGACATCCAGATTTTTCATGTCGTCGGAAACCCGGGCCGCACTCAACCGCCGCGCGATGAAGGCTTGCATCGAGTTGCAGTGCAGACCGCCCGAACCAGACAACAGCGAACGGGGATTGCTGTCAGCATTTGCCATGACGTATCCCGGTTATGCCTCGTGTTCGCAAGCCGCTGGATCAGAGCGCCCTGGCTTCATACCAGCGTTGCGAGCGATTGACGACGCCGACCACCAGCAACATGACCGGCACTTCGATGAGCACCCCGACCACTGTGGCCAGCGCCGCGCCCGAGTGGAATCCGAAGAGACTGATCGCGGTGGCCACGGCCAGTTCGAAGAAATTGCTTGCACCAATCAGGCTCGACGGTCCGGCTACGCAGTGGGCAACACCTAGCCTGCGATTGAGCAGGTACGCCAGGCCCGAGTTAAAGAAGACCTGAATCAGGACAGGTACCGCGAGCATGGCGATGATCAGCGGCTCGTGAACGATGGCCTCTCCCTGAAAAGCGAACAGGAGCACGAGTGTCGCGAGCAACGCCGAAATCGAATACGGACCGAGCTTTCCCACGAGCCGCTGAAAATGCGCGTCGCCTTTCGCGAGCAACGAGCGCCGGATTATCTGCGCGAAAATGACCGGCACGATGATGTAAAGGCCGACCGAGGCAATGAGCGTATCCCACGGCACAGTAATGGCCGATAGCCCCAGCAGAAGCGCTACGAGCGGTGCAAAAGCCACGATCATGATGGAGTCGTTCAACGCCACTTGCGACAGTGTGAAATACGGATCGCCCTTGCACAGTTGCGACCAGACAAACACCATCGCCGTACATGGCGCGGCAGCCAGCAGGATCAGGCCGGCGATGTAGCTGTCGAGCTGGTTCGCCGGCAACCATGGTGCGAACACGTGGCGGATGAAAATCCAGCCGAGCAGGGCCATGGAGAACGGCTTGACGAACCAGTTGACGAATAACGTCACCCCAATGCCGCGCCATTGGCGCTTCACCTGAGTCATGGCCGCGAAGTCGATTTTCACGAGCATGGGGATAATCATGATCCAGATCAGCACCGCCAGCGGCAGGTTGACGTGGGCAACCTCCATGCGGCCAATGGCTTGAAACGCGCCCGGTAGCAGTTGGCCGAGCACAATGCCGCCGATGATGCACAACGCCACCCACACCGTCAGGTACCGCTCGAAAAAGCCAATGACGGGCTTCAATGCCGAACTCGCGTGTTCAATGCTGCTCATTCGGTCCCCCGGCTGCCCGTTCACCGATCGCGCGTAACTCGCGCTGAATGGCATTGCTGTCCAGTACGTGCAGCGGCAAGTTCACGAACTGACTCACCCGGCCGAGTATCTGCCGGTAGACCTTGCTGAACACCTGGCGCTTTTCGTCATCCGTGCCCTCGAACGCGGCGGGGTCCTCAAAACCCCAATGCGCCGTCATCGGTTTGCCTGGCCAGACAGGGCAGACTTCGCCGGCGGCCTGGTCACACACGGTGATGACGAAATCCATATGCGGAGCATCAGGCGTTGCAAATTCGTCCCAACTCTTGCTGCGTAGTTGTGAAACGTCGTAGCCGAGTGACTTGCAGCGCTCGACAGCGAAAGGGTTGACCCTTCCACCAGGGTGACTTCCCGCGCTGTACGCCCGGAAGCAACCGTTGCCCAGCACGTTGAAAAGCGCTTCGGCCATGATGCTGCGCGCACTGTTTCCCGTGCAAAGGATGAGGATTGACCAGGGTCGATCGGTCACGTGCGACTCCGGAATTGCAGGGTGGATGCGGTCGGGGTGCAGCAGGCATCCGACGAATGCTCCGGTTCATTTCCTGACTCCCCGTAGGTCGGCGCGGTCGCGAGCGTCCTGAAGGTTTCCCATGCCACGCCTTGTGGATCGACGGTCCAGGCCTTGTTTGACTTCGCGTAGCAGCAGGTCGTGCCGATCTGCTCACGCACGGGCAGGTCCGCAGCGGCAAAGCGGGCGTTCATCTCTGCCAGTTCGTCGTCGGTCTCGACCTGGATCCCGACATGGTCGATACCAGGTTTTGCGCCACGCTGGGAAATGGCGAAGTTGACCGCGGGATCTTTCAGCTCCCACTTGCAGTAATCGTGCGTCAGCACAGTCGGTTCGACGTTTCCGAACATCGCGCTATAGAAGCGGATGCTTTCGGTCAGGCTTTGGACAGATACGTGGACGTGCATTCGCTTCATGATTCATCTCCGCAGCAGGCTGGAGGGCTGCTCGCCGCGCATGTCGCGCCAGCGCAGCAGTTCTCGGTGAGAAAACCGACAAGGCCATTCATCGCGTCGAAATTGGCCGAATAGTAGATAAAGCGTCCTTCCTGCCGCGCTTTCACGAGGTCCGCGTGCGACAGATCCTTCAGGTGAAAAGACAGTCTGGATGGCGCGAGATCTAGCTGTTGTCCAATTTCGCCGGCCGGCATCCCATCGGGCCCGGCGACGACGAGCGTTCGGAAAATCGCGAGCCGCGATTCATGTGCAAGGGCGCTCAAGGCGCGTACGACGAGGTTCGAGTCCATGTCCGCAGCATAGACTCATCATTTACATATTTCAAGTATTGTAGAAATGTTGTACCGACTGAACCGTGCCACCTGCCCACCTGTGTCAACAAGGCCTGGTGGTCGTTACTCCGCGAGCGCCGGTTTTTTTCATTTGACCCGACAAAGCAGAACGGATATTTCACTTCCCGGGGCACGGGTTGATTCGCCGGTGGCACTTTTGCCGAAAACCTCTTGAATTCAAAGGTTGGCTTTTCATGAATCGTGGCAACCGGCAATCATGCAGAACGCACAGGAGAGGGCGCGCGTGCCGTCTGCCGCGCCGTTCCGGGAAGTCCCCGGAAGCAGGCGGTAATTCTTGCAAGTCGACAGGCAATTCCTGCAACCCGTGACCATGGCGAAGCGGCATGCGGCCGACTTTACCGCTCTGGAACCAGAATGGCGGGGCGTTCAATCCTCACACAGGAAGCACGAAAAACGGATCGCGCGACACTGTATGGACAGTGTCGCGCGATCCGTTTCCAGGGGGCGCCATGGATGGGCGAACCGGGAGACCTCGAACGCGTCCCTATCGCCTGATGATGCCCATCAACAGGGTGACGAGGAAGATCACGAGGAAGATGAAGAACAGCACCTTCGCGATTTCAGCCGCGCCAGCGGCGATCCCACCGAAACCGAAGACGGCGGCGATGATGGCGATGATGAAAAATATTGCAGCGTAACGAAGCATGAAGGCCTCCCACCGTTGAATTGCCGGATTGATTGACGTCGTTGGGTGGCGTCGTGCCGCAGGCCGGCGAAACCGGCGCCGCATGGGGAACAGCAACACCTGTGCCCGGCGACGATATTGTCCAATCCGCACCATCGTTCAGGCGGGCCCCAGTTGATGTCATTCAATATGACGAGCCACCGTGCGATTGCGCGCTTTTTTATCCGCGAAATGGCGGCACAGGTCACGCCGATATCCAGATTCGACCCCAGTTCATTTTTCAACAGACGGAGCAGGGTCATGGCAGTGTGAAAGCAGGTGCTAATTCCGTTGCATCCATTGCCAAAAAACTAATTTCCGGAAATGAATTTCCCTTATGGGATGCGGGTCCGGTGTATCAAGGCGTGCGCTGTACCGGCCCTGCGACGCAAAAGAGTGAGAGGGCATGCAGAATGACATCCACCATCAGGGAAAAATAAAGCGCCTTCCTGTGATTTCTGGATTAACCCATAACCGGTGAATTCAGCACGTTCGTTCGTTATATGGACCAGGGATAATTCGTACAGGGTATACGCCGAAAGCAATTGAATAATGATCGGTGAATGCCGGGCGGTGAATGTTCAGATAGTCGCCATGCCTTTCTGGACGGGCCTCGACGGGATAATCCGGCGGTCCGGAAGTGCGGATTTTCTTCATCCCCAGGCGAATTTCGCCCGGAAGTATTCCTGTGAATCACCGTGGCAAGTCAGTTACCAGTGCCGTTCGCCCAGTTTCCGGTGTGTTTCGTCATGCGCTAACGTTTGCGTGAATCGATTATTCGGACATGAGGCAAACAGGCTGGCATATTCGATTTTTACAATCGTATTCTTCATAGGGTTTTTTCTTCTAAACCTTGATGCGTTTACGCGAAGGAACAGTTAGAATGCGCCTCGATTCGCCTGTTCGGGGTTTCGTTACTTTGGGTGAATCCAGTCACCGTATGGCCTTGATGTTCCGGGGCGCCGGTGATCGGGTAGTTCGACTGACGCGGGATCACTATCTTCGGACCAGCGGGGCGAAGATGCCTGCGTTTAATTAGAAATTCATCTGAAAGAACGAATAAAGAATCATGTCTGTTTCACTTTCTTTTATTTCCGGCACGCCGCCGGAAATCCTCCCTGTCAAAACCTCCCTCGATGCGTTGAAGCGTCGCGCCGTATGCGCGCGCCCCGTGACGTGACGGCGGCGTCGGCGGCATAAGAGCGGCTCAGGTTTCGTCTTCGGACGAAGGCGAACCTTGCCGCCGGGTTGATACACGACCGGTCGGTGCGACCGGCAACACCGTGATCGACGCGCCTCTGGCGCGTCCCGCAACCACAGAACGGGAACAGGATGTCAGGAATCACGACGCCATCGGGCGGCGTTGCAGGATTGAATTCGTTCAAGACCACACGCAGGACCGGCTGGAATAACTGGGCACGCAAGCTGGCTACGCTCGCGATTGGCGCGATGCCGTGGATGGCCGCGCCCGCTGCTACCGCCAGTGTCGCCGTCAACGCCGCAACCGTAGCGCCGCCTGCCGCCGGTGTACCCGGCGCGACGCGCGTCGCCGCATCGCGCAATCTCGCGTTCTTCTACGGCCCGAATGTGCCTGTCGACCTGTTGCAGGCGTTCGACGCCGTGGTGCTCGACCCGACGCAAGGCTTCGATCCGGCCGCTCATCCGCTCGCGCATACCGTGTGGCTCGCCCGCACGGAAGGTGCTGCAACGGGCCCGGTCGCGGACTTCGTCGCGCAACAGATCGAGCCGTTGTGGACGCGCGGCTATCGCGGCTTCCTGCTGGAGACGCCGGCTGCGATCGCCGCGATCGATGCCATTCGCGCCGCGCATCCGGACGCGCGCCTCGTCGTCGGCGGGCAGAATGCGCTGCAGGCTGCCCAGCCGCACGCAAAGGCACTGTACGCGGTCGTGGGCGATCCGCTCGTGCGCGGTTTCGACGAAACCCGCATGCAGATGGTCGACGTGCCCGACGCGCAGCGCGAAAGCCGCATCGCGGCTGCCCGCGCGTTCACGCAGCAGACCGGCGTGCCGGTCGTCTCGCTCGAATACTGTGCGGGCAACGATCGCGATTGCGCGCGCGCGACCGCGGCGAAAGTGGTTGCGGCCGGCATGGTGCCGTATGTGACGGACGCCGCCCGCGACGTCGTCGGCATCGGTGCGATCGAAGTGCTGCCGCGCAGGATTCTCGTGCTGCAGGATCGCGACACCAAAGAGCCGCTCGATGGCACCGCCGGCGTGCGCGATCTCGCGACGCCGCTCAACTATCTCGGCTACGACGTCGAGTACGCGGACTTCGATTCCGCGCTGCCTTCCGGCATCACGCCGGACCGTTATGCGGGCATCGTCGCGTGGTTTCAGCGTGACGCGGTGCCCGATGCGGAGCAGTTGCGCCGCTGGGTCGCGGGTCGCATCGCCGATCACGTGCCGATCGTGTTTCTCGGCCAGTTCGGTTTCGACGCCGCGGAAGACGGCGGCGCAGCCCTCGATCTCGAAGCCGTGCCGGGTACGCCGGCCGCGCCGGTGAGCATCGTCTCGCAGGATCCGATGATCGGCTTCGAAACGAATCCGAAGCCGGATGCGCGCGATCTGCTCGGCGTGCGCGTCGGGTCGAAGAGCCGCTCGCTGCTGCGCGTGTCGGCTAACGGCGAACTGCTCGATCAGGTCGCGATCACGCCGTGGGGCGGCTATGCGTTGAACCCGTACACGGTGGCATCGCTCCTCGGCGTCGATCAGGAGCGCTGGGCGATCGAGCCGATCAAATTTCTCACGGCCGCGCTGCGTCTGCAGACGATGCCGTCGCCGAGCGTGACGACCGAAAACGGCCGGCGCCTCTTCATGACCCACGTGGACGGTGACGGCTTCGCGTCGCGTGCCGAATTTCCCGGTGCCGACTTTTCGGGCGAGGCGCTCTACCAGCAGATCTTCACGCGCTACAAGGTGCCGATGACGCTCTCCGTGATCGAGGGCGAGGTCGGCATGAAGGGCCTGCATCCGGATATCTCGCCGCGTCTCGAGGAAATCGCACGCAAGATGTTCGCGCTGCCGTATGTCGAGATCGGCACGCACACGTATTCGCATCCGTTCGAATGGGACAACGTCGACGACAAGGGCGAGCGGCGCGCCGACCGTGGCGGTGGTGACGCGGCGTTCTCGCTGAACATTCCTGGCTACACGTTCAACATCGACCGCGAAATCACCGGTTCGATCGACTACATCAACGAGCGCCTCGCTCCGCCGGGCAAGAAGACGGTGGTGCTGCAATGGTCGGGCGACTGCCAGCCGCCGGGCATCGTGGTGCGCAAGGTATATCAGGCGGGCGTCTACAACTTCAACGGCGGCGACACCGTCATCACGAAGACGGACAACAGCTGGACCAACATCGCGCCGATTGGCGTCGACAAGGGGCCGGGCGCCTATCAGGTCTACGCGCCGAACCAGGATGAGAACGTCTACACGAACGAATGGCTCGGACCCTTCTACGGTTTCACGCGCGTGCTCGAAACGTTCGACATGACCGATAAACCACGCCGCTTCAAGCCGATCGATGTCTACTACCACATGTACAGCGGCACCAAGGTCGCTTCGCTGCACGCACTGGACCAGATCTTCTCGACGGCGCTGAAGCAACCGGTGTTGCCAGTGCATGTTACCGACTACATCCGCAAGGTGCTCGACTGGCGCTCGTTCGCCGTGGCGCGCGGCGTGGGACGCGACGGCGCCGACTGGGTCGTGCGCGGCAACGGCGAGGTGCGTGAACTGCACTGGCCGAAGACGCAGCCGCCGGTGCTCGATGCCTCTCCTGGCGTGACGGGCTTCGCACCCGGCCCGGACGGCACGTATATCCATATCGACAACGGCAACGCGCAGGTTTCGTTCGCTGCCGCAGCGGCAAACACAACCAGCGCGACACTGCCGTACATCGCCGAGGCAAACGGCTTCGTGCGCCGCTTCGAGCGCACGCCGGACGGCATGCGTTTCGACTTTGGCGGCTACTACCAGCCGTTCGTGAAGCTGGCGAATGCGCAGACGTGTCGCGTGAGCGTCGACGGTCGCGCGGTTGCGGCGCATCGCGACGGCAACGCGCTGCGTTTCGACACGCAGGGCGTTGCCGGAGCGGCGGTGGCCTACCAGTCAGTCGAGGTTGCCTGTGGCCGCTAACATGAACCAGCGTCCCCGTATCGCCTCGCCGTGGCTCGTGACACTGCTCGCCGCCGTCGTGCTGCTGATCTTCTACGCGGCGTGGCCGCGCGGCGGCGTGCGCGAACGCATGATGTTCAGCGCCGCGCCGAGCGAGCTGAGCGTCGCGTATCTCGAAGCCTGGCTGCGTGCGAAACCCACGAGTCCGGAATTTCTTGCGCTGCTGGGCGAGCAGTATGCACGCCTCGGCCGTCTCGACGACGCACTGCATATCGCGCAGCGCATGGACGCGCTGAACAGCGAGCCGATGCGTCGCAAGGCGCTCCTGTTGCGGCTGTCGGTCGCCGAACAGCAGACGTTCGCGATTCCGGCGAGCGATCCGCTTCGCGCCGCGGCTTCGGCGAAGCTGCGCGCGCAGTTCGCGGCCGTCGCGAGCCTTGCGTGGCCGACGCCCGACCTGCAGATGCTCGCGCAGCGCGCGGCGGCGGCCGATGCGCCGCAACTGGCGATGCAGCTATATGACCGTCTCGCCGCGCAGGACCCGGCGCGTCACACGCAATGGAACACGCAGGCGTCGCGCTACGCGCTCTTTACCGGCGACTATCCGCACGCCGCCGCCGCGTGGTTCCGCGAGCAGGATGCGGCGACGACGCTCGACGCGCAGCGCCGCGATTTTCTCGCCGGCATTCGCGCGCTGCAGTCGGGCAACATGCTGAACGAGGCGCTCGCCGCCGCCGATCAGCACGCCGGCGTGCTGGCCGAAGACAAGGAAACGCTGATCGTCCTGCTGAACCTCGCGCGGGCCGCGAACCGGCCGGATCTCGAGCGCCGCTACGCGACCGCACTGGCACGTTTTGCAGCGGTGCAGCCGGAAGCACGCGCGATGCTCCGTTACGCGTCGTTCAGGCCGGCACGTCGCGCGACGGCCGCCGGGCCGCAAACGCCGTACGCGTATATGGACGGCCCACAGGCGAATGGCTACACGCACCGGCGCTTCGCTGCCGGCACGCGAGGGTGGGGCACGGTGCATGTGCAACGCGTGGCGGCGACGACGCCGGTCGCGAATGTGCCAGCCGCTTCAGGTGCGAAAACGGGCAACCCCGCGGGCACAAAATCGGCTCCCGCGGCGAACAGCGCGGCTAACGGCGACGTAGCCGGTCTCGTGTTCCAGTCGTTTGTCGAAGCCGGCGACCTTGCCAGCGCGCAGAAGATCGCGTCGGAACAGGTCGCGAAAGACCCGCATTCCGCCGTCTGGCTCAAGCGCCTCGCGCAGATCGCCGAGTGGAACAATGCATCGCCGCTTGCGCTGAAGTCATGGCTTGCCTACGCGGAGATGTCGAACGATCCGGCGGCGTGGGCCAACGTGCTGCGCATCGCGCCGATGCTGGACGACGATCACGCCTGGCTCGCCGCGCTCACGCACGCATCGCGGGCGAATCCGGACAACCTGAAGCTCGTCGACGACGTGGTCGCGACTTACGAGCGCCTCGGTCTGCCCGACGAAGCACTCGCGTTCCTCGCCGCGCTGCCTCGCGGGACGCAGGGCGAGGCGATCGACGACCGCATGGGCACGTTGAGCGAGCGGGCCGGCAAGGACGATGCGGCGCTCGCGATCTATCACAGGATGCAGATACGCAGCCCGGGCAACGCGACGTACGCGCTGCGCACGGCGAGCCTGCTGTATCGCCACGGCGACTACAAGGGCGCTTTCGATGCATTGCAGAAGGCACGCAATGGCGCGAAAAACGACGACGAGGCGTTCTGGCGCAACTACGCGCAACTCGCGCGTCTGCTGCAACAGGACACGGCGGCCAACGATGGCTACGCGCATCTGCTTGCGGCAGGTGTCGCCACCCCCGAAGATCTCGGCGACATGACGTACTTCTACGACCCGTGGCCGATCGACGCCGCGCGTACGTCGGAATTGCAGTACCGCCATGACGGCACGCCGCGCGCGTTGCAGAACGCGCTCTACTACTACACGGAAGCGCAGGCGCCCGAGCGTGTCCGCGCACTGCTCGCGAGCCTGACGCCGACGCAACTGGCGGCGGCCGAAGCGGACCCGGGTTTCCTCGGCGCACGCGCCGAATACTATCGCCTGACCGACCGGCCGTTCGACGCGTTGCACGACCTGCAACACGCGATGAAGCTGCCGGGTGCGCCCAATGACCTGCGCACCGCGCTCCTGTGGATGCTTGTCGACTACGGCACCGACAGCGAACTGCGCGCGGCGCTCGCGACGTGGCGCGACTCCGCGCAACGTACGTCGTCGCTGTGGGAGCCGTATGCGGCTGCCGAACTGCGTCTGGACCGGCCGGTTGCCGCGCTCGGCTATCTGCGGCTGGAAGCGGCCACGATGTCGCGCGATCCGCTCTGGCTGCTCGCTTATGCCGACGCGCAGGAAGCGGCCGGCCACCCGGATCTCGCGTGGTCGATCCGCCGCAAGGTGTGGGTGCAGATGCAGAACGAGGAGCAGGCGGTCGCCACGCGTGGTCGCGGCGCGAGTGCGGCGCTGAAGCGTCGCGCCGGCCGTGACGCGGACACCCGCGAACAGCTCGCCGGCCAGACTGTGACGCTTGCGACGATCTTCGAGAACGGCGACGTGTCGAAGGCATTGCTCGACAGCCTGTTCGCGAAAGACCCGAGCCGTCAGAAAACGCCGCTTGAACGCCGCTCGCTGCTCGGCGATGTGCACGGCCTGCCGCCTGTGGCATCGAAGGATGCCGTCGCACGCGACGATGGCCGCCTGAAATCGGCAGTGGCGAAGGACGTCGCGGTGGCGTGGGCGCTGTCGACCGAATCGTTGCCGCTCGCGAAGCGCTGGCTGGCGCGGCAGTACGCGAGCCGGCTGTTGCAGCCGGGCGATGCACAACTCGCGATCGCGCTCGCCGACGGCGATACGACGACGATGAATCAGGTGCTCGACCGCGAAGGCGGCCGGCTGCCGATCGACAACCGCATCGATGCGCTGAGCGCGGTCGACCGGCCCGATGCGGCGCAACGGCTCGCGTTCAGAGGGCTCGAAGGCGCGCCGGACAACACCGACCTGCATACGCGTGT
The DNA here is from genome assembly GCF_907164545.1 of Paraburkholderia gardini. Lineage (NCBI taxonomy): Bacteria > Pseudomonadati > Pseudomonadota > Betaproteobacteria > Burkholderiales > Burkholderiaceae > Paraburkholderia > Paraburkholderia gardini. The sequence goes on along the minus strand of NZ_CAJQZB010000020.1, from coordinate 14,241 downwards.
CGTCGAGACGGCGCTGGACTGGCCGCAGTCGATCGACGCGAGCGTGACGAGTTATGTCGAGCATCCGCTCGACTACATCGAGCAGACGCTGTCGGGGAGCCGCAAGATCGCCGAGCGTTACATGGTCGGCGTGACGGGCATCCAGCGCTTCCAGCATTCGACGGACGAGACGCAGCTCATCAACGTGCCGTCGGTGGACCGCTCGTTCGAGTTCTTCGCCCGGCGCCAGACGCTCGATTCCGCGTTGATGGTGACGGCGGGCCGCCGCGAGGCGCTCGACAGTTTCTACACGCTCGCGCTCGACGGCGAAACCGGCCGCAATTCGCCGCTGACGCTGAGCGCGCACGCGGGCCGCAACGAAACGGCGACGGAGACGCAAACCTTGCAGGTCGGCGGCATGAAGGACAACCTGATCGCCGGGCTCACGTATCGCGTGACCGAACGCATCCAGATATCGGGCACCGTCGAGGCGGACCGTTTCTATAGCCAGGCACGCGCGTATCTGGGCAGCGGCATCCTGTCGAACGGCGAAATCGCGTACCGCTTTCACACCGTATATCCGGACTTCACGCTGCGGCTCGTCGGCACGCGCGGCAGCTATGGCGCAAGCGGCCAGCCGGACGCGCTGATCTCGGGCCTCGTGCCGGCAGGGGCGGGGCTCGCCGGTGCGTTCATTCCGGATACGTACGCGCAGTACGGCCTTTACTTCGGCTTCGGCAACGATCTGCGCGAGCAGTACACGCACCGCTGGCGTCCGTTCATGGACGTCGGCATCCTGCACGACTCGATTCAGGGCTGGGGTCCGCAGCTGAGTGTCGGCGTGGCGGGCACCGTGTTCGGCGGCGATCATCTCTCGATGTTCCTGGAGCATGACCGCGTGACGAGGGTCGGTACGCCAGTGACGGAAATAGGCGCGCGTTACAGCTGGTTCTATTGAAGAAGTTCGTACCATCGGGGCGAGCCAGGCGGCAGACAGCCGCAGGCACGCGCCCGGCTAGCAGACAATTTCGACGTTATTTGAGGAGCTGTTCCATGATCGGTATCAAGGGGTTTGCCCGTCTGGGTACGTGGTGCGCGACAGCGGCCGCATCTGTTCTGCTCGTGACCGCCTGCGGCACGGTGAGACAGACGGCGGCGCCGGCGCTGTCTGCAGCGGATACGGTGGCCGTGGCGTCGATCGCCAACTACACTGAAACACCCGACGCCGGCCGCAGCGCCGGTTCGATCGCCGCCAACACACTGCGCGCCAGCGGCCTGACGGACGTGCGCGTGGCGCCGGCCGACGCGAGCCCGAACGCGATGTTCGACGCGGCGCAGGCCGACAGCATCGGCAAGAAACTCGACTGGGCGCGCGCGCAGCACGTGAAATATGTGCTGACGGGCGCGGTCGAGGAATGGCGCTACAAGGCCGGCGTGGATGGCGAGCCGGCGGTCGGCGTCACCTTCGAACTGCTCGACGTATCGACCGGCCGCGTGGTGTGGAGCGCAACCGGCACGCGTACGGGCTGGAGCCGTTCCGGCCTGTCGGATGTCGCGACCGTTCTGATCGGCAAGGTGCTCTCGCCGCTGGGCGCGAGCCGCTGAGTTCGACATTTTCAGCCATGGCCAGCAGCAAGCCGCCCATGAGCAACGCGACACGTCATAAGGAACAGGCCGTGAATACCGCCGCCGTGCAATCCGCCTCTGGCGCATCGAAACCGCGTAACGCCAATCCGTTTGGCAACCTCGGACGCGTGCGCCGTTTTCTGGCCCCTGCTGTGGCGCGGCCGTTCGCGATCGTCGAGTCGATCGTCTTCATGGCCGTCGTGTGCGGTGTCGCGTGGCTGGTCGATCCGCATGATCCGCTGCTGCTGGGCGCGGGCTTTCCGTGGCTGTGGCTCGCCGCGCTCGTCGTCGCGCTGCGCTACGGCACGCTGCTCGGGCTGCTCGCGGGCGCACTGCTGCTTGCCGACTGGGCGCTGTTCTATTCGCACGGCGGCGCGTTCCCCGTCATGTTCTTCTCGGGCGGCCTCATCGAAACGATCGTCACCGGCCACTTCGGCGATACGTGGGGCAGCCGCACCGCGCGCGCGTCCGCGCTCAACGATTACCTGAACGACCGCCTCGTCGCGCTGACGAACAGCCACTATCTGCTGCGCCTGTCGCACGAACGGCTCGAAAAGGATCTGCTGTCGAAGCCCACCACGCTGCGCGATTCGATTACCGAATTGCGCCGTCTTTCGGTGACGCGTGATGCACAGGCTCCGGCATCCGCCGGTGCGCGCGATGAGGCGCTGCCGGGCGTGCACGGTCTGCTCGAATTCGTCGCGCAGGCCTGCCAGGTCGAAGTCGCGGCGCTCTATCCGGTGCATGGCGGACGTCTGTCGACTGAAGCGGCCGCGCGCATCGGCGACGCCTTCGACTTCGATCCAAAGGACGAACTCGTCACGCATGCGATCAATACGCTCGCCATCGCGCATCTGAAGAGCGAAGAGACACCGGTGACGAATACGCATTACGTCGTCTGCGCGCCGCTCGTGTCCGCCGATGGCGAACTGATCGCGCTGCTGGTCGTGAAGCGCATGCCGTTCCTGTCGCTGAACTTCGACAACCTGCAACTGCTGCTCGTGCTGCTCGGCTATTACGCGGACGGCGTCGAACACTCGGCGTTCGTGCAGCGGATTCTCGATACGGTGCCGTACTGCCCGTACGATTTCGCGCTCGACCTCGGGCGCCTGACACGCCTGCAGCGCGAGGCGGGCGTCGCGTCCTCGCTCGTGGCGCTCGCGTTCCCGCGCGACGAAGCCGGCGATTCGCTGTTCGAGCACGTGATGCGCCGTCGCCGTTCGCTCGACGTGATGTGGCCGGTGCGTACCGCGGAACAGTCGGTACTGGTGAACCTGATGCCCGCTACCGATACGACCGGTATCGACGGCTATCTCGCGCGGACCGAAGGCAGCCTGGCGGCGCAGTTCAATACCGATCTCGAAGCGGCGCGGGTGGGCGTGCATACGCTGCATCTCGACGGCACCGAGCCGGGCACGGCACTGCTGCGTCTTCTCCAGCGAAGCGGCGTCAATGTCTAACGCCAACGTCCGCACTCGTCTCATAACGGCGCTTGCCGTCGTGGTCGCCGTGATCGCGCAGGTCGTCGCGCTCCGGCAGCTGCTGCATCCGGCGGCGAGCGTCGATCCGCTCCTGCTGTTTCTGGTGCTCCAGGCCGTCGCCGGGTTCGCCGAAGCCGTGGCGCTGAGCGGTTTTCTGCCCGTGCGCTACCGCGAGCCGCGCGTCGCGTCGCTCCTTCTGCTGTGGCTGCTGTGTACCTTCGTGCCGCTGTGCGGCGGGCTCGTCGTGCTGACGAGCTGCATCTGGGCCGCATGTTTCCCTGGTTCGCGGGAAAGCGGGTTGCTGGCCAGTGTGCCGCGCCCGCAGTTCGTCACGTGGCTCGTGTCGCGCGTCTCGCATGGCGGCGGCGCGCGGCTGCAGGCGCGCCTCGCGAATACGCAGGTTCCCGCCACCGACCGGCTGTCGGCGCTCGTTGCGATCCAGGGCATGCCCACGCGCACGACCGGCACGCTGCTGCGCGAACTGCTCGCCGATTCGCTGGAAGACGTGCGCCTGATCGCATACGGTACGCTCGATCACGCTGAGAACGAGATCATGCAGAAGATCTTCCAGACCGGCAAAGCGCTGGAAGCCGCGAACGACGACCGCGAACGTCATGCGCTCAACCGGCGGCTGGCGGAACTGCATTTCGAACTCGTGTACCAGAACCTCGTGCAGGGTGTCGTGTACCGGCACACGCTCAAACAGGCGGACCGCCACGCGCGCGCCGCGCTCGAAACCGACGACAGCGACGCCGCGCTGTGGCTGATCCGCGGCCGTCTCGCGCTCGCCGACGGCAAACCGGAAGACGCCGAAGCGTGCATGTCGCGCGCGCAGGCGCTCGGCTTCCCGCGCGAACGGCTGGTGCCGTGGCTCGCCGAGGTCGCGTATCTGCGCGGCGATTACCGTCAGGTGTCCACGCTGCTCGCATCGCTCGGCAACGCCGCGGTGTTCCCTACACTCAAACCGGTTGTGAGCTACTGGTCATGACGAAATCGTCCCTGATGCGTCGCGCCGCCGATGCCGATGTCTGCCTGTTGCTCGAAGGCACGTTTCCGTATGTGCGCGGCGGTGTGTCGAGCTGGGTCAATGAGATGGTAGGGGCTTACCCGTCCACGCGTTTTTCGATCGTCTTTATCGGCAGCCGCCAGGAAGACTACGCGGGTGCGGCCTACGCACTGCCCGACAACGTCGTGCATTTCGAGGCGCATTACCTGTACGAACATACCGACGCGGACGTGCGTCAGCCGCATGCGATGGAAGGGGACCGCGCCGCGTTCGCGCGCTCGGCCGAACTGCACGCGGCGCTGCGCGATCCGCAGGGCGCGCTGGACGCAGGCGGCCTGATGGCCGGCATGATACCGATGCTCGGCGAACATGGCGCGTTGAGCGAAGCGCAGTTCCTCACCAGCCGCGCGGCATGGGAAACCATCGTCGATCAATACCAGCAGTACTGTACGGACCCGTCGTTCACCGACTACTTCTGGACCGTGCGCATCATGCACAAGCCGTTGTGGCAACTGGTGCGCATAGCCGAAGAACTGCCGCCGGCGCGCGTGTATCACACGGTGTCGACGGGGTACGCGGGCTTTCTCGGCGCGATCCTGCATCACCGCACGCGTCGTCCGCTGCTGGTGTCCGAGCATGGCATCTACACGAAGGAACGCAAGATCGATCTGCTGCAAAGCCGCTGGATCCGCGATAACCGTGGCGTGTTCGAGCGCGACATCTCGAAGGTCAGCTATTTCCGTGAACTGTGGGTGCGCTTCTTCGAGGCGATCGGCAAGATGGCCTACGATGCGGCCGACGATATCGTCGCGCTGTACGAAGCGAACCGCCAGCGGCAGATCGCCGACGGCGCCGACGCGAGCCGCACGCAGAACATTCCGAACGGCATCGACGTGGACGGCCTCGCGCCGCTCGTCGCGAAGCGCGGGGCGGGTCCACATCGGGTGGTGGGGTTGATCGGGCGGGTGGTGCCGATCAAGGACATCAAGACGTTTATCCGCGCGCTCTTTATCGCGTCGCGCACGATGCCCGATATCGAAGGCTGGATTATCGGACCGGAAGAGGAAGATCCGGCCTATGCGCTCGAATGCCGGGCGCTGGTCGAAAGCCTGGGTCTCGCGAAGAACGTGAAGTTCCTCGGCTTCCAGCGCATCGATGACGTGCTGCCGAAAATCGACGTGATCGCGCTGACGTCGATCAGCGAGGCGCTGCCGCTCGTCGTGCTGGAGGGCTTCGCGGCCGGCGTGCCCGCGATCACCACCGACGTCGGATCGTGCCGCGAGCTGATCGAAGGCGAAACCGCGGAGGATCGTGCACTCGGTTCGGCGGGTCTCGTCGTGCAGCTCGCGAATCCGGCGGCGTTCGCTGCGGCGGTGCTGTCGCTGCTCGGTGACGACGTGCGCTGGCAGGCCGCGCAACAGGCGGGTCTTGCGCGCGTGCGCCGCTATTACACGCGCGCGCAGATGATCGACCGCTACCGCATCCTCTACGAAAAACTCGCGGCCGCGCCCGATTCCCAGGGCGCGGATCAGGCCGGGGCGCGCTGCCCGGTGCCGCACGCCGCGCGCGCCACGCAAACCGGTATGCAAACCGGCACGCAAACGCAGGAGACACGCTGATGGCGGGTATCGGCTTCGAACTACGTAAAATCCTGCGGCGCGAAACGCTGACCGGCGTGGCGCGCGCATACGCGTACGCCGGCCTGATCAGTTCGGGCCCGCTCATCCTGTCGATCTTCGGCATTCTGATCATCGGCGTGCTGAGTCTTGCGTTCGTGATTCCGAAGTACGCAATCGTGCAGTTCCAGGTGTCGGTGACCTACATCATCGCGCTCAGCCTGATACTGACAGGGCCGTTGCAGCTATCGTTCACGCGTTTCATCTCCGACCGCCTGTTCGAAAAGCGCGACGACCTGGTGCTGTCGAACTACAACGGCGTGGTGCTCGTCTCGACGATCGCGTCGGGCGTATGCGGATTCGTCGCGATGGCGTTCCTGTTCCGTGCCGAACCGCTGCTGTACCGGTTGCTGATGGTCGCGGGCTTCGTCGTGGTGAGCAACATCTGGATCGCGGTGATCTTTCTGTCGAGCGTCAAGCAGTACCGGCAGATCCTGCTGGTGTTCCTCGTCGGCTATACATGCACGGTGGGGTTCGCGCTGCTGCTCAACCGCAACGGTCTCGTGGGCCTGCTCGGCGGGTTTGTCGCGGGGCATCTGGTCTTGCTGGCCGGCTTGTCGGGTCTTATTTATCGTGACTACCGAAGCACGCGTTTCATCTCGTTCGAGGTGTTCCAGCGGCGCTTTGCCTATCCCAGCCTCGCGATCGTGGGCCTGCTGTTCAATCTGGGCGTGTGGCTCGACAAGTTCATGTTCTGGTATGCGCCGGGTACGGGCACGCAGGTGATCGGACCGCTGCATGCATCGGTGATCTACGACATTCCGGTTTTCGTCGCGTACCTGTGCGTGATGCCGGGCATGGCGACGTTTCTGGTGCGTATCGAAGCGGATTTCGTCGAATACTACGACGCGTTCTACGACGCGGTGCGCAGCGGCGCGACGCTGCGCCATATCAACGACATGCGCGACATGATGGTTGGCAGCGTGCGCACCGGCCTGTACGAAATCATCAAGGTGCAGGCGGTCGTGCTGTTGCTGATCGTCACATTCGGCGCGCGGATTCTCGAATCGCTGCATATTTCGGCGCTCTATATGCCGCTGCTGGTCATCGATGTGATTTCGGCGAGCCTGCAGGTGTTGCTGCTCGGTCTGCTGAACGTGTTCTTTTATCTCGACGGCCGTCGCATCGTGCTGAAGCTGACGGCGGCGTTCGTCGTGCTCAATGGGCTCTTTACCGGTTTCACGCTGTGGCTCGGCCCCGATTCATATGGCTATGGTTTTGCGCTGGCGCTGCTCGCCGTGGTGATCGCGGCCGTCACGGTGCTCGACCGGAAATTCGCTTCGCTCGAGTACGAAACATATATGCTGCGGAATTGACGTATCGGACATGCTGCGCCCTCCATCGCATCGACAGGAACAGGTGCCGTGAAGTTTGAACATCCTGACCGCTATTCATTGCGCGCGATGCTCCGCTTCGCGTCGCGCATCGCGCGCGTTGTGATCGTTGGCGCGCTGTCTTCTGCCGTGCATGCGCAGGCATCGTCGGGTGCGCCAGCGAAGCCGTCGATTGCGCTTTTCTATGGCGAGCACCCGCCGGTCGCGCAGCTGGAAGCGTTCGACATCGCGGTCATCGAGCCGGACAGCGGTTTCGATCCGCTTGCGCACAGGAACGCGCATACCGCGTGGTTTGCCTACGTCAGCGTGGGTGAAGTGTCGCGTGAGCGGCCGTACTACGCGGCGATACCGAAGGCGTGGCTCGTGGGCAGCAACGACACCTGGGCATCGACAGTGGTGGATCAGGATGCGGCGGGCTGGCCCGCGTTCTATGTCGAGCACGTGATCGCGCCGCTGTGGAAGCTCGGTTATCGCGGCTTCTTTCTCGACACACTCGATTCGTACCAGCTGGTCGCGAAAACCGCTGAAGCGCGCGCGCGCCAGGAAGCCGGGCTGGTGAGCGTGATCCGCGCGATCAAGGCGCGCTATCCCGGCGCGAAGCTGATCCTCAACCGTGGCTTCGAAATCCTGCCGCAGGTGCATGCGCTTGCGTACGTCGTCGCGTTCGAGTCGCTGTATCGCGGCTGGGATCAGGCAAAACAGCGCTATGTCGAGGTGTCGCGGGACGATCGCGACTGGCTGCTTGCGCAGGCGAAGACGATTCGCGAGCAATACCGTTTGCCGGTCCTGTCGATCGATTACTGCGCGCCTGACGATCACGCATGCGCGCGCGATACCGCCGCGCTGATCAGCGCGGTGGGCATCATGCCGTATGTGACCGATGGCGGGTTGCAGACTGTCGGGACGGGGCCGGCGAGCGCCGACCGGTGAAGAAGGCTGTCCGGGCGTTACGGATTCTGGCGCTGGCCGCACGGCATCCGCTGCGCCCGCGTCTGATTCGTCTCCTGATACGAATTCCTGCCGCGAAGGCCGTTGCTGTTTAGGGGAACAACTTACCGCAACTGCGTCACCGCGATCAGCAAGACCATGCCCCCAATCGCGCCGTCGAGTACGCGCCACGCGGCGGCTCGCCGGAAGAGCGGCGCGAGCGCGCGGGCACCATAACCCAGCAGCACGAACCACACCGCGCTCACCGCCATCGCTCCGAGCGCGAACGCCATGCGCCCGCTCTGTGCTTCACGCGCCCCGGCGGTGCCGATCAGCAGGAACGTGTCCAGATAGACGTGTGGATTCAGCCAGGTCAATGCGAGCGTCATCAGCAGAACTGGCAGCGCGCGCTGCCGCACGGGCGCGGCGTCCCCGCCGGCGGCATCCAGCACCGCGTGCCCGGGTTTGACCGCGCGCCGCAGCGCGCCGATACCGAACCACACGAGATACGCGAGACCCACATACAGCATCGCGTGCACGAACGCCGGATAGCGCTCGACGAGCGCCGATGCGCCGCCCACGCCAAGCGCGATCAGGATGAAGTCCGACAGCGTGCACAGCACGACGATCTTCCCGACGTGCGAGCGCATGATGCCCTGACGTAGAACGAACGCGTTCTGCGCCCCGATGGTGACGATCAGCGAAGCGCACAACGCCGCGCCATGCGAAAAAGCGAGCCAGTCCATAGCCTGATCCAGTAGACGGTTGAAACGAATGACGCTAGTCTGCGATTTCGAAGTCCATAAGAGAAGCTAATTCACTTAATGCGGATTAAGGAGCGCTAATGCTCGACTATGCCTTGCTGGACGCACTCGCGGCCGTCGTGCGCCACGGTTCGTTCGATCGCGCCGCGAATGAACTCAACGTAACGCCGTCCGCGGTGTCGCAGCGCGTGAAGCTGCTGGAAGAGCGCGTCGGCAGCGTGCTGGTGAAGCGCGGGCAGCCGTGCGTCGCGACAACCTCCGGCGCGCTGCTGTGCCGCCACACCGAACGCGTGCAGCTGCTCGAAGCCGAACTGGGCGGGCGCCTGCCGACGCTGCCGGGCGCGCTCGTCGAATCGTGGCCCACGTTGCGTGTCGCGGTGAACGACGACAGCGTCGGCACCTGGTTCATCGACGCCGTCGCGGATTTTTGCGTCGAGCGCGAAATGCTGCTCGATCTCGTGATCGACGACCAGGATCACACCGCGCAGCGCATTCGCGACGGCAGCGTGCAGGGCGCCGTGACGACGCAGGCGGACCCCGTGCAGGGCTGCCGCTCGACGCGCCTCGGCCGCATGCGCTATCTGGCGGTCTGCGCGCCGCGCTATTTCGAGCGGCATTTCGCCGAAGGTGTCACGCGCGACGCCTTGCGCAACGCGCCGTGTGTCGACTTCAATCCGAAGGACCAGTTGCAGAAACGCTTCATGCGCCGCGTGACGCGCGCGGAGCTCGATCCGCCGCTGCACTGGATTCCGCACGTTGCGGGATTTCTGCGCGCGTGCGTGACGGGGATGGGGTGGGGCATGTGCCCGGAGCGGATGGTCGCGCCGCATCTGGCGAGCGGCGAACTTGTCGAGATGACACCGGGCAGGCATCTCGACATCGATCTCTACTGGCAGAGCTGGCGCCTTTCGATCGGCTGGCTCGACGATTTCAGCGCCGTGCTGAGAAAGCGCGCCACCGGGTTTCTCGATCAGACCGGGCGCGGCGAAACGACGGTTTCGCCGCCGCGCCGGCCCTAATGCACCTCCGGCACCCCGGCTGTTTCACCGTTCGCGGCGCTGTCGCGGGTTTCCGGCATGGCGACCCACACGAGCAGCACGGCGAGCGCACCCGCCGCGGCCAGCCCGAAGAAGCTGAACGCATTGCCGAAGTGATCGGCGACGAATCCCGCCACCGTCGTGCTCAACGTCGCGCCAATCCCGGCCGAGAGCCCGAAGAGCCCGATACACAGGTTGTAGCGCCCCTTGCCACCCGCGACGTCGGCGGCGATCAGCGGCAGCATCACGCCGAACACCGCGGCGCTCAGGCCGTCGAGCATCTGCACGGGCACGAGCAGATACGGGCTGCTCACGCCGGCGAACAGCAGCGCGCGTAACGGCAGCGCCGAGAAACCGAGCAGCAGGACTGGCCGGCGTCCCCAGCGTTCGGCCGAGCGGCCGACCCACGGCGAGAGCATCGCGACGATCGCCTGCGGCACGATGATGCAGGCCGCGATCACGAGCTGCACGTAGTCGCCCATGCCCGCGGTCACTTCGCCTGCGGCGAGGTTGAGCATCGCCGCATTCGACAGATGGAACAGCACCACGCATGCCGCGAAAATCAGCATCCGTTTGTCGCGCAGCAGTTCACGCAACGTCTCGCGTTCTTCCTTTTCCGGCTTGGGTTTGGGCTTGTGCTTCACCGCGACCGGCGTCGGGTGCGGATTCGTGTGAATCATGGCGAGCGCGAAGAGCGCGGGCACCGCGAGCGCGCCGGTGAGCCAGAAGACCGCTCGCGGTGAATAGTATTCGCCGAAGAGTCCCATCAGGCCCGCCGCGACCGCGCTGCCAATCGACGCCCAGCGCGCGTTCTGGCCGAGCCGGTCGCCGAGATCGTGTCGGCCCACCAGTGTGATCGAGATAGCCGCCATCGCCGGCACGAGCATGCAGCTCGCGAAGCCGTGGAAGACCTCCGCGATCATCACTGGCAGCACGGTCGGGCTGCTGGCGAGCAGCAGCGCGCTCGCGATGATCGCGATGATCGCCCACGCGGCCGCACCCTTCTTGTTGCGCAGGGCGTCGACGACGGCGCCGCCCGGCACCTGGCTCACCATCGCGCTGATCGTGCCGACCGAGAGTGCGAGACCGATTTCGCCCTGTGTCCACTTGTGCGACGCGAGGTACGAAGCGATGAACGGACCAAATCCCGTCTGCACATTGGCGACGAAAAAATTCAGCCAGTTGAGGGCATGCAGACTGCGCGCGTCCGCCTTGTGTCGGTCGGTCATCGGGCAGGCTTCACAGAAGAGGCCGCAGCCGTGGACGACGATGCGCTCGCAGTCGCCCTGGCAGGCGCGGGTGCGGGTGCGAGTGCGGGCGCGGGGGCAGGAGATGGGGCAGGTGGCGCCGCGGGGGCTGGAGGTGCCGGCGAAACCGCGCGGATCGGTCCGTCCGTCGTGTACGAAGGCGAGGCCTTGATCTGCGCCTCGCTCAGATCGATGAGCGGCGTCAGTTCCTTGTTCTTCGTGACGAAGTGCAGCGCCGACCAGTTGGCCGCGATCGTGCGCCGGTCGGGGTTGATGATGCCGCTCACGTCGAGCACGACCGCCTGCGGCTGCGCGGCGCCGTCGATCAGCACATCGATGATGCGTCCCACCTTGTCGCCGTTCGCGCGTTCGACGTTCGTGTCGAGCAGCGGCAGCTGTCCGGGGCTGACGGGCGGTGGCGAAGTGCCGGCGAGCGGCCCGGCGAGTTTCGGCCGGATCGAGAACGGCAGCTTGCCCTGCGGCATGTTGATCGTGATCGGCGCGCCCTTCGCGGCGGGCGCGAAGCGAAACGCGTTCCACGGGAAATTCGCCTTGCGGTCGCCGATGCCGAGAAAGCCCAGCAGATTCACGACCATTTCGCGCGGTGTGCCGCTGGCATCCGTGATGAGATCGACTGCGCGGCCGACGACCTTGCCGTCGGGCCGCTGCACTTCGCTGTCGAGCAGGCCGTGCGCGGTGTTGCGCTCGATGGTGCGGGTCGTGATGATCGGCGGGGGCGGCGCGGGCGGCGCCGACGCGGGCACGGGCGGCGGCGGTTCCTCGACCTTGTGCGGCTTCACGACCGGATGCTTCGGCTTTTTCGGCACCGGGTGGTCGGAGGTGTCGGTCTGCTCGGGCTCGTTGTCCTCGATGACGAGCGGCGGCGCTTCGGGTTCGGCCGGAATCGCTTCGGCGTCGCGGATCGGCGCGGGCGATTGCAGCTCCAGCAGGCTGCAGCCCGACAGGAACCACGCCGCAAGGACGATCAGGATCGCGAGACGGAAAGCTGGACGTGGGAAACCGCCACTCATCTAGAAGGACTCCATGGGCACAGACGGGCACGTAATCGTGACCGCCATCGATACAGTTGGTCGCGTGTCAGGCCGAGAGTTTAACCCGCGCGGTGTGTCCCGCCCGCGTTGGGGCCGGATTGCAGTCCCGAAACGCGCCTGCCGCATCCGCCGCATCCGCGCGCCCGACCCTGGCGGGAAGCGGCCGGGCACGTGTTTGAGGCGCTGGAAACCGTAGGTGTAAACACGCGGCCCGCCGTGCCACCCGACCGTCCTGCAACGACATAAGGACCGCGACATATTCTTCATGCCGCACATGCGATGGGAGATATGTTTGTGTTCCCCTACATTTCGTGACAGCACAAGAAGAACAGAGCGTCGCGCGCAATGGCGGGTTGCAGGCAGATCGTCAGCAAGAGTCTGGCCGCGCGACGGGCCCGCACAACGGATACGCGTTCAACCCCTGCACAAAGCGGCCCCTGGTACGCCGGCGGGCACACATAACACGTAACGAGACAAACCTGATGACGGCCGGCTCATTGACCGTTTCAGCATGCTGATAAAGGAGTCGCTTACCATGATGGAACCCCAGGCCCAGCCGATTAGCGAAGTCGGCGTCCAGTCCTTCGATTCGAAGGGCATGCTCGACCGGTACTTTGAAATCACCTCGCGCGGCAGCACGCAGCGGCAGGAAATCGTCGCGGGCATCACAACGTTTCTCGCGATGGTCTATTCCGTGTTCGTCGTGCCGGGCATGTTCGGCAAGGCGGGCTTCGACACCAGCGCGGTGTTCGTCGCCGTATGTCTGACCACGGCGTTCGGCTCGCTCCTGATGGGCGTCTGGGCGAAGCTGCCGATCGCCATCGGCTGCGCGATCTCGCTCACCGCATACACCGCATTCGGCCTCGTGCTCGGTAAAGGCCTGCAGCCGACGGTCGCGCTCGGCGCGGTCTTCCTGATGGGCCTCGTGTTCACCGGCATCTCGGTGACGGGCGTGCGCTCGTGGATCCTGCGCAATCTGCCGTCGGGCATCGCGCACGGCACGGGCATCGGCATTGGCCTCTTCCTGCTGCTGATCGCGGCAAACGACGTCGGTCTCGTCGTGAAGAATCCGGGGCCGGGACTGCCGGTGCAACTCGGACACATCACGTCGTTGCCGGTGATCATGTCGGTGGCCGGGCTCGCGGCGATCTTCGGTCTGGTGCGCCGTCGCGTGCCGGGTTCGATCCTGCTCGTGATCGTCGCGATTTCCGCGATCGCGCTGATCATCGATCCGGCGGTTGCATTCCATGGTTTCTTTGCGGTGCCGTCGCTGTCGGCGCCGGGACACGCATCGCTCATCGGCTCGATGGACATCAAGGGCGCACTGTCACTGACCGTGATCCCCAGCGTGCTCGCTCTCGTGATGACGGCTGTGTTCGACGCCACCGGCACGATTCGCGCCGTCGCGGGGCAGGCCGGCCAGCTGGATGCGAATGGCCGCATCATCAACGGCGGCCGCGCGCTGACGGCCGATTCGATCAGCTCGATCTTCTCCGGTTTCCTGGGCGGCGCGCCGGCCGCGGCGTATATCGAATCGACCGTGGGTGTCGCCGCGGGTGCGAAGACGGGCCTTGCCGCCGCCGTGGTCGGACTCGCGTTTCTCGTCGTGATGTTCTTCTCGCCGCTCGCAAGCCTCGTGCCTTCCTATGCAACCGCACCGGCGCTGATGTATGTCGGTCTCCTGATGCTGAGCAGCGTCAGCAAGCTCGACATGAAGGACACGATCGACTCGATGTCCGGCCTCGTGTGCGCCGTGTTCATCGTGCTCACGGCGAACATCGTCACCGGCATCATGCTCGGCTTCTGCACGCTCGTGATCGGTCGCGTGGTAAGCGGCGAGTTCCGCAAGCTCAACGTCGGCACGGTGGCGATCGCACTGGTGCTCGCCGTGTTCTACCTCGGCGGCTGGGCGATCTGATGCACGCATGATGCGCAGGGCGTGGCTCTGAATCAGAATTCGCGTCACGTCGCGTTTTGAGGCGATACGTCAGGCGCTTCATGGCAATTCGCCATGAAGCGCCTTTTGCTTGTGCGCCCAGCATGGGCGCACTCTTGTGGGTGCAAGTCCCACCGTAAGTTGATCACAGCGAGCGAAGCGAAGCGCAACTGCGA